>CAYJTC010000145.1:0-2577 GCA_964372955.1 uncultured Planctomycetia bacterium | reverse complement strand
TGGCTCCACCCCAATTGTTCAGACAGTGTCTGTACAATCTTGGGATTGGGGAACACCTCGGCAAAGCGAACCATACCAAACAGATTCACCCGCGAGAATCCACGCCCGTACTGCAAGGTCAACTGCCTCGATAGGGAGTCCACAATCTCCTCACCATACTTCGCTCTCTGCCCCCCGATCTCCTCACGGACGCGGTTGCCAATACCCCAGTAGAGCATCACTAGACCGACGTTGACAGCTTGCGCTACCCGTCCCCTGGCACTATCAATCAGTGAGCGAATATCTCCCAGGAGCCCGTTGGTCAAAACAGCAGGTGATGCAGCTTCAGACTGAACGGCAGGCAAACTTTTTGGACTCGTTTTTCTCATTTTTTCGGCTTGGGTGAAATTTCACGCGAGAGACAACGATTTCCTGGAAACCGGACCGACCAAATAATGTCCCTTTTCTACTCCAGGCGGATCCTTAATTATCCACCAACATTCTTCTTCGATTGCCGAACTGCGACGTTTTGCTTTTCTAAAACCGCCTGCCGACTGAAAGAGGATACCCGATGCGCCTGTTCGCTGTTCTAGCGGTGCTGAGCTTCCAACAACATACACAGTCGTCCCCTGCACGGAAAGAGGGCGCTCCTTACCTTCGGCTGCGATAAATTCCTCCATGACGCCAGGTGAAATTCTTCTGATTTCCATTTTTCTCCGTCCAAAAATAAGTCAGGGTGGGTGAGGGGAAATTGAACGTCACTTGGCTTACGCCTCGTTCCCTGGCAGGGAACCCAGGTTCCCTACCAGTTCCACCCTCCTAAAAGAGTGCAGGCCGCGGGCGGCCTCCACACCTCCGCCCTGTTCAAATCCCTTCACTTCATCTTCCGAACAACGGAACTCTTGTTTTCCATCCAACAGCTATCCTGCGTACAAAAGTTGGGTGGCTAACGGGATTCGAACCCGCTCTAAGAGATCCACAATCTCTCGTGCTGACCATTACACTATAGCCACCATACCACCACAAAAAGTCAGCGGCCGAGGGAGTCTTTGCCGCGGCGAAGCAGCTCCTCCACGGAACGGGGCGGCTCGGCCTCCGTCAAAGAACGATGGATGTTGCGGGCCATCGCCTGCCGAAGGGATTCCCGTAGGGTGGCCTCCAGCAGGTTGGACCAGTTCAACGGCTGGCCCACATGCCCCCGGACGAAAAAGGAAAGGTGGATCTCCCCCTTCGGATCTCTCAACAGATCCACCAGCTGGTTGCCGTCCATCCCCATCACCGTCGGCTCATCGGTGGCGAAGGAAACCTCGCTGGCGGTCATCTCGTTTTCCGCCAGCACCCCATCCGCCAAGCAGGTAACGGTGCTGGTCATCATGAACCGCCCCTGGCTGGGGGCCGAACCTAAGATCCGCTTCAAATACGGAGCCGCCTGCTCCAATCCCTCGTGGCGGGCCGCCAGCCGCGTCTGGAACCAGCCGGCCGGATGATACCGCCCGCTGGCCTGAACCTCCCCCAACAGCTGGCGGGACCGACCTTCCAGGAGGCCGATGGCGCTGTAAGTAAAGCCGCCGTTGATCCGGTCCGCCCGGAGGCTTAAGCTCAAATCCCGTACCCCGCAAAAGACAGCCGGTAGGACGGCCCGATCTATCAGGAGCACCTCCCCTTCCCTGACTCGCAGACGGGCTAGAGGAATTCCGGGCGTCCGCTTCAGGCGGTCCCAGGAAACCGGCAGATGCCGGACCCGCATCGGATCCCGCTCGAACGAAATCCGAGGTTGGACCAGCCCCACCTGGAACCGGGGCCGGCCCGTCGCCAGAGAAATAAAGCCGACACGGAGACTGGCCTGTTCCACCGAAACGGTCGATTCCTGGCCCGGTCCGGGCGGAATGACGACCCCGGACAGGTGAAGACCCCACGGGGTGAAATAGAGGACCCGAATGGAGGCCTCCCGCCCGAACAGGTCGCTCAAGGACCGCTCCATTCTGGCCTTCACGACCCCGGCCGCCGCCGTGTAGCCAGCGGCCAACGCCGCCACGCCGAGAATCCAGAGGAACCGCTTCAACCGCATCGATCTAAACTTCCTCCTGATCCAATCAGAGCGCGCCTGGGCCGATTCGAACGGCCGACCCTCTGTTTAGAAGACAGATGCTCTATCCAACTGAGCTACAGGCGCTTAAGAACTGCTAATCAAACCTTGAATCCAACCTTGAATGCGTCGATAAAGCTGTCTATCACCTGCCCGAATTTGAACCCTGCCTCTTCTTGGGCCGATTTTGTCGTCTTTGCCGCTCTTTCAAGACGTTCTGCATGAAGTCTCCTACCCTGGGTGCGAAATACTTCACTGGGTGTAGCCTTCCAATGCTTTAAGCTAACCGGAATCCCTCGAAGCCATAAACTCAGCGTACTCCTGGGAATGGGGAGGGCACGGATGATTTCGGAATAGGACAAACCGTCCTTCCGTAATCTTAACGCTTCGTTATATTCAGAGGTTTTCCTTCTCATCATGCAATTTTTATTCATATTCGGGGCGCTGAGATTTGAACTCAGGACCTCTTGCTCCCAAAGCAAGCGCTCTAAGCCAAGCTGAGCTACGCCCCG
>CAYJTC010000144.1:0-2642 GCA_964372955.1 uncultured Planctomycetia bacterium | reverse complement strand
GATGAAGGACATGCTCCCGCTTCTGGAGAAGATCGCCCGCACCGGCAAGCCCCTGCTCATCATCGCCGAAGAGGTGGAGGGGGAAGCCCTGGCCACCCTGGTGGTGAACAAACTGCGGGGAACCTTGGCCTGCTGCGCTGTGAAGGCCCCCGGATACGGGGATCGCCGCAAGGCGATGCTTGAGGATATCGCCGTCTTGACCGGCGGGCGCGCCATCACCGAGGATCTGGGGATCAAGCTGGAGAACATCGCCCTGGAGGATCTCGGGCGGGCCAAGCGGTTGACGGTGGACAGGGAGAACACCACGATCGTGGAAGGGGCGGGAAAGACCTCCGCGATCACCGGCCGGATCGCTCAAATCCGCAAGCAGATCGAGGAAACCGATTCCGACTACGACCAGGAAAAGCTCCAGGAACGGCTGGCTAAGCTTTCCGGAGGCGTGGCCGTGATCAAGGTGGGTGCTGCCACCGAAACGGAGATGAAGGAGAAAAAGGCCCGAGTCGAGGACGCGCATCACGCCACCCGGGCCGCGGCCGAGGAGGGGATTGTTCCCGGCGGCGGGGTGGCCTACCTGCGGGCCTTGGGCGCTCTGGAGAAGCTCAAACCGGGCAACGAGGATGAGCGGATCGGGGTGGAGATCGTCCGCCGCTCGCTGGAGGAGCCGATCCGCCAGTTGGCCGTCAATGCCGGCCTGGAAGGATCGGTCGTGGCCCAGCGGGTCAAAGAGGAGAAGGTCAACATCGGCTTCGACGTCGACAAGATGAAATACGTCGACATGATCGATGCCGGCATCATCGACCCGACCAAGGTTTCCCGGTTGGCGACCCAGAACCCCGCCTCCACCGCGGGGCTGCTGCTGACCACGGAAGCGTTGATCACCGACATCCCGGAAAAAGAGAAACCGGCCCCTGCCGGCGGACACGGCGGCGGGATGGGGATGGAGTATTAAGCCATGGCAGCGCTTAATCTCAAGCCGCTCGGCGATAAGGTGATCGTCGAGGTTCTCGGAGAAAAAGAGCGGACCAAGGGAGGGATCATCCTGCCCGACACCGCGCGGGAGAAGCCGCAGGAAGCCAAGGTGCTGGCGGTAGGCGGGGGCAAGGTCCTTTCCAACGGAAAGGTTGTCCCGCCTGAGGTCAAAACCGGCGACACGGTCCTGTTCGGCAAATACTCCGGCAACGAGGTCAAGATCAACGGCAAGGAGCTGTTGATCATCAACCAAGACGACATCCTAGCGGTTCTCAAGTGACCTGCTAAAGCAGGTCATCCCTCGGTCGAGCCGAGGGCAGGCTCTCGCGCAAGCGAGGATCCTCACTTTCGTGAGGATGACGTAGAAATCATTAGCAGGCCTCCGGGGGGTTGACTCCCTGGAGGCCTGTGTGTTAAATACTCAATATGGGTGAGTTCATTGGGCGCGGGCGCAAGGCCCGCCGCTGCTACGGCTTCGACGAAATAGCCCTCGTTCCGGGAGAAATAACGATCAACCCCAACGAGGTGGATTCCTCCTGGAAACTGGACGGCCAGCGCTACAAGATCCCGATCATCGCCAGCGCCATGGACGGTGTCGTGGATATTCGGTTCGCCGTCGCTTTCAGCAAGTTGGGGGGCCTGGCGGTCCTAAACCTGGAGGGAGTCCAGACCCGGTACGAACACCCCGAAGAGATCTTGGGCCGGATCGTCAAGGCCCGGGACGACCAGGCCACCGGACTGCTTCAGACCATTTACCGGGAACCGGTCAAGGAAAAGCTGGTGGCCAAGCGGATCCGGGAAATCAAGAAGGCCAATGCTCGGGCGGCGGTTTCGGCGATCCCCCAGCGGGCGGCCCATTTCGGGCCGATCGCGCAGGAAGCCGGAGCCGACGTCTTCGTGGTGCAGTCCACCGTCTCCACCGTCCGCCATGTCTCCACCGAGTACAAGTCGCTGGACATCGCCAAGTTCTGCCGGTCGATGAAGATCCCGGTCATCGTGGGCAACTGCGTCACCTACCAGGTGGCGTTGGAGCTGATGGAGTCGGGTCCTTCCGCGATCCTGGTGGGGATCGGGCCGGGGGCGGCCTGCACGACCCGCGGCGTGCTGGGACTGGGGGTCCCGCAGGTGACCGCCACGGTTGACTGCGCGGCGGCGCGCGACGTTTACTTCAAAAAGAGCGGCCGCTACGTTCCGATCATCACCGATGGGGGCATGCGCACCGGGGGGGACGTCTGCAAGGCGTTCGCCTGCGGCTCCGACGCGGTGATGATCGGCTCCCTCTTCGCTCGGGCCAAAGAGGCTCCAGGCAGGGGATACCACTGGGGGATGGCTACCCCGCACGCCAACCTGCCCCGCGGAACCCGGATCCATGTGGGGGTTTCCGGGACGCTGGAAGAGATCCTTTACGGGCCGGCCCGGACCGATGATGGAACCCAGAACCTGATGGGGGCGCTGGTCACGGGCATGGGTTCCGTCGGAACCAGAAACATCAAGGAATTTCAGTTGACCGAGATCATCATCGCTCCCGCCATTCAGACCGAAGGTAAGCTCCTTCAGCGGGTCCAGCGGGTCGGCATGGGCAAGTGACGTGAGGCCCGGACTTACGCGAACGTAAGTTCGTTGGCCGAACGTCATCCTGAGCGAAGCGAAGGATCTTCCCTCCTTTGATGTTA
>CAYJTC010000143.1:0-2704 GCA_964372955.1 uncultured Planctomycetia bacterium | reverse complement strand
GTCGCCGACTGCTCCTTCTGCGCCTTCTACCGGCCGCCGGGACATCCGGAGGCGTACCGGCTTCCGACCGATGAGATCCTGCGCCGGGTCGGGGAGCTGGTGGCGATCGGCGGAACCCAGGTGCTGTTTCAGGGGGGGTTGGATCCGTCACTGCCTCTTTCCTTCTATGAGGAGCTGTGCCGGGCCGTCAAGCGGCGGTTTCCGCAGATTCATCTTCACTCTTTTTCGGCCCCGGAGATCGATACGATGGCGGCCGTCTCCGGGAAGAGCTATCGGGAGGTGTTCGAGGCGCTCAAGGCGGCCGGGCTGGACTCGATGCCAGGAGGCGGGGCGGAGATCTTGATCGAGCGGGTTCGCCAGGCGGTCAGCCCCAAGAAGCTTTCGGCGGCCGGTTGGTTCGCCGTGCACAAGGCGGCGCACGAGGCCGGATTGAAAACCACCGCCACGATGACCTACGGCATGGTGGAGACGATCGCGGAGCGGGTGGAGCATCTGGTTCGGTTGAGAGACCTTCAGGACGAAACGCAAGGATTCCGGGCCTTCATCCCCTGGAGCTTCCAGCGGGGCCATACGGCGCTCAGCACCCCGCCGGCGGGGGGGATGGAGTACCTGCGGATCATCGCGGTCTCGCGCCTGATGCTGGACAACATCCCCAACGTCCAGGCCGGCTGGGTGACGGAGGGCCCGCGCCTGGCCCAGTTGGCGTTGGCCTTCGGGGCCAACGATTTCGGCGGGATCCTGATCGACGAGGTGGTGGTCGGGGCGACCGGGGTCGTCTACCGGGTCGACAGGGAAGAGGCGATTCGCCTGATCCGGGGGGCGGGATGGATCCCGGCCCAGCGGAACACCAAGTATGAGATCCTTCGGATCTTTGATGAAAGTGAGGCGACGGTCGATGGGGCTCGTCGAGATCTACGGCCCGATCCAGTCCGAGCTTAAAGCGGCCGAGCAGCTCCTCATCCGGGAGCTGGGCGTCAGCGACGGGCTCCTGGGGGAGATGACCCGCTACATCGCCCGGATGCCGGGCAAGAGGATCCGGCCGGCCCTGGCCCTGCTGGGCGCCGGGCTGATAGGATCAAGGGGTCAGACCCCGCGGGGTCTGACCCCAGCGGTGAAGCTGGCGGTGGCGGTGGAGATGATCCACACGGCGACCCTGCTCCACGACGATGTGATCGACGGGGCGTCGCTGCGCCGGGGGCTGTCGACCTTGAACTCCAAGTGGGGAGACACCCTGTCGGTCCTCTCCGGCGACTACCTCTATTCCAAGGCCTTCTGCCTTCTGTCCGACCTGCGGCACGAGAAGGTGCTGCGGCTGATGTCCGACACGGCCCGGACCGTCTGCGAGGGGGAGGTGGCCCAGATCCAGCACCAGTTCGACCTGGATTTGAGCCGTCGGCGGTATCTGAAGATCATCGGGTGGAAGACCGCTTCCTTAATGGGGGCCGCCGCTCAAGCGGGCGCCTTGTTGGGTGGCGCCGCCGGACCCCAAGCCGAGCGCCTGGGATGCTTCGGCCTCAACTTCGGGTTGGCCTTCCAGATTTTGGACGACACGCAGGATCTGCTCGGGGTGGAGCGGGATCTGGGCAAGTCGCTCGGCACCGACTTGGGGCAGGGGCAGATGACCCTTCCCCTCATCTATCTCCGGGATGTGGCCGGCCCTAAGACCCAGAAGGCGCTGGCCCACTGGTTCCATGGAAACGGCAACGGGCAATCGGCTCACAGTGAACCGGTCCAGGCGCGGGAGCAGGTCGAGCGGTTCAAGACCCAGGCGATCCGCTTCGGCGTGCCCGGCTACTGCCGCCGCGTGGCCGACCGGTACCTCGCCAAGGCCCGGACCGCTCTCGAGCCGTTCCCAAGCTCCCCCCACAAATCGGCGCTCCTGTCCCTCACCAACTTCCTGCTGCGGTAATCCGGTCCCCTCTAGGACTCGACAAGTACCTCAGTCTGCCGTAGCATATAGGGAAGGTGAGCACCATGCCTAGGAGTCGGGCAATAGGAGTTAAATCCCTCCCACGGGTTATTCGATCATGCTATGAAGTGCACGAATGGAAACACGCCTGCGCGATTCTTAAAAACGACTTTCCAGAGGGATGGAACGATATCATTGAAGTGCTCACTCATTTTAGATTTCGGAGGAGTGAGGTCATAAAAGGCGGGGGAGGCAAGTCGTCCATAGCGAAGAAGATCGACGAGGCCTTCCGACAGAGGGGTTGGGTGGAAAAGCGTTTTCACACCAAGATGGTCATCGATTCGAAAGAACTGGAAAATCCAACCCATGAGATTACGCGCTGCGATGAACTACAAGTGATTTTTAACCATCTTGGGATTGGAACAAAGTATGGACCGACCACGACGCATATGAAGAAGCTTCTCCCAAGGATTCAAGGTGGCGGGGGAGGAGGGTGTCCGGTCTTAGCCTTCGGGATCAAAAAGAAGCTCTATTTGGAGAACGAGTAAGATGGCGTGGAATAACGGATTGAGATTAACAGCCGCAGAGGATCTGCTGCTCAAGGGTCTTGGGCGCTTTGGCACCATACTTGCAGATCCACCCTGGCAATTCTCTAATCGGACAGGGAAGATGGCTCCTGAGCACAAGCGGTTATCAAGGTATCCCACCATGACCCTTCAGGAGATTATGGAAATTCCCATCCCGCAGTTTGCGCTTCCGAAAAGCCATCTATACCTCTGGGTCCCCAACGCGCTA
>CAYJTC010000142.1:0-2715 GCA_964372955.1 uncultured Planctomycetia bacterium | reverse complement strand
TCTATCAGATAACGTCAAATTCGGCTTTTCGAAGCGACCGAGGGCTTAGCTCACAGATGCAACGTGCTGCAACTTCAGTTATGGCGAATATTGCAGAAGGTTTCGGGCGATACACGCTTAAAGACAGCAAGCAATACTACATCGCGGCTCGCGCTTCTGCGGCGGAGGTGCAGAGCCACCTTTATATCGCCCTTGATCAATCTTACGTTGATCGAAATGCCTTTGACGCGGCTTTCCAGCAATCTGTTTTGGTGAATAAGCTAATCAACGGTTTGATCAAACATACTCGTGAACTCATGGACTCATGAACTTATGAACGCCTCTCGCATTTTAGTCATTGGCCCCAACTGGATGGGGGATCTGATCTTCATGACCCCGGCGCTGCGGGCGATCCGAAGGGCTTTCCCCGAAAGCCATCTGGTTTGCCTGGCTCCGGCGCGCGGGCTGGATCTTCTAAAAGGGAACCCTCATCTCAACGCCGTGATCGAGGCGCCGGAATCCCGGGGAGTCGCCGGTCTTTTCCGCTGGCGGGGTCTGGTCCGACGCCTGCGGGCGGAGCGGTTCGACACCGTTTTCCTGTTTCACCGCTCCTTCACCCGGACTTTTGTCGGCTGGGCCGCCGGAATTCCGGAACGGATCGGCTACCGGACCTGGAAAAGGGCCTGGCTTTTGACTCGGGCGGTCGATCCTCCGGCTCCGGACTCGGTCCACAAAGCGGAATGGTTCCTCCGAATGCTCAAGGGGGCCGGGGTCCCCTCCGACGGTCTGGCCTACGAGGTGGGGATTTTTCCAGAAGACCGCCAAGCAGCGGCCGCTCTTTTGAAGGAATGGGGGGTGAGGCCGGAAGACCGGCTGGTGGCCCTGCATCCAGGAGCCAACTGGCGGCTGAAGCGCTGGCCTGCGGACCATTTCGCCCGGCTGGGAGACGCCTTGGCGGACCGGTACCGGGCGAAGGTGATTTTCATCGGGGATCGGACAGACTTGCCGCTGGTGGATCGGATCATCAGGCAGATGCGCTCCCGTCCCCTGGTGGCCACTGGCCGAACCAGCTTCCGCCAGCTGGGGGCTCTGTTGGGTCGGACTCGCCTGCTCGTCTCCAATGATTCCGGTCCGCTTCATTTGGGAGTGGCGGTTGGCACCCCGGTCGTGGCCCTATTTGGGCCGACCGTCCCGGCGCTGACCGGTCCCCCCCAGGAAGCCCGGGGGATGACCCTGTTTGGCTCGATCGGCTGCCCGGTCCCTTGCTATCGGCTGGACTGCCCGGTGAACCTGTGCATGAGCCAGATCACCGTCGAGCAGGCGCTGGAGGCCGCCGGAAAATTCTTAGGGGAAAGCGGGGAAACCCGGGAAAGCCGGCAATGACGATGTCTGCGTTTTCCCCACCTTCCCCGATCTCCCGGTCTTCCAAAAAAATATTAGTGATCGAGCTGAGCAACCTGGGGGACGCCATCCTAACCTACCCGGCCCTCAGCGCTCTGTGGCGCCGTTTTCCGGAGGCCGAATTCCATTTGCTGGCCGGCCCCCGAACCGAGGAGCTGTTTGAAAAGGAATCCCATTTCCGGAAAATCTGGCTTTGGGAGAAAGAGAGTCTGCTCTGGAAGCAGGCCGGGCTCATCGCTCGTCTGGCCCTCCAGCGTTACTCCTGGGTGATTGATTTCCGGCATTCCCTGATTCCGCTGTTTCTCCCCGGAGCCCGCCGCACGCCGATCCTGCGCCGGCGATTCGGAAACGGCCTGCACCGGGCGGACCAGCATCTGGCCCTGCTTGAGCCGTTGGGGATCCCGCCGGCCAATGGGACCTCCCCACTTCCTTTCGGGGAGGTGGAGAAAGCGCAAGCGCGGGCCTGGCTGGAACCGGGCAAGCCAGTGGTGGTGATGGTCCCCGGTTCCCGCAGTCACCTGAAGAGGTGGCCGGCCGACCGGTTCGCCGCGGTGGCCGACCGGCTGATTCAAGAGGAGAAGGCCCAGGTTCTTTTGGTCGGAGATCCGTCCGAGCGGGAGATCGCCGAAACGGTCCGCAGATCCATGATCTCCTTGGCCAAGAACCTGGCGGGGCAGACTACGATTTCTCAGCTAGCCGCTCTGCTGGCCGAAAGCCGCTTGGTGATCACCAACGACAGCGCCTGCCTCCACGCGGCGGAGGCGATGGGGGTCCCGACGGTGGCGATCTTCGGGCCCACCGACGAGAAAAAATACGGCCCCCGGAATCCACGCTCGGCGGTGGCCCGGCTTTCGCTGATCTGCGCCCCCTGCGAGCGGGCCCTGTGCCCGTACGGCCACGAGTGCATGAACTGGCTCTCCGCCGATCAAGTCTACGCCGCGGCGGTGAAGGTGCTCCGTGGCTAGTCGTTGCTTCGACCCCGGTCCGGGGGTTCCCTCCGCGCATCGTTCGTCGGCCCCGGCGAGGCCGTCTCGCTCTGTCCTCGGCCGCGCTCTCGCCTGCAGTGGGGCTCGCCGGCGATCCGTGCCCGCGCGGCCTGCGGATGTGCGCTCCGGGAATCCCCCGAACCGGGGTCGCGCCGATCATCCGGCATTCTCGCTTTGGAGCTGGCCAGTGTTGTTAAGATAGTTAAGACGCCCGTTCGTCCTGAGCATAGTCGAAGGACGAACGTCGCTCAGGACAGGCTTGTCGAAGGACGGACGGAACAGAAAAGGTAAAGAACACGAGTCATGCAATCTGAGCCGTTCACCCTGAGCCCTTCGGCAAGGCCGTTCA
>CAYJTC010000141.1:1186-2881 GCA_964372955.1 uncultured Planctomycetia bacterium | reverse complement strand
CTCCTCAGCGTCAAGCCGACCTGCCGGCGGTGGTCAGCCGGAACGAGCCGCCCGGTCCTATGGTGGGAAGCTGGGAAGCGGTCTACGGCAAGAAGCCGGAGCAGATCACCGAAACCGGCCGCGCCGCCCTCCGCAAACTCTCCGACCTGAACCACTAAAAATGCGCTATCCTTGAGAGTGCTATGACTACCGCGAATCTTAAAAAAGAATTGAATGGCGTTGTCCGCGATCTGAAGAGAAACTACCATCCTGAAGCGATCATCCTCTTCGGATCTCTCGCGCGCGGGAAAACGAAACCCACCAGCGATATTGATCTTGTCGTCATCAAACGAACCTCAAAACCGTTTATAGATCGTCTTCGCGAAGTCGCTCTTCTGCATCATGCCCATGTCGGCGTGGACATCCTGGTCTACACCCCAAAAGAATGGGAAGAAATGCTGAGCGGGAGGGGATTCGCCGCCGACGAGGTTTTGAAGAAGGGGCGAGTCCTGTATCGTGCCGCCTGAGGCGCGGTCTTCCCATTGGCTTCAGTTTGTGTCACTCCTGCATCACTGTGTGGGTGAGAAGCTGAGGGGTCGCAATCTGAGTCATGCTTGCAAGATACTCGACCAGTACTATATTCCGACCCGATATCCCGATGCTGTGGCTGGAAGTCTCTCGAGAGGTTTGCCGTCCCGCACTCATGCTGTAGAAGCGATTCGGCTGGCGGCAGGTGTCCTTCGTACCGTACAGGGGCGCGTTCGGGTTTAGGTTAGTAGTAATAATATCTATATTTACACCTTGATTTTTAAGCCTCCCGCCGGGTAACCTTGATGTATGCACTCCCATGAGACGTAAATCCCTTCCGCCGAGAACCTTAGCGGTTTTCTTAAGCCTCATTCTTTCTCTGCCCAACTCCGCCTATGCGCTCCGCGTCCAAGCCGGCTTGGAGAGTGATGCCGAACCTAAATTGGCTAACTCTCTCACCGCCGGGGCGGAGGAGGGGGAGAGAAAACTCCAGACGCGCCGCGCGGTCGAGGTTGCCGAGCAGTTCCTTGAGAATGGCGGGACGGTGGTGGTTCCGACCCCTGGGGGGACGCGCCGGGTCTCCAAAGGTTCTCTGGATGCCGGAAAACTTGGGGAATACGTCCGGGAGGCCGCCGCCAAATACTCTTATCCTCCGGGAGGGAGTCTCATCATCGAGGTTTCCGAGGAGGTGATGACCGTTTCTCCGCATATCGCCGCCGGGGCGGAGGAGAAGTTCCGGATTCCGGTCGAAGCCCTGGGTTACCTTCTGGCGCACCCTCCTTCCGGGCTTTTTTATGATGCGATGAAGGTGTTGGAGGCATCTGGACGGCTGGTGGATGAGAAGGGGGCCCCTCGGCCGAAAGAATCCATAATCAATTTTATGTTTTCGGCCAGCGCGTTGGATCACGCGGGTGAGAAAGTACCTGAAGGATCGGCGCTGGATCTGGCGTGGCTGCGGGGCGCGATTCCCGCTCCTCCGGCCGGGCTGAGTGCGGATGGGGAGGCGAAGGCGTTGAGGGTTTTACTGGAGCATCCGGGTCGGCCGGCGGGGGTGAAGCTCCTTGATTGGGCGAAACTACTTGCGGTGGCGTACGAGGGCTATGGGGTCGTGAGCGGTCAGGGGCTTGAGCGAGCGGCCAGCGCGTTGGATCACGCGGGTGAGAAAGTACCTGAAGGATCGGCGCTGGA
>CAYJTC010000141.1:0-1086 GCA_964372955.1 uncultured Planctomycetia bacterium | reverse complement strand
TCGTGAGCGGTCAGGGGCTTGAGCGAGCGGCCAGCGCGTTGGATCACGCGGGTGAACCTCCGGACGGCACAGAGAAGACGCTAAAGCCGGCAAGAAATTACGCGCGCCGCTGGGGGGCCGATTTGCGCAAGATGGCGAAGGGGAAGGCGGTTCGGACGATGGAGGGGTTGGCGCTCTATTTCCTGGATCGGGCCCTTTCGGACCGGCTCCCTAAATCTCCGAGAGGGAGGCAGCGTGTTTCACCGGAGGGGCAGCCGTTGGTGGGGCTCGCTCCGAGCACCTTCTTGAGCTATTTTCCGGTGCTCGCACACGAACTATTCGCTCCTTGGCTTAGGGAATGGAGGACTGCCGCCGGGGCGGAGGAGAAAGGGGAGGGGAAGAAGAAAAAATCGGGGAAGGCGCAGCCGGTTGACCTTGGGGATTTGCTGGAGGCGGTCAAGGCGAAGGGGAAGGCCGGGGACGTTGTGCGGTTCTTTGACGGACGGGAAGGGCCGTTCGCGCGGATTCCTCCTGAGGGGGTGCGGTTTTCCTGGCTCGACATGATCGGGGACAGGGAGGTCGGCGGCCTGCGCCTCTTCACCAGAGGCAAGGATGGAGGGGATTGGTTCCTGAGGGTGGCCAGCCAGGCGGTCGGTGAACTTGACCGGGTCTACATCCGGCTCCACCAAAAGGAAGACCCGGATACCTGGAAACCGGTTGGAACGGTGGCTGCCGAGGGGGCCCCGGGCCCCGTCGAATATGGAGGGATCGTCCTAGAACTGATCCCCGGCGGGCGCGAGGTCCTGATCCGTCCGGCCGGCAATGAGCCGGTTGACCTGGCGGACAACCTGCTCTTGAAGAAAACGGCTCCGCTGTCCGCCGCCGGGGCGGAGGAGAAGTTTCGGACTCCGGATGAAGCCCTTGTTTACCTTTTGGCGCACCCTCCTTCCGGTCTTTTTTATGACGCGATGAAGGAATTCTGGACGGCCGGCCGGCTTGTGGATGAGGACGGGGTTCCCCTGCCGGAAGAAACCAGAGTCGGTTTCCTGTTTGCGGCGAGCGCATTGGATCACGCGTGGGATGCGGCGAAAGAGGCCGGGGCGGTCC
>CAYJTC010000140.1:0-2995 GCA_964372955.1 uncultured Planctomycetia bacterium | reverse complement strand
GGACACTGGAAACCGGAGCCAGCGATGGCCACCGGCGCCTGAGTTCTACCAATGGTTCATCCCGGCGTCGAAGAAAATCTGCGGCGGGTGCGGGAGCGGATCGCCGCCGCGGCCCGGCGGGCCGGCCGGAATCCCGCGGACGTACGCTTAATCACCGTGACCAAAGGAGTTCCGGCGGATCGGATCCGGGAGGCGATTACCTGCGGGGTCCGGGAGGTCGGAGAGAACCGGGTCCAGGAGGCCAGGCAGAAACAGGCGCTCTTGGGGACAGTGCCCTCCGGGGACAGTCCCCAACCCCAATGGCATTTGATCGGGCATCTTCAGCGCAACAAGGCCAAGCTGGCGGTTGAGCTGTTCGACTGCATCCATTCGATCGATTCGCCGGAGCTGATCGAAGCGTTGGATCGGCAGGCGGCCGCCCGACGCAGCGTCCTTCGACAAGCTCAGGACGAGCGGGAGTTGGAAGTTCTCATCCAGGTGAATGTCTCCGGAGAGGCGACCCAGCACGGCTGTCAGCCGGAGGAAGCCGCTGGGCTAGCCGAGGCGATTTTTAAAACCAAGCATTTGAAATGGACCGGGCTGATGACCATGGCTCCCTTTAGCCAGAATCCGGAGGATTCCCGCCCCTTCTTCCGGCAGTTACGGCAGATCCGGGATGATTTAGAGGGTCGGCTTTTTCACTCAAGACCCAAGACCCACGACTCATCCCTGCACTTATCCATGGGCATGAGCCAGGACTTTGAGGTGGCGGTGGAGGAAGGAGCGACGATGGTGCGGGTCGGGACCGCGATTTTCCAATGAACAGGATCGGCGTGATCGGCTGCGGGAACATGGGGGCCGCCCTCATCCGCGGGATGCTCAAGGCTCGCCTGGTTCCGCCGGGCCGGATCGTCGCCTGGGATTCGGACCGGAAGAAGCTGGGCCGGGTGGCCCGCTCTTTTGGAATCCAGGCGGCTGGTTCCAACCGGGAGGTGGCGAAAGCCCCGGTTCTTCTGCTGGCAGTCAAACCTCAACAGATGGAAGAAGCGCTCAAAGAGATTCGGCCAGTCTTGACTCGTCGCTCTTTGCTGGTCTCGATCGCTGCTGGGATCCCCATCCGGTGGATTGAACGCAAGGCAGGCCGATTGGCCCGGGTGGTCCGGGTGATGCCCAACACCCCGGCTCTGGTGGGGGCCGGGATGGCCGCACTGGCTCGGGGGCGCTCTGCCGGCCGGCAGGACCTTCGAACGGCCGAGAAGCTCTTTCGCTGTGTCGGAGAAACAGTCCTCATCCCGGAGCAGTGGCTCGATGCCGTGACAGCAGTCAGCGGATCCGGTCCGGCCTATTTCTTCTTCCTGATGGAGCAGATGATCACGGCGGGGACCCGCCTGGGACTCTCCCGGCAGACGGCCCGGCGGCTGGTTCTTCAGACCGCCCGGGGCGCGGCGGCGCTGGCCATGGCTTCGAAGGAGGCCCCGAAGGTTTTGCGGGCTCGGGTGACTTCCAAGGGGGGAACGACCGAGGCGGCTTTCCGGGTTTTTGAAGAGGCGGGATTGGGCCGGATCCTCCGGGCCGGAATCCGGGCCGCCGCCCAACGAGCCAGACGGCTCAGTCAGGGAGGGGTAGGATGAATTTTGAATCTCGAATCTCGAGTCTCGAATTTAAAGATTTCAATTCGCGATTCGCAATTCGCGATTCGCGATTGGAATTCTAGCCATGTTTATCTTGGGAAACCTGGTGGCCACGTTGGCGCAGCTGCTCAACTCCCTGTTTGAGATTTACTGGTGGATCCTGATCGTCCGGTGTCTGATCAGCTGGGTGAACCCGGACCCGTTCAACCCGATCGTCCAGTTCCTCATGCGGCTGACTGATCCGGTGCTGGCCCCTCTTCGGCGGGTGATTCCTCCGCTGGGGCCGGTGGATCTTTCCCCGATTGTGGCCTTGCTGATCCTGAAGGCGGCCCAGTATTTCCTCGTTCGAACCCTGATGGATCTGAGCTTTAGGCTGCGGTGATGAATCTCGAATCTCGAGCCTCGAATCTCGAATTAAATTCGCAACTCGCAACTCGCAATTCGCAACTGTCTTTATGGGACCAGCTTCAGGAAACGGTCCGGGCGATTCGAAAGAGTGTGCCGGCCCAGCCCCGGATCGGGGTGATCCTGGGGACCGGCTTAGGCGGCTTAGGGGAGAAGATCCAGCAGGCGCAGGCGATTTCCTACGAGACGATCCCCCATTTTCCCCGATCCACGGTAGAAGGGCACAAGGGCCAGATGGTCTTCGGCCGGATCGGCGGCAAGCCGGTGGTGGTGATGGAAGGCCGGTTCCACGTCTATGAAGGGTACTCGGCCCAGGAGGTGGCCTATCCGGTCCGGGTGATGCGGGCGCTGGGGGCCGACACCTTGATCGTTTCCAACGCCGCGGGGGGAATGAACCCGCAGTACGCGGCCGGGGACCTGATGGCGATCGCCGACCATATCAACCTGATGGGGGTCAACCCCTTGATCGGGCCCAACGACGAGCGGCTCGGCGTCCGGTTCCCGGACCTGTCGGCCCCGTACGACGAGAAGCTGATCAGCCTGGCGGAGCAGGTTGCCCGGGAGGCTGGGATCCGCCTGCATCGGGGTGTTTATGTGGCGGTGACCGGGCCGAATCTGGAAACAAAGGCGGAGTACCGGTTCCTGCGCGCCATCGGGGCCGACGCGGTGGGGATGTCCACCGTCCCGGAGGTGCTGGCGGCAGCGCACGGCGGGATGCGGGTGCTGGGGTTAAGCTGTGTCACCGACCTGTGCGTTCCGGAGACCCTCAAGCCGGCCCTCTTGGAGGAAATTCTTAAGATCGCAAGGGAAGCGGAGCCCAAACTGACGCGGCTGGTGACTCAGGTGATAGAACAGTTGGCCGGTTAACCCGTTGTCCGGTTAGCCCGTTTGAATAAATGCGAATCCGACGATTTGAAGACCTTGAATCACGAGTCATGCAATCTGAGCCGTTCACCCTGAGCCCTTCGGCAAGGCCGTTC
>CAYJTC010000139.1:1226-3003 GCA_964372955.1 uncultured Planctomycetia bacterium | reverse complement strand
GACGCCCTGGAGGGGATGGAGTATTACTTCACCGCCCGCGGGCATGAGGTGCTGACCGCCAAGGGGGGCTACGAGGCCCTGGCCCTGATCAAGGCCTGCAAGCCGCAGCTGATGCTGCTGGACCTGAAGATGAAAGGGCTCTCCGGCTTCGACATCATGAAGCAGGTGAAGGACCTGGCGCCGGAGCTGATCACCGTGGTGGTGACCGGCATGAGCGACACCGGCCTGGAGGATAAATGCCAGAAGCTGGGAGCCACGATGGTGATTCACAAGCCGGTCCGGGTGGAGGACCTGGAAGAGGTCATCCAATCCGTCAATGGCCGCCGCTAGCCCGCGGATCCTCATCGTGGAGGATGAGGAGGAAGTCACCGCCTCCTTGAAAACCTACCTGGAAAGCCGGGGGCTAACCGTCTCCACCGCCGCCACCGGCGAGAAGGGGCTGGAGCTCCTGAAGACCGAGAAGCCGGACCTGGTCCTGCTGGACATGCGCCTGAAGGAAGGCATCACCGGGATGGAGGTCTTGCGCCGGGCCAAGTTGGCCAAGAGCCTCGCCAAATTCATCGTGCTCACCGCCGTCACCGATCGCAACGTCGCCGACTTGGCCTTAGGGCTGGGCGCCGCCGCCTACCTCACCAAGCCCTTCTCCCTCGAAGCCCTCACCCGCCTCCTCTCTCCCCACCTTACTTCTTAACCAAAACCGAAGCGTTTCCCCAGAGGCGGGATGATGAAAAAAGTCCCTGCGGGAGATGACTGGTATGATAAACTAGAATACCGGAGGGGAGGTGGAACCATGGCAACAGCCAAGGTAGCGATTAGTCTAGAATCCCAATTGCTCCGACTGGTGGATCAGTGGGTGGCCCAGAGGCGCTTTGCCTCCCGAAGCCAGGCCATTCAAGTCGCCCTTCGGGAGAAGGTCGAGCACTGGAAGCACACCCGGCTTGCAGAAGAAGTTAAGAAACTGAATCCGAAAGAAGAGCGAGCGTTGGCTGAGGAAACTTTCTCCGGAGAAGAATGGCCCGAATATTAAGGGGCGATATCTACTGGGCGGATCTGGAACCCACTCGTGGAAGAGAGCAGGCGGGGCGCCGCCCGGTTCTTGTCCTCAGCCATGAGGTCTTCAATACCCACTCGGGCACCGTGATCGCTCTGGCCATTACCAGCCAACCTCAGAGGGCCGGATTCCCCCTTACGTGTCCCATCCCGGAACGAAAGCTCTCAAAACCTTCGTGGGTCAAGATCAGTCAAATTCGAACCCTCTCGACCGAACGTTTGGGGCATAAGTTGGCTCACCTTGAGGAAGAAGATCTGAATCGCGTCACCGAAGGTTT
Organism: uncultured Planctomycetia bacterium; assembly: GCA_964372955.1. Classification (GTDB taxonomy): domain Bacteria; phylum Omnitrophota; class Gorgyraeia; order 1-14-0-20-64-10; family 1-14-0-20-64-10; genus CAYJTC01. The sequence goes on along the minus strand of CAYJTC010000139.1, from coordinate 1,675 downwards.
ACTCGATATCATCGGCCCTTAAAATAACCGGCAAGCCGCGCCGCCGCCTACCTCACCAAGCCCTTCTCCCTCGACTCCCTCGACCAGCTCCTCCAAGCCCGCCTGCCGGGTTGAGCCGCGGAGAGGTCCACTTGCATCCTTCGAGCATAGGACCTCAATTTCTGCAGCCGCAGCCGCTCCCAACGAAGCCCTGACAGAAAGCTGCGGATATCCCTTCGTTTGCTCAAGTAGATGAAGTCTATCAGCGCCTTCTCCGGCTCCGCCATGAGGTATCCCTCCTGGCGGATCAGCCCGAAGAAATAAGATTTCTTGATTTGACGGTATTCCACCCGGCCGAAGGAGGTGCTCAGGCGCCAAGGCAGCCGGGAGCTGACGCAGGTCAGGGTATAGGGGATTTGGCTGAGGGCCCCATGCTGGGCCAGCGCTGACTCCAGGGAGACGTAGCTGGG
>CAYJTC010000139.1:0-1126 GCA_964372955.1 uncultured Planctomycetia bacterium | reverse complement strand
TGAGGAGCCGGCAGGAAACGGTCCATCTCGGCGGCCAGGAGGGCATCCCCCCGGCTCTTCAGGAGGCGCAGGTTGGCGTCAAACCGGGATTTGAAGCCGGCGCGGCTGAAGCGATAATCCAAAAGCTTTTTCCGCCCCATCCGTTTCACGGGCTCGTCCACCGCCACCCCGAGCGTCTGCGACAGAAAATTCAGATCCCACAGATCCCTTCCCTTCACGTACGCCCTGCCCCCAAAGGCGATGAGCTTGTCGCTGAAGATTTCCCTGGGGCTTTCCACCTGGACAGCGGGGCCAATCGGGATCTCCGCGTGGCGGAGGATCCGGGGCTCATTCTCATAGGAGGGGACGCGGGCGACCTCGATGTTCGTCCGGTCGGCGAGGCGCAGCCCCTCCATCGGGATCGTCAGAGTAAACCGCCGGAAGGTCGGGGTGCCCTTCTGTTCCTTCAGCCGGATCGGACCGCCAAAAACCGGGTAGGGCGCCAGCGCCGAAGGGAGGTGCTTCAGAGTTTCCGGGAGACGGCTGAAAAAAGTGCTGTTTCCCTTTCTGAGAACAAAGTCCAGATCTTCGGAGTACCGGAGCCCCTGGTAGGCCAGACGAAGCGCCGTTCCCCCCTGAAAGACCAGCCCGGAGAACGCCCCTTTGCGGGAGAGGTAGTCCAGCACCAGCAGGTGGATCCACTCCTTGAGCACCAGCTGGAGATGGACCCCCTGCGCCTGAGCCTGTTCCTGAAGCTGCCGAAGGTCGATCACACTTTATATAATATACTATTTTGTATATTTATTCAAGTACCTGGGCCGGCTGGAGTCCTTTGTTTGAATACACGGGTTACAGTCAAAAGGAGTACCGGAAACTCGATAAGCTCCTGGCCCAAGAGAAAGAGACGCGGGAGAAAGTCACGGCCGCCTTGATCGACAGGGTCAGGAAAGAGAAGATCTGACCGCGCCAGGGAGAAGCAGATCTGCACCGCGCTTCTTGCCGGCAACCACGATCAAATCAGAAGATTCCTCGCAGGGGCCTGAAGGTTTCCCTTCCTTACTGGGCTGTCCCTTTTTAGGACGTCCCCCTACTCCTTGGAGTTCTTCAGCAAGGCCCCGAAGGTTTCAAATCCTTCCGGGAGTTCAAA
>CAYJTC010000138.1:0-3112 GCA_964372955.1 uncultured Planctomycetia bacterium | reverse complement strand
CGTCATAACGGGAGGGCAGATTCGATGAGAAAAACAGGGGTATTCCTTTTAGGAATGATCGCGGTTGCCGGGTGGCTCTCGGCCGCGGCAGGTCTGTTCGCGGAGGAACCGAAAGGGCCGGAGTTCAAGGAGGCGATCTACTTCGGAGGAGCCGGAGACCAGGGAGCGGCGCAGGATGGGATGGGGATCGCCGTCAGCGGGACGAAGCTGTACCTTTCCGGTGCGGATTTGTCCCTTTACGGAGGCCAGGCATTGGTTGGCTGCTACACGATCCCCACCGGGACCTCTCCCGACTGGGCCTTTCGCTGGCCCAACCAGAAGATGTCGGGATGGTGGAACGACGAGTCCTTCCCTGGCGTCGCCGTGACCCACGAAGGGCTCTACTGCGCGGGGCGAAGTTTTTTAACCACCGATTCGGTTGGTGGAAAGGAGGGCAAGTCGGTCCTGGCGAAGTTTCCGTTGAATGGACCGACCGGCCCAGCGGCGGGAGGAGCGCTTTGGATTGCCAAGCCGCTCTTCTTCCCCTACAACGGGATTGAGACTTTCATGGCGGTGACCGCCGCGGTGGAGGGGGGGCAGACCTTTCTCTACGCGACAGGCCGGGGGCAGTGGAACGGCAGCGACAACACCGCGGTGGCGGCCAAGTTCGACACCGCAGGGAACGTTCTCTGGAAAAAGGTGTTGGTCAGGGAGGAGTGGAATGCCTGGAGCCAGGGGGATTCGGTAATCGCCCACGACGGTTCCATCTACATCGCGGGCTACACCCACTGGCAGGGGCTGAAGTCCTGGCTGGGGTTGAAGAACCCGATCCGGCCGCATGCGGGCCTCTGGAAGCTGGATCCGAACGGGAACGTCCTGTGGGCCCGGGAATCGGCGGAGCCGATCTACCAGAATTCCGGCGCGATGATCCGGTGCGTGGCGTCCGGGCAGTTTCTGTATGTGGTCTGCGCCCGGGAGGTCGGCGCCGATGGGGTCTTCACGTACGACCTGCTGCTCCTCAAGTACGATGAGGCCGGAAACCTCCTCTGGAGCAAACAGTGGGGCGGCGCGAAGGATGAGGTTCCCATGGGGCTGGCGGTGGCCGACAACCGGCTCTACGCCGTGGGATACACCACCGGCTGGGTCGGGGGGGGAGGCAAGGATGCCTTTCTCCTGGAGGTGGATGCGGAGAAGGGAGAGGTGCTGTCGGTCGCTTACCATGGGGGTCCCAACGATGACGTCCCCTACGGCGTTCAGGTGGCCGGCAAGGAGCTGTACGTCGTGGGGGATTCCAAAAGCAGTCCCGGCGACCTCGGCCACTCCGAGGTGATGCTCCTTCGGTACGGGCTGGTTCGGGAGCCGCCGGTCCTGATGGTTCCGATCGACATCAAGCCGGGCGGTGTTCCCAACTCGATCAACATGAAGTCGAAGGGGAACGTTCCGGTAGCGATCCTCTCCAGGGCGGACTTTGACGCGCCGAAGCTGGTGGACCGGGCGTCTCTGACATTTGGCCGGACCGGGGACGAGAAGAGTCTGCTGGCCGGGATGGTCAAGCCGGAGGATGTCAATGGGGACGGGCTGCCGGATCTGGTGGCTCATTTTGACACTCCGAAGACCGGGTTCCTGCTGGGGGACACGCAGGGGTTCCTGAAGGGGAAGCTCCTGTCGGGACGGCTGTTCATGGGGGTGGATTCGGTCCGGATCGTGGGCAAGGAGGAGAAGAAGGAGCCGCCGAAGCGGCAGCCGGATCTGAAGAAGGAGATCAAGCCGGTTCCCCCGAAGAGGGAATTGCCCCGCGGGGGCGTTCCCACACCCGGAGGGATCAGGAAGACCGGGGAGGACAAAGGCTTGGCCTATTAAAGCAATTTCGAATTGCGAATTGCGAGTTGCGAGTTGAAGCAGGGGCGCAGAGGAAGCTCAAAAAAGTTTCTCTGTGCCTCTGTTTTTTTCTGTAGTAGAATCCTTTAATGTCTCCCGTTGCCATTGACCTTCAAAAGAGGATTCAGTCGGTTCTCGCCCGTTTTCCCTCCTTGACGAAGTGGGTCCAAGGAGTCTCTGCCTGTATCGGCCTGGACGTCGGTTCCCATTCAGTGAAAGGGGTCAAGCTGGCCCGGAAAGGGGCAGCGGCGGCCCTGGAACGGTTTTCAGCCGTTCCCCTTGCGCCTGGAGCGGCCCCCGCCCAGAAGACCAAGGCGATTCAAGAGGTGATGCAGGCCCTGGAATCGGATACCGGTCCGGTGGTGACCGGGGTCGGAGGGCCGGGCACGGTCCTGCGTTCGGTCGTGATCCCCAAGATGACTCCCCAGGAGTTCAAGACAGCCCTCAACTTTGAATCCGAAAAATACATCCCGTTCAAGCTGGAGGAGGTGTTCTTCGATTCGGTGATCTTAGGGGAGCGGTCCGGCGGTCGGATGGAGGTTTTGCTGGCCGCCGCCCGGAGGGATCTGGTCAACGGCTATCTGGAGCTTCTTCAGTCGGCCGGGGTCACGCCTGCGGTGGTGGATTTGGAGATGGTGGCGTTGGCCAACGCGTGGGAGAAGAACCATCCGGCCTCCGGGTCGGAGACCGCGGTCTTGATCCAGGTGGGGGCCCGGGGCACGCTGCTGAATTTCATGGCCGGGACCCAGCTGCAGTTCACCCGCGAAATCGGTCTGGGGGGCGAGACGTTCACCCAGGCGTTGGCTCAGCTCCTGCAGTTGGATTCCGCGGCGGCGGAGCGGCTCAAATGCGAGCCGGAGGATCGAGCGCAGGAGGTTCGCCAGGCGCTGCAGTCCTCCTGGGAGGAGTGGTCCTCCCAATGCCGGGTCTCCTTCGATTTCTATGAAAACCAGTTCGGCCGGGGGGTGGGACGGATTTTCCTGACTGGCGGATCGGCCCGGCTGGCTGGTTTTAAGGAATGGGTCCAGGAGGCTGCCGGGCTTCCGGCGGAGATCTGGAATCCGACTGCCGGATTAAGCAGCCCGGCCGATTCGGAGTCGCTTCAGAAGTCCGGGGTCGCTTTAGGAGTGGCCGTGGGGCTGGCGATCCGGGGGATGGGCCGGTGACCCCGCCCCTCCAGAGTCCGGGCCCTCGGGGAGAGGTTACACGACTCATGCAAAACCGTTCGTGCTGATCCTGAGCAAAGTCGAAGGGT
>CAYJTC010000137.1:0-3124 GCA_964372955.1 uncultured Planctomycetia bacterium | reverse complement strand
CCCAGGCCGGCTTGGAGGAGGAAGATGGGCTCCCTCTGGAATTCCCGCGGCTTCATCCGTACCAAGGGCGGCCAGGAGCGGCGGAGCTTAAGTTTCACCATCGACGTAATCGGGCCTGGTTTGAAGTGGATGGGATTCGGATCGATCTGCCTCAGGAGCCGCGAGTCCTCCTTTCCGACTGGACATTGGGGAAGCTCAGGGCGATGTGGGACATCCTCCGGATGCCCCCGAAAAACAGAAGCAATCTCCTCTTGATTGGTGAGGCAGGCATCGGAAAGAGCCTCTATGTGCGCTACCTGTGGGAGATCTACAGAGGGTGGCTTCGAGGCAAGGCCGCCCAGATCGCCGATCCGAAGCTCAAAGCACAGGTCCTCGATTATGCCCGACAGACCCGGACCAGGGTGATCACCTTCAACGAGAATCTCAAGAAGTCGGATTTAACCGAGCGCCTCTCCTTTGGAGAAACAGTGCCAGACGAAACCGGCTGGTCTCCGACCGACATTATTGAGGGCGGTGAGCTCGGGGATGCCATCATTCTTTCCGAAGTCAACCGAGCCTCTGGGGGTGTCTTGGCGGAGTTGAACGATCCCTTGCAAAGCCGGCAGAAAGCCCTTCACGACCGAGTCGCCCGCTTTCATCCCAATGCCCGATTCATCGGAGCAATCAACCCCCCTGAAGGGTCGGTGGCCTATCAGACCGGCTATAAAGGACGGGAACTCCCTGGAGAATTTCTGACCCGATTCACCAAGCTGCCGATGGATTACCCTCGCCCGAAATTGGCTGATGGAAGGACCGACAATCCGGAGTTCGCCCAGTTTGTGGAGCATGAAAGGCAGGTCCTCCAGGGGGAACGCCGGCGCCAATTATCCAATGGAAGTTGGGTTGTCTCGGATGACGTCATCGAAGGGCTCGTGCGGTTTGCTAACCTGCTGCGGGAGGATGCCCGGGAGGGGCAAGCTCCATTCATCGTGACGACCCGCGCATTGGTGCGCGTGATCCGCCATCTAGGCATGTTTCCTCAGGATCTGTCCCGGATTCCGGACATCTTCCTGAAGGCCTACTGGCTGGATGACTCTGTTCATGGGGAAGGGACCGAGGCGCATATTCGGGCCCTGCTGGAGCGGGTTTTCAAACCAGCCAACTGGCCTGCAAAGCAGGCCTGGCCAGCTCCCCGCCAACCGGTGGGGTTGCCGCAAGTCGTGACCCAGCAAGTGGGCCGCTTGACCAGGGAATTTCTTACCTATCCTCACTGGCCTGCCGATGTGCGGATCCCCCTTTCTCCAGGCACAGGGGTTCTGATCCCTCAGACCCTCTTTGCAGAATCCCCTGAGAACCTCTGGCTACTCGAGGATCTCTTGAAGGACGTTGCCTTGGGAGACAACATTCTGAACATCGGCGATGCCGGGACCGGAAAGAATTATTTCATGGAGGTTCTGGCCAAGCTCCTGCGCCGAAACCTCATCGTTCTGGGGATGAGCGAGGATTTCAAGATTCGGGACATGTTGGTGATCCGCTGGTACTCCGGCGGCCAGACCCGCTGGCGCGACTCCCTCCCCTTGGCGTACCTGCGTCCGGATAAGGTTCTGGCCGAGGGCCCTCCGATCGTCGTCTGGGATGAGGGGAATAAAGCCAGGCCCGGGACATTGGCTGCCTTCAACGACCTCCTGCAGGAACGCCGGGTTCTTCTGGCCAGCGGGGAGGATTTTGTCCTCCCGGAGGAGGCGATCATTGCGCTCAACATGAACCCGCCCCGGCCGCCCTACGAGGTGTACGATCTTTCTGGAGAATTCGTGGACCGCTTCAGCATTCGTAAGTACCGGTACCTCTCCGAGGATGATGAGGTGGCGATCCTTCGCAAGGATCATCCGCAGATTGCCGAGGATGCCATTCGTAAGGTGGCCCAAGCTGCCAACGTGTTGCGGCCCCTGTATCGGGATGGGGAGCTCTTCGAGCCGCCGGACATGCGGATGACCCTGGCGGCCGCGGGCTTCCTGGCCCAACGCCCGGATGAACCGGTCAACCTGGTCGACCTCGTCTTAAAGGCCTATGCCCCGGTCAAAGAAGGAGAGCCGGAGACGGTGCGGGCAGCTCTAACCAAAGCGAAGTTAAACGTCGAGATCGATCCCTCTCCGGAAGCGGAGCTTCGCGCCTTGAGGGTTGTGCTGACCGCCCCGCAGGCGGATCAGAGAAGGGAAGCAGCTAAGAAAGTAGCGCGCTTTTCATCCAATGAAGTCAAGCGCGTTCTTTCGCCCCTGCTTGAGGCTTTCGCAAAAGAGAAGGATGCTGGGATCAAGGCGATCCAGGCGGCCGCTTTAGGAAAAAAATCACTCCTAACCGACGATCAAGTAAGGGAAATTGTCGCATCTGCTTTCCCACAAGGGAGACTCCCAGGGCAGTTATCCAAAAGTCTTACAACTCAACTGTACCGATTGGCTACCAGTGGAAGCTGGGAGGAATACCTTGATGCGCTGGGGAAACTTCTCCCGCAGCCGGACTCCAGCCTACGCGGAGCCCTTCAGGAGAGTTTAAGCTGGCAACGGTGGTCAGGGGCAGATCAAGTTCCCATTTCGATGCCGGCCCCGTTATATAGTGACCAGCGGCTTGTTGCCCTAGTCGGCTGGCTTGCTCAAGCTCCAAAATCTGCTGGCCTTGAAGAGCAGGATAAATTGGAGAAGGCCCTTGAGCAGCTAGCGAAGGACCGTTCGCTTATCGTTGCAGGCCGCAGAGAATTCTCCCGTCAGAATACCAAGCTCCAGCGGCTCGTCCAGTTTATGCAGATTTTCGGACGGCAACCCAAGGGTTGGCCAACCGACGACACAGAATTGGCCGCTTTATCCGGCTGGCTGATGAGTCAGAAGGATCCGGAGGTTCCGGCCTATGCTCCTTTGGAAGAGGCGCAGGTCCTCCACCTGCAACGCCAGCTCCTTGAGAGGAAGCCGCCGACAAGCGGCTTCTTCCTCCCCCAAAGAATCTCCCCCCGCACCCTCACCGGCCACACCGACTCGGTTTTGTCCGTTGCCTTCAGCCCGGATGGCGCGACCTTGGCCTCAGCCGGCGAAGATGGGACCCTCCGCCTCTGGGAGGTGGCCACCGGAAAAGATCCTCGCACCCTCACCGGCCACAC
>CAYJTC010000136.1:1957-3195 GCA_964372955.1 uncultured Planctomycetia bacterium | reverse complement strand
CGACCCTTCGACTTTGCTCAGGATCAGCACGAACGGTTTTGCATGAGTCGTGTAAAGAAGATGGCTTTCTGGGTCCATATCCTGCGTTGTTCTGATGGCTCGTACTACACAGGGCACGCGGATGATCTCGAGAAGAGAATTGCGCAGCAGCAAACAGGTGAAATCCCGTGTCGAAGCTTTGGAGCGGGAAAGACAAGTCAAGGGATGGAGCAGGAAGAAGAAAGAGGCACTGATACGGGGGGATTGGGAAGGGTTGAGGAAATTAGCCCGCGTTCACCAATGAGTATTCGAACTTATTTTGATAACAATTTCTTTCATTCGATCCACGAATGGCCTGAGGCGGACAAGGATTTGGTCGCGAGGGCATTTTCTAGTCGACGGTATTCGCTTTACCCCTCCATCGAGTTATTTGCCGAGTTGGTTAGCATTTTGAATAATTCTGGAAAACGGGGTCGACTCGTAGAGAAGGCGGCTTTTCTACTTCGATTAATGATGGGTAGTGGCCGTGTGCTGAACTACTGCGGCTCTCTAGTAGAGGGGGAATTGCTACAAAAACTTAGCGGTCCATTTTTGGATGCAGGTCGCACAGAGAAGCTGAAAGAACTCCTGGTTGAAATATCAAGGGGGGAAATCCCATCGGTAATCCCCCCGCTCTTGCCCTACGTTCAAAAACGAAAGGAAGAGGATCAAATTGAATGGCAGGGCATCATAGATATTCTTAGAAAATACTACGAAGAGAAATATGGCCAACGTTCTCCCAAAGACCGCAGTTTCGAACAGTTCTGCCTCGAACTACCTCCTGAAGAGCTATTTAGAGAAGTATTGCGACGGAAAACAAACCTCATTCCTTGTGAGGCTGAAGAGATTGTGAGGAAGCCGCAGATATACCGATATTCGAACGCTATCGCTAAGAGTATTGCGGCCTGGATATATCTCAATGTCTTTGTTCTTAAAGATCGCCTCATCAAACATTCCGACACCTTCGATGTACAGCAGCTAGTTTATCTGCTTGATATGGACTTGTTGGTTTCTGACGATGAAAATATGGCCAAAGCATGCCGCTTGGTTTACGGCGATAGGCTGCGCATCGTTACCCCCAAAGACTTCTTAGCTGAACTGAGAGGCGTGAACGAAGTGGCCGGGCAAACATAGAAAAGCGGCGGGTTGAACGCCACATACCAGTAAAAAAAAACCCCCCAAATCAATAAAACGTCCGGACGGGGGGGGGGTGTGGTTGT
>CAYJTC010000136.1:0-1947 GCA_964372955.1 uncultured Planctomycetia bacterium | reverse complement strand
GGCGGCCCACCTTTACCCCCAAATACTTATTAGCTGAACTGAGCGGCGTGAACGACGTGGCCTTACACCCTCCCACCGGCCCCGCATGACCGGCCACTTCCATGAATAATTCACCGCGCATACTCATTATCCGGACGGATCGGGTGGGAGATGTGGTGCTCTCCACACCGGTGATCCGGGCGCTGAGAGCGGCGTTCCCGGAGGCGTACCTGGCGATGATGGTGCGGCCCTCGAACCGGGAGCTGGTGGAAGGCAACCACGACCTGAACGAAGTGATCCTATTCGACAAGGAGGGGGCTTACCGGAGCTGGCCGGCTACGCTGCGGTTCGCGCGCGAGTTAAAGAAGCACCGTTTCGATACGGCGATTATCCTTCATTCGACGAACCGGGTGATCCTGCTGACCTGGCTGGCCGGAATCCGCCGGCGGGTCGGGTACGCCCGCCGCCTGGGATGGCTGCTGACCGATTCCTTTCCCTACATCAAGAGGGAAGGGGAGCGGCACGAGCTGGATTACAACTTGGAGCTCCTGCGCCTCATCGGGGTCTCCTCCACCGACCGGACCCTGCACGTCCCGGTCCGGCCGGAGCAGGAGCTGAAGGTGGAGACTTTCCTGAAGGCGCATGGCGCAAATGGAGTTGCGCCGCTCATCGCTCTGCATCCGGGGGCCAGCTGTCCTTCCAAGCGGTGGCCGGCGGAGCGGTTCGCCGCGGTCGGGGATTTTCTCGTCGAGCGGTATGGGGCCCGGGTGGTGGTGATGACCGGTCCGGAGGAGGTGGAGTTCGGAGAGGCGGTGATCGGCCGGATGCGGCATCCGGCCCTGCGGGCGTTGGGAACGTTGAGTCTGGGGGAGCTGGCCGCCCTCTTCAAGAAAGTCCGGTGCCTGATCTCCAACGACAGCGGGCCGGTCCACCTGGCCTGCGCGGTCGGCGCCCCGGTGGTGTCGATCTTCGGCCGGTGGGGCGGGGGATTGAGTCCTATTCGGTGGGGGCCGACCGGCCCCAACAGCAGGGTCCTTCACCATGATGTCGGCTGCCGGCCCTGCCTGGCCCACCGCTGCCCGATCGGGTTCGTCTGCCTGGATGCGGTGACGGTGGATGAGGTGCTGGCCGCCGTTGAGCATGTCGCCGGACTGAAAAACGGTGTCAGACACCTACGCTCCTTTTAAAAAGCTGTCTCGGTGTCTGACACCGACTTTACTCGTTGGTGCTCTGGCCGGATGCGCGCAGGCCCATATTTTGCGGACGCCGCCGATTTCCGGCGCGGCGCCCGGCGCCATCGCTTCCCCCTCCAAGTCGCTGCCCGTCGGGGAGAAGCTGGAGTATCAGCTCTTCTGGTGGGGCGTTCCGGTGGGAACCGTCACGCTGTCGATTCAGCCGGAGGGGAAGAAATTGGCCAAGGTCCATCTCGAAGGCCGCTCCAACAAATATCTCCAGGCCTTCTATCCGGCCCGGGTGGAGATGGACAGTTTTCTTGACGCCGAAACCCTGGCGCCTGTCCGGTTTCACGCCTACGTCAAACGACGCTGGAGGATCCATGAAAGCACCGTCACCTTTGACCCGGTCAAGAAAACCGCTTTCCACCAGCTTCCCAAAAAGAGAACAGCCACCGTCCCGATCCGGCCCGACACCCAGGATGGGTTGAGCATGCTTTACTACGCCCGCACCCTGGATTTCGAGGTGGGGAAGGAGATTCCTCTGGAGATCAGCGCCGATGGGAAAAACTGGCACCTGGTCGGCCGGATCGTCCGGACCGGTTGGATGGAACTCAAGAGAATCGGCGCCTGGCCCACGGTGGAGGGCTCCGTGGAGCTGGCCTATCCGGTCCCCTTTTTCCAGGGAGCCAAGGCCCGGGTCTGGTTCAGCGCCGATCAAGAGAGGATCCCCTTACTGGCCAAGATCCGCTCCCGGATCGGCCCGGTCACCGTGGTCCTCCTGCGTCGAGAGCAG
>CAYJTC010000135.1:0-3216 GCA_964372955.1 uncultured Planctomycetia bacterium | reverse complement strand
CCGGTGCCGTCCTGATTCTTGAAAAACCAGTACGGTTCCACCTCGGCGTTCCACTGGTCATGCTTGTAGTTGACCAGGAAGCCGTAGAGATCCTCGTCTCCCTCGTCCACGCCGGTCTCATTGATCTTGGAGAACAACGCCTCCACCGTGACCGGGGCGTAATCCAGGATCAGGCGGATCGCGTCGTACGCGTTGAAGTCGCTGTGCTCGGAGCCCAGGGTGTTGTGAACCGCGGTGTTGCTGTTTCCGGTGTCCAGCGCCACGAAGTCTCCGTTCGTGTCAGCCAGAAAACCGGATCCGACGATGAATCCGGTCCCGTAATTCAGGTCCTGCCGACCGGCAATGACGGTGAGAGGAGAGTAGAGGAACTCCTTGAGCACCACGTAGGCATTGCGCAGGCGGACGATGTCTCGGGCGGTGGCGTTGGTATCCCAAACCCGCTGGTTGACCAGACGAACCGACGTGGAAACGTTGTCGGTCAGATCGGCAGCTACGGTGAGATGGACTGTGGAAAGCAGAAAACGAACGTCGTCGTCGTTGGTGATCGCCGTGTTGGCGGCGCCCGCTCCGACTTCTCCTTTGTTCGCCTTCGGCTCGTTCTTCTGCTTGAGCTTCAGGTCGTAGTTGTTGATGGAGAGCGCCTTCATGTCGATGTCGCCACTGACCTTGATGTTCTGAACCTCGGCGTATGCGGTCCCAGTAAGGGCCACGGCAAACGCCAGAAGTCCCACGAGTATTAATCGTCCCATCGTGTTTTAACCCTCCCTTAATATTAGCTTCGATGTCGGGGGAGCTGCGACTTCCACATTTACCGTTACCCTGGGTGTCCGCATGAACCGTTCCAGGCCCCCCATGACCTTTTTTAGGTCCCTCCTCCTTTGCCTATCGGAACGATCCTGAGGAGTTCCTAATTTCGGTAAGTTTAGTACGCCCCTTTACGGCTGTCAAGCAATTTTTTAGAGTTGGCGTAGAGACGCTCCACCTCCCGGGCTTTCAAGCCGGCTCCCAAGGCCACCCGCTTGGCCTCACTCCAGGTCAGCAGGTCTTCCGGAGCATGGGTATCGGTGTTCAGGACCAGGGTGGCGCCGGTTTCGGCGGCGATGCGGGCGACGTGCCCATTGGCCAGACTGTGCCCCCGCCGCGCCGACAATTCCAGAGCGATCCCCCGCTTGGCCGCCAGGGCCGCCTCTTCCCGGGTGATCAGACCTGGATGAGCCAGGATGTCGATCTCCAGCTCCAGCGCCTTCCGGTTGGTTCCGGGAGCCACCGGCTCCACCAGGGTCTCCCCGTGAACCACCACCATCTGGGCGCCGGCCGCGCGGGCGGAGGCGACCACCGCCTTGAGATCCTTCGGGGGAACATGGGTGATCTCAACCCCGGGGACCACGACCAGGGGAGTCTGTTCGCTGAGCCGCTCGCAGATCCGGACCAGCCGGGGGACCAGGTACTCCACGTTGGAGGCGTCCACATGGTCGGTGATCGCCAAACCCCGGTACCCTTTCACTTGAGCCCGCCGGACCAGCTCCGAAGGGATCAGCTCCCCATCGCTGAAGAAGGTGTGCGTGTGCAGGTCAATCATAAGAACCGTATCCTGTGTCCAGTGTCAGTGTGTCCGTGTATAATAAGGGTCTGGCACTTTTGTACCACCTTTTGAGCCCACAGGTACAAAAGTGCCGGTACAAAAGTGCCGGTACAAAAGTGCCAGACCCTTGGCGCCTGTAGCTCAGATGGATAGAGCACCTCACTCCTAAGGAGGTTGCCGGCCGTTCGAATCGGCCCAGGCGCACTTCTTCTATTACGGCTCATTGTATTGGATCAAGGAAAAAACCTCCGCCTGGCATCCCCTGAGGCGCTCTCTTCCCTTCAGGAAGGTCAGCTCCACCAGGAAGGCCAGGCCGGCCACTTCTCCTTTGAGCTGGTGGACCAGCTTGACCGCCGCCCCGGCCGTTCCTCCGGTGGCCAGCAGGTCATCCACGATCAGAACCCGCGCGCCGGGAAGAAAAGCGTCCGTGTGGAGCTCGGAGGTGGCCGATCCGTACTCTAAGGAATAGGAGGCCTTGACCGTGTTCCAGGGAAGCTTGCCGGCCTTCCGGACCGGAACCAGCCCGGCCTTCAGCTCATAGGCCATCGCCGCCCCCAGGATCAGCCCACGCGACTCGATGGCGGCGATCGTTTCAATCCGGGCGGACCGGTAGTGGGAGGTCAGCTCCTCCACCATTTGACCGAAGGCGGCCGGGTCCTGCCAGAGCGGGGTCAGGTCCTTGAATACGATGCCCGGCTTGGGGTAGCCGGGCACATCCCGAACGAACCGCTTTAGATCCAGGCTCATGGGGTCTTCTGCTCCTGGCTGGCCAGGAAGAGGTGGAGCCGGCGCTCGGCCGAATTCTGGATCTGCCGGACCCGCTCCCGTGTGATCCCCAGCCGCTTGGCGGTTTCGCCCAAGGTGTAGGTGATCCCATCCATGAAACCGTAGCGCAGCTTCAGCACCTGTTGTTCCCTTTCGGTCAGGCGGCCCAACAGATCCTCCACCTGTTCCCGGGTCAGGAACTCGGCTAAATTATCCTTGGTGGAGCCGCCTTGAGCCTGTTCGATCAGGTCGATGAACTCGGTGGTGCTCTCCTCTCCCACCGGCGCGTCCAGGCTGGCCGGCTGAAGGAGCATCTCCTCGATCTCCCGGATCTTTCGGATCGGCATCTTCATGGAGCGGGCCACCTCGCTGGAGGTCGGCTTGCGGCCCAGCCGCTGGCTGAGGCGCTCCACGACCTTCCGGTACCGGGAGATGATGTCCACCATGTAGACCGGGATCCGGATCGTTTTGCCCTGGTTGGCGATCGCCCTTAAAACGTACTGCTTGATCCACCAGGCCGCGTAAGTGGAAAAACGGAATCCTTTGCCAGGGTTGAACTTCGCCACCGCCCGCATCAGCCCCAGGTTGCCTTCCTCGATTAAGTCGGAGATCGGCAGACCCAGGTAGCTGTACCGCTTGGCGATGCTGATCACCAGCCGCAGGTTCGCCTGGATCATCTTCCGGCGGGCCTCGGCGTCCCCCCTCTTGATCCGCTTGGCCAGCGAGATCTCCTCCTGGGGGGTCAATAGAGGGATGTTCTTGATATCCTTGAGATAGAGCTTAAGAGGGTCAGGCATGGGAATAAATGAGAAATAGGGGAAACAGGGAAAACAGGGAAAACAGGGAAAACAGGGAAAACAGGGAAAACA
>CAYJTC010000134.1:0-3225 GCA_964372955.1 uncultured Planctomycetia bacterium | reverse complement strand
TTCGACCCTTCGACTTTGCTCAGGATCAGCACGAACGGTTTTGCATGAGTCGTGCTTGAATGTTGGCAAGAAGCAAGGAAACTGGCTCAGCAGATCTACGAGCTGGCTAAGGCGGATGATCTATCGCGCGATTTTCGTCTGCGGGACCAGATCACGGGTGCGGCACTATCCGTGATGAATAATATTGCCGAGGCTTTTGACAGCGACTCCGTTGGCGAAAGAATGAAGTTCTTGGGTTATTCACGTCGTTCTGCCTCTGAAGTCCAGGCCTGTCTGTATGTTTGCCTTGATCAGCGGCTGATTACGAGGGAAAAGTTCCGACAGGTTTACGATCAAGCAGAGAAAACTCGAAAAGTGACGGATGGTTTCAGGCGGTATCTGCGGACGGGCAAACGGGTTAACGGGCAAACGGGTTAACGGGACTATGGACTACAAAGCAACACTCAATCTTCCTAAAACCTCCTTCCCGATGAAGGGGAACTTGCCCCAGAGCGAGCCGAAACTGCTGGAGCGCTGGGATAAATCCTCCCTGTACGGTCAGATCCTGGAGCGCCGGAAAGGAAAACCGCTGTTCGTCCTCCATGATGGCCCCCCCTACGCCAACGGGGAGATCCACATCGGCCACGCCTTAAACAAGGTGCTCAAGGATTTGATCGTCCGGCATCAGACGATGCGGGGGAAGCTGTCTCATTACATCCCCGGTTGGGACTGCCACGGCCTGCCGATCGAGTACGCGCTCATGAGGGAGCTGAAGGTCACCAAGCACCAGGTCGACGTGGTGGATTTCCGCCGCAAGGCGCGCGCCTATGCGCTCCAATACGTCGGCATCCAGCGGGACCAATTCAAACGGCTGGGAGTGACCGGGGATTGGGAGCATCCGTATCTGACTCTGGAGCCCGGCTATGCGGCCTCCGCCCTGCGGGTCTTGAAGGCCCTGGTGGAGAAAGGATTCGTCTACCGGGCCCGCAAGCCGGTCAACTGGTGCTGGTCCTGCGAGACCGCCCTGGCCGAGGCGGAGGTGGAGTATGAACGGCACACCTCCCTGTCGATCTACGTGAAATTCCCCGTGGGAGATGCCGGAGCGCGCCACGGGGATCATCTGGTCATCTGGACGACGACTCCCTGGACGCTCATGGGCAACGTCGCGGTGGCGGTCCATCCGGATTTCGAATATGCGTGGCGCCAGGTTGGTCCCCATGAGCGGTGGCTGACGCTGGCTCAACTGCCGGCGTCGGCTCAGAGGGATCTGGGCGCTTCGGTTGATTCGGGGCACATCGTGGAGACCGTCCGCGGGGAAGCCCTCGAGGGGCTGGTCTACCGGCATCCGTTCGGGTTCCGGGAAGGGAAGGTGGTGCTGGCCGATTACGTCTCGATGGAAGACGGGACAGGTCTTGTCCACACCGCTCCCGGTTTCGGCGCGGAGGATTTCGCCACCGGGAAGAAGTACGGCCTGGAGGTGCTTGCCCCCGTCGACTCCCAGGGAAAGTTTTTCGGGCTTCCCCCAGAGGTCGCCGAGTTCAACGGTCAACAGGTGCAGGCGGCCAATCCGGCGGTTATTGAAAAACTCCGACAAACTCCTCTGCTTTTGAAAGAGGATCGGATTGAACACGACTACCCCCATTGCTGGAGATGCCGCAACCCGATCATCTTCCGGGCGACCGACCAATGGTTCCTGAATGTGGAGCACCAAGGGTTAAGGAAACAGATGCTGGACGCGGCCGAGGGGCAGGTGCAATGGGTCCCGCCGGAGGGCAAGGAGCGAATGGCCGGGATGCTCAAGACCCGGCCCGACTGGTGCCTTTCCCGCCAGCGGCTCTGGGGCGTGCCGATCCCCGCGCTGGTCTGCGCTCAGTGCAAGGGCAGTTGGCTGGCGCCGGAGGTGATCGATGCCTTCGCGCGCGCCGCGGAATCCGGTCCCGACGCGATCGACCGCTGGTTCACCGATGACACCAAGCGGTGGGTGCCTCCAGGGTTCGCCTGCCTGGACTGCGGCGCCGAGGAGTTCACCCCAGGGCGCGACATCCTGGATGTCTGGTTCGACTCAGGCGTCAGCCATGAGGGGGTGCTCAGGCGCCGGGAACATTGCAGCTACCCGGCCGACCTGTACCTGGAAGGATCCGATCAGCACCGGGGCTGGTTCCAGGTGTCGTTGATCACCAGTGTGGCGTTAAACGGGCGCGCCCCCTACCGGGGAGTCTTGACCCACGGGTTCGTGGTGGACGGAGAAGGCCGGAAGATGTCCAAATCGCTGGGCAACGTGATCGCCCCGCAGGACCTGGTTTCCAAGATGGGGGCCGATGTCCTGCGGCTCTGGGTGGCTTCCTCGGATTACCGGGAGGATGTCCGGATTTCTCCGGAGATTATGGCTCAGGTGTCGGAGGTGTACCGGAAGATCCGCAACACGATCCGCTTCTGTCTGGCCAACGTGTCCGATTTCCATCCGGACGGATCGGCCGCTGTGCCGGAGGATCAGATGGAGGGGATCGACCGGTGGCTGCTGGTCCGGCTGGGGGAGCTGGCGGCGGAGGCAACCCAGGCCTACGATCAGTACGCGTTCCACCGGGTGGTCAAGGCGGTCCATGAATTCTGCACGGTGGAGCTGTCCAACTTTTACCTGGATGTGGTGAAGGACCGGCTTTACACCCGGCATCCGAAGGAGGCGGGGCGCCGGTCGGCCCAGACGGCGCTCACACGGCTGGCCGATACCCTGATCCGGCTGATCGCTCCGATCCTGCCGTTCACGGCGGAGGAGGCCTGGGGCTGTCTCCGAGAGGGGCAGAGCGTCCATCTTCAGGATTGGCCGCGGCTTGATTCTTTTCCCAAGGATCCGGCTTTGAAGAAAACCTGGGAGCGTCTGCTGGAGCTCCGGGGACAGGCGATGAAGGTTTTGGAGAAGGCCCGGGAGGGGGGGCAGATCGGGGATCCGCTCGAAGCGGAGCTGGAGATGGTGGTCCGGAACAAGGAGGAGAAGACTCTGCTTGAGCGGCACCAAACCGATTTGGCCGCCGCCTGCATTGTCTCGGGCCTGCGGCTGACCGAAGGGGCCGGGTCCGGGCCGCCGGTGGAGATCTTCGCGCGCCGGGCCTCCGGAGAGAAGTGCGCCCGGTGCTGGATGCGGCTGCCCACCGTGGGAAGCTCCAAGGAACACCCCACCCTCTGTCAGCGCTGCGTGGATACAATTTCTTTGTGGTATACTCCCGGTTTAAGATGATCTCCAAGAGGTGG
>CAYJTC010000133.1:0-3274 GCA_964372955.1 uncultured Planctomycetia bacterium | reverse complement strand
ACGGAGGTCAGCCCCAGCACTACGCGAGGCGCCTCCCCGTGTCCGGCGTGGATGGCCATCATCAGGTCCCCCTGCTCCGCCTTGGTCGGCATGCCGGTCGAGGGGCCGGCCCGCTGGGCATCCACGATCACCGCCGGCAGCTCCGCCATCACCGCCAGGCCCAGCATTTCCACCATGAGCGAGAAGCCGGGGCCAGAGGTGGCGGTCATCGCTTTCTTGCCGGCAAAGGAGGCCCCCAACACCACGCCCAGAGCAGCAATTTCATCTTCGGTCTGGATCACCACCCCGCCGGCCTTCGGTAATTCCTTGGCCAGGAATTCCAGAATGGAGCTGGCCGGGGTGATCGGGTAGCCGGCATACACCTTCAGGCCGGCCGCGATCGCCCCCAGGCACAGGGCCTCATTGCCGGAAAGAACCAGTTTCGGCTGGCGGCCGGTGGGGGCCACCCGGACCGATTCGATTTTCTTGATATTTTCCCGGACGTAGCGGGCGCCGGCCTCCAAGGCCTGGACGTTCTTGGTCAGCACCGCTTCCCCCTTCTTGCCGAATTTATCCCGGATCAGCTCCTTGAATTTCTCCGGGGGGATGCCGAACAGCTCGCTTAAGGCCCCCAGGGCCACCATGTTCTTGGTCAGCCGGATCCCGACCTCCTCCATGGCGATCTTGGCAAACGGCACCGGGTATTTGACCGCGTCCAGATCCTCAGCCGGAAGGAAGTCGGTATTGTCGTAGATCAAGATGCCTCCCTTGCGCATCTCTTTCCAATGGCGGTCGTAGGCCTCTTTGTTGAAGGCCACCATCACGTCGATCTCCCCGCCGCGGGAGAGCAGGACGTTGCGGTCCGCCACCCGGACCTGGATCATCGCGTGGCCCCCCTTGATCTCCGCCGGGTAGCTGCGAAAGGTGTAGATCTCCAGCCCCGACCGGGCGCAGGCGGTGGTAAAGAGGTCTCCCGTGGAGATCACCCCTTCCCCTCCTTCTCCCCCGAATCGAAAGACGTAGTCGCTCATCTTAAATACCGCTGGTTCCAGGCCTCCAGTTCCCTCGTAAAATATTTTACCCGAATTTTCTTGTACTCTTTGGTCGAGTAGAGCACCTCATGCTCGCCGATCCCGGTCTTGGCGGCGATGGCCTCCACCACCTGCCTGCATTCCGGGCCGGTCCGGGCGTGGATCATGGTGAAAATGGTATAAGGCCAATCCTCGTAGGTCGGCCGTTGGTAGCAGTGGGTCACCCCCCGGAACCCGCCCATCGCCGGACCCAGCTCCTCGACTCGCTCCAGCGGAACCTTCCAGACTCCCATCCCGTTGACCACGAAGCCGGCCGACCGGTGATGCAGGACGCCGCAATACCGCCGCATGATCCCCTCTTGAAGGAATCGCTGGGCGAACTCCAGCACCTCCGGTTCGGAGAGCCCCTCCGGCGCCCCTAAACCGGCGAACGGAGCCGGATCCACCAGAAGATCCTCCTGCAAAGCCCGGATCGCTCGGATGTCCTTGGCCGTCAGCTCGGCCGCCTTCGGCGGCGACTTCCAGGCCCACGTTGCCTCCCCATTGGTCTCATCGGAGAGATTCGTGGTTCCGGCCACATCCAGCTGGACCCCGATCTTGAACAGCCGCAGGGTCGGCATCAGCCGGGTCACCTGGCCACCGCAGAGCTCGTGGAGCTGGTCCACCGTCGCCTCCATCGAAACGCCCGACGGCAGGGCGATGGTGTACCAGAGGTTATACGCGTGGTTGCGCCCGTAGTTGTGGCTGACCCCCGGATGCCTGTTGATCGCCTCCGCGGCGGCGTCCAGCCGCTCTTTCGGCACTCGGACCGCCACCAAAGAGCTCTGGTATCCCAGGCGCCTTGTGTCAAAGATCGCCCCAATCTGGCGCAGGAGGTGTCCCCTTTTCAGGCGGTCGATCCGGCTTAGGGTCTCTTCCTCGGAGATCCCCAGTGATTCCCCGAAGGCCGCGTACGGCCGGGCCGTCAGCGGAAACCCCTTCTGCACCAGCGTCAGGAGCTTCCGGTCGACCCCGTCCAGATCCTGCGGCCGCAACGCCGCTGCTTCGGTCGTCTCAGCGGAAGTCATTGGCGGCGGCCAACACCCAGTCCCCCCACCGGACCGGCTCCATCTCATCCCAGACCGGGACGGGCTCCACAGGAGCCGGCCCTGAGCACTGCCGCTCACCCTGAGCAAGCCGTTCATCCTTCGACCCAAGCTCAGGATGAACGGCGCGTCGAAGGGCCTGCCCTGAGCTGCGTCGAAGGGCCTGCCCTGAGCTGCGTCGAAGGGCCATCATCCTGTTTAAGGGAACCATCGCCCGCTGGGCGACCGCGGGGTCCACCGTCACCTCGAACTGGCCGGTCACCAGGGAGCGGTACACCTTCTCCAGGGTGTTGCGCTGCATATGGTGGCAGCCGGCATGCTCGCTGGCCGGGATGAAGACCTTTCCCGGGTTCTCCCGACGCATCCGGGACAAAATCCCGTTTTCGGTGGCAATGATAAAGCTGTCGGATTTCGATTTTTTCACGTACTGGATCATCCCGTCGGTCGAGAGGATCTGGTCGGCCAAGTCCATCTGCTTGGTCAGACACCCGCACTCGGGGTGCATCAGGAACTCCGCCTCCGGGTGGGCGTCCCGCAGGTGATCAATCTGTTCCGGGTTGATCACCGCATGGGCCGGGCAATATCCTTTCCAGAGGGTGATGTTCCGGCCGGTCCGGTCCTTCAAGTAGGTTCCCAGGTAATAGTCCGGCACGAACAGGATCTCCTTGTCGGCCGGGATCGCCTCGATCGCCTCGATCCCGTTGGAGGAGGTACAGCAGTAGTCGCACTCCGCCTTGACCGCCGCCGAAGTGTTGATGTAGCAGACCACCACCCCGTTGGGGTGATCCCTCTTCCAGGTCCGGATCTGCTCCGGCATCACCATATCGGCCAGCCCGCAGCCGGCCGCAGGGTCGGGCATCAGCACCTTCTTGTCCGGACAGAGCATCACGGCGGTCTCCGCCATGAAATGGACCCCGCAGAACAGGATCGTCGGCTCCTGGATCGTGGTGGCGTATTGGGCCAGCTTGAGGGAATCGCCGACAAAATCGGCCACCTCCTGGATCGGCCCCTCCTGATAGTTGTGGGCCAGGATCACGACTCCCCGCGCTTCTTTAAGCTCCCGGATGACCGCCATCAGGGAACTTCTATCCATCCAATCTTCTGGTTTCACCCTGTCACCTTCAGAGGAATCTCTCCCTGTTTCCCCTGTTCTCCCTGTTCTCCCTGTTTCCCCTGTTT
>CAYJTC010000132.1:0-3298 GCA_964372955.1 uncultured Planctomycetia bacterium | reverse complement strand
GCCTCCAAGATCATGCAGGAGCGGGCCAAGGCCAACCCCAAGATCCAATGGATCTGGAACACGGCGGTGATCGACGTCCAGGACCCGGCTAAAAAGAAGGTTTCAGCGGTTCGGCTCAAGGATTTAGTTTCCGGGAAGGAACGGGATTTCCCCTGCGAGGGGCTTTTCATTGCCATTGGGCACCAGCCGAACACCGGGTTCCTCAAAGGGCAGGTGGAGCTGGACGAGGTGGGGTATCTGGTCTTGAAGCAGGGGACCCAGACCTCAGTGCCGGGGGTTTTCGGCTGCGGGGACATCCATGACGTCCGATACAAGCAGGCGGTGAGCGCGGCGGGCTGGGGCTGCATGGCCGCCTTGGACTGCGAACGATTTTTACAGGAGAGCAAGGAGAAGTCATCCTCACGGAAGTGAGGATCAGACGCCGTCCTCATGGAAATGAGGATTCCCGCTGGAGTTTACCCTCGTGTAAGCGAGGGGGGGGAATGACGGAGGAGGAATGTCGTTGCATTCTCTATTCGACTTAAAAGGGAAGGCGGCGCTGGTGACCGGGGCCTCCCGGGGGATCGGGCGGGCGATGGCGATCGCTCTAGCGAAGGCCGGCAGCGACCTGGTCTTGAACGCCCGCAAGCCGGAGGCCCTCCAAGAGACAGCCCGGGAGATCCAGACCCTAGGCCGGAAGGCGGTGATCGCCGCCGGAGACGTTTCCGATGAGGCCCAGGTGGACCGGTTCGTCAAACAGGCCCAGCAGGCCCTCGGACGGATCGACATTCTGGTGAACAACGCCGGGATCTGGGAGGGGACCTATTTCCTGCGAATTCCAAAATCGGATTGGGACAAGGTGCTCAATATCAACTTGACCGGCGCTTTCCTGGTGGCCAAGGCGGTGGGGCGGGTGATGCTCAAGCAGAGGTCCGGCAAGATCATCAACATTTCCTCGGTCCTCGGGTTCCGGGGATCTCCGCAGGCGGTCGCCTACTGCGTCGCCAAAGGGGGGGTGATCCAGATGACCCGGGTGATGGCCATTGAGCTGGGCCCGGCCGGGATCCAGGTGAACTGCCTGGCCCCGGGTCTGATCGCCACCGATATGACTCGCGAATACGTCGAGGATAAAGAGGCGATGGCCCAGTATCTTTCCCGGGTTCCGCTGAGGCGCTACGGCCAGCCGGAGGAGCTGGGCGGGGCGGCGGTGTTTTTGGCTTCCAAGGCATCCGATATGATGACCGGCCAGGTGGTTGTGGTGGACGGGGGAGAAAGCTTGGTATGAAAAGAGTGTTGATGGTGATTGCCTCGGACCAATTCCGGGATGAAGAGTATCAGAAGCCGCGAGCGATTCTAGAGGCCTCCGGCGCGAAAGTGACGGTGGCCTCTTCCAGTTTAAAGGAAGCGACCGGAATGCTGGGGCTGAAGGTGAAGCCGGACATTCTGCTTGGCGACGCGAAAATGGAGCAGTTCGACGCGGTGGTTTTTGTCGGGGGAATGGGGGCCACCGAATATTGGGATAACTCAACCGCCCACGCGCTGGCCCGGAAGGCCTTTGAGGCGGGCAAACCCACCACGGCGATCTGCCTGGCTCCGATGACGCTGGCCAACGCCGGACTTCTGAAAGGGAAGCGGGCCACGATCTGGAAGGACGCGGCCGGGGACTTCAAGACCAAAGGGGTAGTCTACACCGGAAAGCCGGTGGAACAGGATGGCCAGCTAATCACCGGATCCGGCCCCGACGCGGCGGAAGCGTTCGGGAAAGCGCTGGTGGAGGCGCTCAGATGAAGGGGTCAGACCCCTTCATGTTGATAAGTTTTCAACAGTCTGGGGTCTGACCCCTTTAGATGATCCTCGCCATCGATCAGGGCACCACCGGGACGCGGGCGGTCCTGTACAACCGGACCGGCCGGCCGGTGGCCTTCGGATATCAGGAGCTCACCCAGCATTTCCCCAAGCCGGGCTGGGTGGAGCATGATCCGGAAGAGATCTGGCGCTCCACCCTGCGCGTCATCCGCCAATGCCTGCAGCGGGCCCGAGTCCGGCCCAGCGCGGTCGCCGCCCTTGGGATCACCAACCAACGGGAGACCACGATCCTCTGGGACCGGAAAACCGGCCGGCCGGTCCACCGGGCGATCGTCTGGCAGGATCGCCGGACCGCCGATGCGTGCGCCCGTCTGAAAACATTCGAGCCGTACATCCGCCGTGTGACGGGACTCGTGCTGGATCCTTATTTTTCCGGCACGAAGATTGCCTGGCTGCTCAATTCCTCCCCCGCGATCGGTCGGGCGGCCCGTGCCGGCCGGCTGGCTTTCGGGACGGTGGATTCCTGGCTTTTGTGGAAGCTGACCGGCGGCCGGGTCCACGCCACCGATTTCACCAACGCCTCCCGGACCCTTCTGTTGGATCTTGCCTCCAGACAATGGCATCCCCCGATCTTAAAGATGCTGGGAATCCCGGAAGGGCTCCTGCCGGAACTGTATCCTTCCAGTCACCGGTTCGGCACGACCGCGGCGGTGGGTCCTCTGCCGGAAGGGATCCCGATCACGGGGATTGCCGGGGACCAGCAGGCGGCCCTGTTCGGGCAGGGCTGCGTGGCCGCGGGGTCGGCCAAGAATACCTACGGGACCGGTTGTTTTCTGCTGATGCAAACCGGCCAAACCCTCACCCGGTCCCGCCATGGCCTGTTGACCACCGCCGCCTGCGATGAGAAAGGGCAGCCCGCTTACGCGTTGGAAGGGTCGGTCTTTATCGCCGGGGCGGCGATCCAGTGGCTTCGGGATGGATTGAAGGTGATCCGCAAGGCCTCGGAGAGCGAGCGGCTGGCCCGGTCCGTCCCGGATTCCGGCGGGGTCTTCTTTGTCCCGGCCTTCGTGGGATTAGGGGCTCCCTATTGGAAGCCGGAGGCCCGGGGCCTGATCTGCGGGCTGACCCGGGGGACGACCGCCGCCCATCTGGTCCGGGCCGCCCTGGAGTCGATCGCGTTTCAGTCGGTGGAGGTCCTCCGGGCGATGGAACAGGACACCGGCTTGAAGCTCAAACAGCTCAAGGTGGACGGCGGGGCGGTCAAAAACAATTTCCTCCTTCAGTTTCAGGCGGATCTCTCCGGTGTGCCGGTCCTGCGTCCCCGCCAAGTGGAGACCACCGCTTTGGGAGCGGCCCAGCTGGCCGGGCTCGGGGTGGGCCTGTGGACCCCGAAGGATCTTTCCCGAATGCGGGCCGTGGACCGGACGTTCCATCCCCGGTGGGATGCCCGCCGCCGGCAGGCTGCGCTGGCCGGCTGGTCCGCCGCGATTCGCCGCGCTCTGTGAGAATAAAA
>CAYJTC010000131.1:0-3302 GCA_964372955.1 uncultured Planctomycetia bacterium | reverse complement strand
ATATCCGGCGCGCGAAAGCCACCTCCAACATCTGCACCAACGAAGCGATGATGGCCCTCTCGGCCGCTGTCTACCTGGCCGCTTTGGGACAAGCCGGCTTCCGGGAGCTGGCGGTCCAAAACCTGCAGAAGGCCCATTATGCCTTCGACCAGCTGGTCCAGCTGCCGGGGATTCGCCCCCTATTCAAGGATCCTTTCTTCAACGAGTTCGCCCTGGAGATCCCGGCTGATCCGGAAGAGCTCAACCGAAGGCTTCTGAAGGAAGGGTTCTTGGGCGGTTTGCCTCTGAAACGATGGGATCCGCGGCTCAAGAACGGATGGCTGGTCTGCGTCACCGAGTCCCGCTCGAAAGACCAGATTGATCGATTCGTCGCTACGGTCAGGAAGGTGCTCGGTGAAGGGTGAAGGGTCAAGGGTGAAGGAAGAAACGAGGATAACTGCCTCCTACACGCCTCACCCCGCGCCGATGACTTCTCCATCCCCTCATTCACCGGGACGTCTGCTGGAGCCGCTGCTTTCAGAACTGCATCGGCCCGGCCGCAGGGCTTTTCGCCTGCCGGCCTTAGGGTTGCCGGCGCGGGCTCCCGAGGAGTTGATCCCCTCGGCCTTCCTGCGCCGGAAAGAAGCCCCTTTGCCGGAGGTCAGCGAGCGGGATCTGGTGAAACATTTCATGCGGCTGGCCCACCTGAATTTCTCCGGAGAGACCAATTTCTATCCGCTGGGCTCCTGCACCATGAAATACAACCCGAAGGTGAACGAGGAGATCGCCTCTCTCCCCGGATTTGCCCGGGTCCATCCCTACACCGCCGAGGAAGCAACCCAGGGCCTCCTCCAACTTCTTTGGGAGCTGGAGCAGATCCTGCGGGAGATTCTGGGGATGGAAGCGGTCACCCTTCAGCCGGCGGCCGGCGCCCACGGGGAGCTGACTGCCCTGCTGATCGCCCGGGCCTATCATCAGAAAAAGGGAAGGCCCCGCCACAAGGTGGTGGTGCCGGACTCCGCGCACGGAACCAACCCGGCCAGCGCTGCCTTGTGCGGTTTCGAGGCGGTGGAGGTGGCCTCCACGAACCGGGGGAAGGCCTCTTTGAAAGCGTTGGCCTCGGCGATCGATGAGGATGTGGCGGTCTTCATGATGACCAACCCCAACACGCTGGGCTTGTTTGAGGAAGAGGTGCTGGAGATTTCCCGTCTGGTCCACCAGAAGGGGGGGTTGATGTATCTGGACGGAGCCAACATGAACGCCCTTCTGGGTCTCTATCGGCCCGGCGATCTGGGCTTCGACATGGTTCACGTGAACATCCACAAGACCTTTTCCATCCCGCACGGCAGCGGCGGGCCCGGCGGGGGACCGGTCGGCGTGAAAGCCGATCTGGAACCGTTCTTGCCGGGGCCGATCGTCGTTCAAGAACAGAGCGGCCTTCGCTTGGTTTCTCCGGGCCCGGACTCCATCGGCCGGGTCCGCTCCTTCTTCGGCAACACGGGGGCTCTGGTGCGGGCCTGGGCCTATCTGAAAGGGCTTGGAAAGGAAGGATTGAGGGGCGTTTCCGAAGGGGCGATCCTGAATGCCAACTATTTGAAGAGCCTGCTTACAGGGATCTTCCCGATCCCGGTGGATGAGCCCTGCATGCATGAGTTCGTCGCTTCCGCCAAGGAGCTCAAGGAAACCTGCGGCGTTAAGGCGATGGATGTGGCCAAACGGCTCCTGGACTATGGCTTCTACGCTCCGACCATCTGCTTCCCGCTCATCGTGGAGGAGGCGCTGATGATCGAGCCCACCGAGACCGAATCCCGGGAGGTCCTGGAATCCTTTGCCAAGGCGCTGGCGGCCATCGTCGAGGAGGCCCGGATCAACCCAGGCCGGGTCAAGGCCGCTCCTCACCGGATGCCGGTGACCCGGCTGGATGAAGTGGCCGCGGCCCGGGAACCCAATCTGCGTTGGAGAATGAGGTAAGGGTTCTTATCGATCCTCCGGGCTCTCCGGAGGCCAACATGGCAGCCGACCTGCGGCTGGCCGATCAGGTTCGGGCCGGAGAAGTTCCGTCGACTTTGAGAATCTACCGCTGGGACCGATCGGCCTTCTCCCTGGGCCGCCGCCAGCCCCTTGAGGAACTTCCCGCGGATCTGCTGAAGTTGAAGCTGCCGATCGTCCGCCGTCCTACCGGCGGCGGGGCGGTCCTGCACCGGACCGACGAGCTGACCTGGGCCCTGGCGGTTTCCGCGTCATCCCCATGGTTTCATCAGCCGCTTCGTCAGATCCCGGAGCGGGTGCATCGCGGCTTGAAGGACCGGCTCATTGAAAAAGGGTTGCTTCCCGCCTCCGCTCTGGCTCTGGCCGGCTCCGGTTTTCCGGGACCTTTCTCTCTTTGTTTCTCGGCGCTAGTCTGCGGGGATCTTTCGTATAATAACCGGAAGGTGGCCGGCGCCGCCGTCCGCGGCTGGAAGGAGGGCGCTTTGATTCAGGGCTCCATCCAGGGATTGCCGGTCCCGTTCGATCTTCTGGCTGAATCATTGAAACAGGCTGTCCTGAAGAGGGAAGATGCCCAAGAAGCTTTCGCCCCAATCCACGGTTGTCGCGGTTAAGGATCAGGTTTCGGCTGATTTGGCCGGAGAGGCGGCGATCCTTCATTTAAAGAAAGGGGTCTATTACGGCCTGGACCCGGTCGGCACGAGAGTTTGGGATTTGGTCCGAACCCCCCGGACCATCTCCCAAATTCGGGATCTCCTCGTTACCGAGTACGAGATTCGACCGCAGCGGTGTGAGGCCGACCTGCTGGGCCTCCTGGACCAGCTGAGGGCCGAGGGATTGGTCGAAATCAAAGAATGACCCTTCTCCGTCGATTCCTGCGTCTTCCTTCACGCGAGCGCAGCCTACTCATCCGGGCTGCGCTTTTGCTTTGTCTCAATGAGGTCCTCCTGCGCCTACTTTCCGCGTCCGTTCCAAAGCGGTTGGAATTCCAAGGATCCGCTGTTCCTTGGATGGGGAAGGCCGGCTCCTTCTCGCCCGAGAGGATTGCCTGGGCGGTCAAGACGGCCAGCCGTTACGTGCCCGGGGCCACCTGCCTGCCGCAGGCGCTGACCACTCATCGGTTGTTGCGGTGGAATGGATTCTCCTCCTTGTTTCGGATTGGGGTGATGAAAGATGAGCAGGGAGATTTTCAGGCCCATGCCTGGGTGGAGCATCAAGGCCAAGTTCTCGTCGGGGGAGCCGATACCGTTCGGTATCGATCCCTGCTCGCTTTGGGAGGAAGCCGGTGACCCCACCACCTCCGTTAGGCGACGGTTCCGTGTTTAAGGATAAGCGTC
>CAYJTC010000130.1:0-3309 GCA_964372955.1 uncultured Planctomycetia bacterium | reverse complement strand
GTTAAGGTATAATGGGAGGACCCTTCGATGTCTAAGAATAATATTCTTGAGCCCGATTTCATGCGGGAGGATCCCTGGCGGATCTTCCGGATCATGAGCGAGTTTGTGGATGGTTTTGAGGCCCTTTCCCTGATTGGCCCGGCCGTTTCCGTCTTCGGCTCTTCCCGCGCCAAGCGGAACTCTCCTTATTACCGGCAGGCGCAGGAGACCGCCGCTGCGCTGGTCAAGGCCGGCTACGCGGTCATTACGGGAGCCGGCCCTGGCTTGATGGAGGCAGCCAACAAGGGGGCCCAGGAGGCCGGTGGAAAGTCGGTGGGCCTAAACATCCTGATCCCCTCCGAGCAGAAACCGAACCGCTACGTCAACAAGCTCCTGGAATTCCGTTACTTCTTCTGCCGGAAGGTGATGTTCTTGAAATATTCCAATGCCTTCGTTTTCTTCCCCGGAGGGTACGGGACGCTCGACGAGCTCTCGGAGGTGGTCACCCTGATCCAGACCAAGCGGGTGCGCCCCTTTCCCTGCATCCTGTACGGCTCCGTTTATTGGAAAGGGTTCCTGCAGTGGCTCAAGACCGAGGCGGTCAGGACCGACATGATCACCCCGGCGGACATGAAGCTTTTTCTCCGGGCGGACCGGCCGGAGCAGGTGGTTTCCCTGATCAGGCGTTTTTACCGGCAGCGGTCCCGTGGGTAGTTCCAGCCCGACCTTGGCGGAAACGCTGAAGAAAACTCCGCTCCACGGCAAACAGGCCGCCCTCCAGGCCAAGTTCGGGATCTTCGGCGGGTGGGATCTGCCGATCTACTACAGCTCCATCCTGGAAGAGCATTGGACGGTCCGCCGGAAGGTGGGGCTCTTCGATGTTTCCCATCTGGGTCATCTGGAAATCAGCGGCCGGGAGCTGATTTCCGGCTTGCAGGGACTGGTGACTCAGGATCTGAACCGGCTGGAGGCCGGCCGGGCCGTTTATACTCCGATGCTCAATCCACAGGGGGGGATCCTGGATGAGATGATCTTGTACCGGCTGCCGCTGGAGGAAGCGGCACCAGGCGCCTCTGCGCACCGGCTGCCGCAGGAGGAAGCGATGCCAGGCGCCTCTGCGCACCGGCTGGAGCCGGCCCGGATCCGGCTGGTGGTCAACGCCGCCAACGGGGACAAGGTGCTGGCCTGGCTCAAGAGCTGTTTGGGGCCGGGTGCTGCGGTAGATGATCTCCGGGAGCGGGTGGGGACGCTGGCGGTTCAGGGCCCGAAGGCGGTTGGGTTGGTGGCCCGGCTGGCGCAGGCCTCGCTGGAGCAGGCCCCCCGCTACAGCGTTCGGGCCGGCCAGATCGCCGGCTGCCCGGTGCTGATGGGCCGCACCGGCTACACCGGCGAAGATGGGTTTGAGCTGTTCGTCGGGACGGAGGATCTGGGAGCCGTCTGGGACTATCTGCTGGAAGAGGGCCGTCCCGATGGGATCCAACCGATCGGGTTAGGCGCCCGGGACACGCTTCGGCTGGAAGCGGGTTTGCCGCTGGGAGGAAGCGATCTGGACGAGACGACAACACCGCTGGAGGCCGGTCTGGAATGGACCATCTCCTGGGACAAAGGGCCTTTTGTGGGGCGGGAGGCGCTGGAGCGCCAGAAAAGGGAAGGGGTTCGCCGGCGGCTGTGCGGGTTCCGGATGAAAGAGGCCGGCATCCCGCGCCATGGGTATCCTCTTTTCTGGCAGGGGCGGTCGGCCGGGCAGGTGACCAGCGGGACCCTGATCAAGCGGGCACTTTTTGACGGATCCGTCAAAAAGTGCCTGACCCCTTTTGATCTGTGTCAGGCGATCGGCCTGGGATATCTGCCGCCCGAGGCCGGCCGGCCCGGGACCGGGATTGAAGTGGAGATTCATGGCCGCCGGGCGGCGGCTGAGGTGGTAAAACTTCCGTTTTATCGAAGAAATCATGGTTGATCTGAATCCGCTGAAATTCACCAAGACGCATGAGTGGCTGCGCCTGGAAGGAAAGCAGGGAACGGTCGGGATCACCGCGCACGCCCAGGAGGAGATCTCCGACGTGGTCTACGTGGAGCTTCCCAAGGTGGGTCGGACGGTGCGCCAGGGGGAAGAGGTGGCGGTGGTGGAGTCGGTGAAGGCCGCCTTCTCGATCTACAGCCCGATCTCCGGAACGATCACCCAGGTCAACGACCGCCTCGCCAAGGATCCGGGCGCGATCAACCGGTCCCCCTATGAGGAGGGCTGGATCTTCGCGCTGGAGGCCAGCAACCCTCAAGAGATCGGGAATCTCCTGGACCACGAGCCGTATCAGGCCTGGGTCAAAGGGGCGGGGTGAATTTTGTTCCGCTGACCGCCGAGGATCGGCGGGCCATGCTGGAAAAGATCGGGGTCCGCTCCTTTGAGGATCTGCTTAAGGGGATTCCTCCGGCTGTCCCCCGAGCCGACTTAAAGCTTCCTCCCGGCCTCTCCGAGCCGGAGCTCCTGGATCAGGCCCGCGCGTTGGCCGACCGGGACGTTTCCGCCCAATCCCACCTTTGCTTTCTGGGAGCAGGGGCCTACGACCACCTGATTCCCTCGGCGGTCCGGTATATCGGCTCCCGCGGCGAGTTTCTCACCGCCTACACTCCTTACCAGCCGGAGGCCTCTCAGGGGACGCTCCAGGCGATCTATGAGTACCAGAGTCTCCTGTGCGATTTGACCGGGATGGAAGCGGCCAATGCCTCATTGTACGACGGGGCCAGCGCCCTAGCAGAGGCCTGCCTGCTGGCTCTGCGGGAGACGCAGCGCTCCAAGATCCTGACGGCTGTCACCCTTCACCCCGAATATCGGAAAACCCTGGAAACCTACCTTAAGCAGACCTCGGTGCAGATCATTGAGATCCCCCGCCGGGAAGGGGCCAGCGACCCGGATGCGGTCCGGCGTCTGATCGACGACCGGACCGCTGCCCTCGTGGTCCAGATGCCAAACGCCCTGGGCGCCTTAGAGCCGGTTCAGGAGCTGGGGGAGCTGGCCCATGCAAAGGGGGCCTTATTCATTGTTTCGGCCAACCCGGTCTCCTTAGGGGTTCTGGAGGCCCCGGGCTCCTACGGGGCCGACATCGTGGTGGGGGAAGGGCAATCCCTGGGGAATGATCTCAACTTCGGGGGCCCCTACCTGGGGCTGTTCGCCTGCCGGGAGAAGCTCCTGCGCAAGATGCCGGGCCGGATCGTCGGGATGACGCAGGACGCCCACGGCCGGCGCGGTTTCGTGCTGACCCTGCAGACCCGGGAGCAGCATATCCGGCGCGCGAAAGCCACCTCCAACATCTGCACCAACGAAGCGATGATGGC
>CAYJTC010000129.1:0-3542 GCA_964372955.1 uncultured Planctomycetia bacterium | reverse complement strand
GATGACTGGTTTGGAACCGTATTTCCAGTACCGGGTCAACCGGCCGCTGGCGGTTTTGGTTTATCCGCGCGAGGCGTTCTATGAGATGAACCATTTGCCGACCGAGGTGCTGGGACTTTTCGACGGGAAGATCCGGATTCCCGCTTCCGTTCGCCCTGAGCAAGCCGTTCATCCTTCGACTGAGCTCAGGATGAACGGCGCGTCGAAGGACAATCCTTATGACGCGCTGGCCGACGCGGTTCAGGCGCATCTCCGAAAAGAGACCTGGGAGTCGGTGCTGCCATGGATTCCTTTGCATTAACGCTGACCGGCGCCTATCTTTTGGATTTGGGCCTCGGCGATCCCCGATGGCTGCCGCATCCGATTCGGGGATTGGGCTGGCTGATTGGACGGAGTGAGAAGCTCTTGAGACGCTGGTTCGAGAATGAACTGCTGGCCGGATGGTTCCTGGTCGCGGGGATCGCCCTGGGGACCTTCGTGCTGGTCCAGGGGTTGCGGGTGCTCTTCGCTCGATGGTCTCCCTTCGCGGCGTGGGGGCTGGATCTCCTTCTGCTGTACATCTGCCTCTCCACCCGGGATCTGGCGGTGGAGAGCTGGCCGGTCTACCGGGCGCTGAGGAAGGGTGATCTGGGAAAAGCCAGGGCCAAGGTGGCGATGATCGTGGGCAGGGACACGGAAAGACTGAATGAACCGGAGATTGTGCGGGCCACCGTTGAGACCATCGGAGAAAGCATCATGGATGGAATTATCTCACCCCTCTTTTACGCGGCCATTGGTGGAGCCCCCTTGGCTTGCCTTTACAAAGCGGTCAACACGCTGGACTCGATGGTGGGGTATCGCTCCGCCCGGTATCTGAAGTTCGGGAAAGCGGCCGCCCTGGTCGATTCCTGGATGAACTGGATTCCGGCCCGGTTGACCGCCGGGCTCATCGCTTTATCGGCTGTTTTCGTTGGTTTCTCCACCCGCGATGGGTTTCGGGTCCTTTTCCGGGACGCCTGGAGCCAGGGACAGAATTCCTGGCTGCCGGAAGCGGCTCTGGCCGGCGCTCTCGGCGTCCAAGTGGGAGGGATCAATGTTTACGCCGGGGTTCCCGCGCAGACGCCCCTCATGGGAGATCCGGATCGGCCTTTGGAGCCGGAGGTGATTCCTCAGGCGATCCGGATCATGTACGCCTGTTCAGCGCTGGGGTTCGGGATGGTTCTGGCGGCGCGATGGCTCTTCTGAAGATCCCTCGGCTGATGATCGCGGGGACCCACAGCGGGGTGGGGAAGACCACGGTCATGGTGGGCTTGATCCAGGCCTTCCTGCGAAAGGGTCTGAGGGTCCAGTCGTTTAAGAGTGGGCCGGACTACATCGATCCAGGATTTCATTCGGCGGTCTCGGAAAGGCCCTGCCGGAATCTGGATTCTTGGCTGATGCCCGTTTCCGGGCTGAGGTCCCATTTTCAGCGCTGTTCGGCTGGAGCGGATCTGGCCCTCATCGAAGGGATGATGGGGCTGTACGACGGCATCGGAGCTCTGGGAGAGGAGGGCAGCACCGCCCAGACGGCGAAGCGGCTGGACTGTCCCGTCCTGCTGGTGCTGGATGGCAGCGCCCTGTCTCGATCGGCGGCGGCGATGGTGCGTGGGTTCCTGGAATTCGACCGCCGTGTGAAGATTGCCGGCGTTTTCCTGAATCGGGTCTCAGGCCCGGGGCATTACCGGCTTCTGAAAGAAGGGATCGAGCGGCTGGCCAAGGTGCCGGTGGTGGGTGGTTTAAACCAGGAGGACCGGATCCGGCTGCCGGAGCGCCATCTGGGCCTGGTTCCCTCTTCTGAAAAACGGGGCTGGCGGGCGATCCTGCCGGTGCTGGGGGAAATGGTCCGCCGAACCGTCGATTTGGAAACCATTAAACGGATTGCCCACCAGGCCAGGCCCTTGGCGTTTAATTCGAAATTCGCAATTCGGAATTCGAAATTGTCCGCCGTTCCCATCGGGGTGGCGATGGATGAAGCGTTCCATTTCTATTACCCGGAGAATCTGGAGCTGTTGGGACAGCTGGGAGCTGAGCTGGTTCCGTTCAGCCCGCTGAAAGATTCCCGCCTGCCGGCTGGGTTGGCCGGGTTCTATCTGGGGGGAGGATTTCCAGAAGTTTACGCGGCTTCCCTCTCCCGAGCGAAAGAGGTCCACCGTGGAATCCGGGCCGCCGCGGCCGCCGGAATGCCGATCTACGCGGAATGCGGCGGGCTCATGTTTTTGAGCCGCGGCATCCAAGGGGGAAAAGGCCGGCGCTACCCGATGGTGGGGCTCGTTCCGGCCGAGATCCGGATGACCGACCGGCTTCAATCCTTCGGCTACAAGCGGTTGACGGCTCTGCGGGCCACGGTGCTGAGCCGAACCGGGGAGACGGGCCGGGGGCATGAGTTTCACCACTCCGCCTGCCGGGGTGTCCCGATGAAAGGGACGGCGGCCTATGAGGCGGTTTCCGCGGCGGGGAACGGACGCCGGCTGGAAGGATACGCTCATCGGAATCTGCTGGCTTCCTACGTGCACCTTCATTTTCTAAGCCAGCCCCGCTGGGCCCGCCGGTTCGTTGAAGCGGCTCGCAACTGGCAGAGGAGAAACAAGGCAAGATAATAGCCTGGATTGATGTCGGGAAGCCTGTGCGAATCAGGCGCTGCCCCGCAGCTGTAACCGGGACGAAATCCGCTGGGATGCCACTGTCCATCGGGATGGGAAGGCGCGGAGAGTAGGTTGAACGGGAGCCAGAAGACCGGTCAGTCCGATAAAGACATCCTCGGTCTCCGAGGGGAAGGAGAGGATCATGCGGGAAATCATCGGTGCGTTAAGTGCTGTTTTGCTGATTCATTCGGCTGTTTTTGCGGTGGATGAGCCGACCCGTCTGGAGGAGGTGGTGGTGACCGCCACGAAGGTCAAAACACCGGCCAAGGAGGTGACTCGAGCGGTCAGCGTGATTCCGGGGGAACAGTTGAGCGTGGTCAAAGGAGGATTTGTCTCTCAGGCCTTGAGCGATGTCCCGGAGACCCTGGTCCGCCGGACCGGTTCCATCGGGCGAACGACCGCCGTGGTGATTCGGGGGGCCAGCGCCACCCAGGTCCATGTGACGGTGGACGGGGCCCATGTCGCCAGCCCCACGCTGGGCTCCTTCGACTTTAACCATATCACCCCGGACAACCTGGAGCGCATGGAGGTGCTGCGGGGGCCGGCGGGTGCCCTGTATGGGTCCGACGCCATGGGAGGAGTGATCAACCTGGTGACCCGCCGCGGGGAAGGGCCCTTCACCGCTTCGTACTCGCAGGAGGTGGGGGGGCAGGACACCTTGCGGGAAGCGGCCTCGTTCCAAGGCCAGGCGGGCCGGTGGCACCTGTCCGGCTCCGCCTCCCGCATCGACAGCGACGGCTTAAGCCAGAACGACGACTACCAGAACACCAACCTCTCGACGCGGATCGGCTACGACTTCACCGATGAGACAAAACTGGATCTGTCGGTCCGGCACATCTTTGCCATCGTCGGGCTTGACGACGGGGCCTTCCGTCCCGATCC
>CAYJTC010000128.1:0-3687 GCA_964372955.1 uncultured Planctomycetia bacterium | reverse complement strand
TTAGAGGAGGCCGCACCACTTCTGAGCTCCAGGTCGCGGCCCGGCTGGGGAATTCTCCGACGGAAGCGGAGCGGACCGCCGTGATCGTCGAAGCGGCCTCTCTGGTTCAGGCCACCGATGTCGCCGAAGAGCTCTCCCGGATCCGGTCCCATTTAGAGGCGCTCGCCCAGGCCCTTCAGGGGCGCTCCGACAGCCCGGGCCGGACGATTGATTTTCTGGCTCAGGAACTTCACCGAGAGGTGAACACGTTAGGGTCCAAGCTCCGGGACGCCTCGATCGTCCGGTGGGTAGTGGCCATGAAAGGGCAGATCGAGAAACTCAGGGAGCAGGCGGCCAACGTTGAGTAACACGACTCATGCAAAACCGTTCGTGCTGATCCTGAGCAAAGTCGAAGGGTCGAAGCACGAAATGCCTCTTCACCCTTCGACAGGCTCAGGGTGAACGGCTCAGATTGCATGACTCGTGTGAGTAATACAATTTCGAATTGCGAGTCTCGAATTTCGAATTGAAAACCTCCAATTCGCAATTCGCAACTCGAGCTTCGAAAGTGCCTTACAAGGGCCGGCTGTTTGTCCTTTCCGCTCCCTCGGGGAGCGGAAAAACGACGCTCCTGGGAGCGCTGCGAAGGATCGAACCGGCCGCGGTCCGGTCGATCTCGGTCACCACCCGGCCGCCACGGTCCGGCGAACGCAACGGGCGCGACTACTGGTTCGTGACGCCGGAACAGTTTGTCCGGGCCCGCAAGCGGGGCGCCTTTTTGGAATGCGCCCGGATCCTGCGCCATGAGTATGGAACGCCCCGGGTTCCGGTGGAGAAGGCGCTGCGGTCCGGACGGAATCTTCTGCTGGGAGTGGATATCCAGGGAGCCCGGCAAATCCGCCGGTCCGGTCTGCCGGTGACCACGATCTTTCTCTTGCCGCCGAGCCTGAAGGTGCTGGAGAAACGACTCAGGCGCCGGGGGACCGAGACACCCGCTCAGATCCGAGCCCGGCTGGCCCTGGCCCGACGGGAATTAAGGGAAGTCCGCCGCTACGACTACGCGGTGGTGAACGATCGGCTGAAGGAAGCGATTCAAGCGGTAAGGGCCATCCTGAAGGCGGAACGATTCCGGGTGAGAGCCGGCTCGGAGATCTAGCCAGAAACGGGTGGAGCGTGCTAAGCTGGGAGGGAAAGAGGAAGATTCGATGAGCTCTGAAAAATTACAACAGTGGGATCAACTGTATAACATGGGATCTCGATATAAACTGGTGATCGCAGCCGCCAAACGGGCGCTGGAACTCAGCGACGGGGCGCCCAAGCTGGTGGAAACGGACCCGAAGCGCAAGCCGGCTCTGGTGGCTCTTCAGGAGCTTGTGGAGGGGAAGGTCACCTTTAAGCCCAGGAAACAAGCCAAAGAGTGACCCCGTCCCTGCTTCTCTATGACCCCCGTTCCTATAGATCCAAGAATAGCCGGGGGTCACCGCGCCGAGCAGAAGCTCGGCGCGGCCGCCGTCGAACTTCCATCTGGTCTCTCCTGGCGTCGTTCGACGGCGCCAGAAAGGCAGGGGCGGGGTGAGCGAGCTGATCGTCGGGGTGACCGGGTCGATCGCCTGCTACAAAGCGTGCGACGTGGTCAGCACCCTCCGGAAGGAAAAGGGTCTCAACCTCCAGGTGGTCATGACCAAGGAGGCGACCCATTTCGTGACCCCGCTGACGTTCCAGACCCTGTCAGGGAACAAGGTCTACTCGGACGTTTTCGAGCTGCCCGAAGAGTGGGACCTGCTGCACACCTCGTTGTCATCCCGCGCGGACCTGATCCTGGTTTGCCCGGCCACCCAAAACCTGATCGCCAAGCTCTCACACGGGATCTGCGACGACTTGCTGACCAGCGTGCTTTTTTCCGCGAAGGCGCCAGCGCTGTTGGCTCCGGCGATGAACAAGGCGATGTATGAGCATAAAGTGACCCAAGAGAATATCCGCCGCCTGAAGAATCTGGGCTACGAGTTTATCGGCCCGGTCCACGGGGAGTTGGCCTGCCGCCAGGTGGGGATGGGCCACATCGCCGAGGTCGACCAGATCGTGGGAACGGTCTTAAGGCGCTTGGGCAAGCCCCGGCGGTCGGCTTAAAGCCATGCCGAAGTCGCAGCGGCGAAAATTCCATCTTCTCATCACCGCCGGACCCACTCGGGAGCCGATCGATCCGGTCCGATTCATCTCCAATTTTTCCACCGGCACCTTGGGCTACACGCTGGCCCGGATGGCGAAGGCCCGGGGGCACCAGGTTATCCTGATCAGCGGCCCCACGGAGCTGACCCCGCCGCCGGGAGTCAAAAGGATCGACGTGGTGACCGCCAATCAGATGGAGCAGGCCGTGGTGAAGCTCTTTCCCAAAGCCGACGGGCTGATCATGGGGGCCGCGGTCGCCGACTTCAGACCGATCCGGGTGGCCACCCAGAAGATCAAGCGCTCCGGCGTGGCCGGCTCGCTTCGGCTCTGGCAGCTGGAGCTGGTGGAGAACCCGGACATCGTGGCCCGAGTGGCCCAGCAAAGGCAGGGCCGCCAGGCGATCATCGGGTTCGCCCTCGAGACCGAGGGTCTCCTGGCCAACGCCAAGCGGAAGCTCAAATCCAAAGACCTCGACGCGATCGTCGCCACGCAGCTTCTCTCCAAAGCCAAAGGCCGGGGGCCTTTCGGGACCGATCCGGTGGACGGGGCGATTCTGGACCGGTCCGGCCGCGTGAAATCCTTTCGAGCCCTGGCTAAGTCTAAGCTGGCCGCCCGGATTCTCGACACGGTGGAAGAAATCCTCGCGGTCCGCACGAAAGGCTCCTGATTTTGAGCCGGCTTCAAAACCCTTATTGGTTCTACGAGGCCCTCCAGGGGCCTCGTCCCTGCTGCGAAGCCCGTGGGCTGGGCTGCGACTTCGTTGGGGCTCCTCGGCGTCCGCCAAAGAATCGGTGGCGGACGCCTTCAGGCCGGCCTCACCGACTCGGCCGGCTTCGCCAAGCGTGCGCTCCTTACTCGTCGCGCGGCGAATGCATCCGCCTCGTCTCGCCATCATCCCGCGGCTTTCTCGCGATTTCCTCGGAGTTTTCGTCCAGGAGAATCCCCCGAAGCGGGACGGAACCGGGTTCTGAAACCGGCTCTGAGGCAACGGTCTGCAACCTCGCACCCATTGATTTTGGTGCGGTACCCAAGCGGTCTAAGGGAGCGGTCTGCAAAACCGCTATTCGCCGGTTCAAATCCGGCCCGCACCTTGACCGATGGGTGCGGGGCGATTCTGATCCGCGCCTTGTCTTGGGTGCCAGGTCTAAGACCTGGCACCCCCCACGTAGGCCGGGGTGGAGGAATGGCAGTCTCGGAGCCCTTAAAAGGCTCTGCCCGAAAGGGCGTGCGGGTTCGACTCCCGCCCCCGGTATTACACAAGCGTGGCGCGAGTCGAAGTGAGGCCGAGCCCTGAATTCAGGGCAACGCGACGAACAGGAGCGTTGCGTTCCACCGAGGCCGAGTGGCTGATCCTCGCTGGAGCCTGCCCTCGGCCGTCCCCCCGAAAGGGGGGACCGAGGGCGAGGATGCCGGTTTTGAAACCGGCACTTAAAGCTCACGACTCAAAACCCACGACTCACGACGGACTTTTGGGCGGTTGGCGCAGTCCGGTTAGCGCGCCTGCTTGACATGCAGGAGGTTCAGAGGTTCAAATCCTCTACC
>CAYJTC010000127.1:0-3936 GCA_964372955.1 uncultured Planctomycetia bacterium | reverse complement strand
TTGAGACCGGCCTGCGGCCTTAAGAAGGACAACCGACAAACTTGGGATGCACCCCTTTTAACCTATGCCACCCATCAAAGTTGCCGTCATTGGAGTTGGGCACCTGGGCTCCATCCACGCCAGGATATACTCGCAACTTAAGTCAGCGCAATTAGTTGCGGTATGCGACATCGATCCAAAGCGGGCCCGAGCGATTGGAAAACAGTTCCGCTGCCAGGCGGCAACGGATCCTGCTTTGCTGATGGACCAGGTAGAGGCCGTTTCGATCGCCGTGCCCACTCAGGCCCATTTCCCGATCGCCCAGCAGTTCCTGGCCCACGGCATCCACACGCTGGTGGAAAAGCCAATCACCCAGACCGTGGAAGAGGCTGATCAGCTCCTCCATTTGGCCCAGCAGCATCAAGCGCTCCTCCAGGTCGGCCACGTGGAGCGGTTCAACTCGGCCCTGCGCAAGGTGGCCGATTCCCTCAAAGACCCCCGCTTCATCGAGGTGCATCGGCTCGCCCCCTTTCAACCCCGAGGGACCGAGGTGGGAGTGGTTCTGGACCTGATGATCCATGACATCGACATCCTCCTGCGGCTGGTGAAAAGCCCGATCCGCCGGATCGACGCGGTCGGGGTCAAGGTGCTGACCCCCTTTGAAGACATCGCTAATGCCCGGGTCACCTTCGAAAATGGAGCAGTGGCCAACCTGACCGCCAGCCGGATCTCCAAGGAGGGAATGCGCAAGTTCCGGATCTTCCAGACCGAAACCTATGTCTCGATGGATTTCCTCGCCCAGGCGGTGGAGATCTTCCGTCACCAGGCAGGGCGGATCACGCATGAAGCGCTTCCCATCCCCCGGGAGGAACCGCTCAAGACGGAGCTGACCTCCTTTTTGGAATCGATCCAGCATCGCCGCCCTCCTCCGGTCTCGGGCCGGGAGGCGAGGGAAGCGCTGGCGGTGGCGCTGGAGATCACCCGGCTGGTCCACGAGAATCACCCGTGATGCTTACACCTGTCATTGCGAGGATCCGCCACAGTACTTTGGCGGAGACGAAGCAATCCAAGATTGCTTCGCTCCTTCGGGTCGCTCGCAATGACGCCACTTAGCGATGACTTCGAAGATCATGATCGTCGCCGGGGAATCCTCCGGCGACCTGCATGCCGGGCGCCTGGCCCAGGCCCTCAAACAGCTCCGGCCGGAGCTGAAGCTGTTGGGCTTGGGCGGGGCCCGGATGCGGGAGGCCGGTGTCGAGATCCTGGCCGACCCCACCGCGGTGGCCGTCGTCGGATTGTTTGAGGTCCTGCGGCATCTTTCCACGTTCCGCGACCTGTTCCGACAGGCGGTCCAAGCCCTCGACGAACGCAAGCCGGACTTGGTGGTCTTAGTCGATTACCCCGGCTTCAACCTCCGGTTCGCCCGGGAGGTCAAGCGGCGGGGGATCCGGCTGGTCTATTACGTGAGCCCCCAGATCTGGGCTTGGGACCCGGGCCGGATCCACGCGATCCGGCGGCTGGTGGACCGGATGCTGGTGGTTTTTCCCTTCGAGCAGGCCCTCTACGAGAAAGCCGGAGTACCGGTTGCCTTCGTCGGGCATCCTCTCCTGGAGCTGGTTGAGCCGACCCTTCCCCGGCTGGAGGTGTTGGACAGGTATGGGCTGGGGGACGGCCTTCCGATCATCGGACTTCTGCCTGGTTCTCGCGAGGTGGAAGTCCGCCGGATTCTTCCGGTCCTGCTGGCCGCCGGCGAAAAGATGCGGGAGGAGCTTCCCTCGACAGCCCGGTTCCTGCTGATCAAAGCCCCTCACCTGCCCTGGGAGCTGTACCGACAGGCCCTCAGACACTCCACCCTGAACCCGAAGGTGGCGGAGCGCTGGGATTACGACGGGATTTACACCTGCGACCTGGTGATGGTGGCCTCCGGCACCGCCACTTTGGAATGCGCCCTGCTGGAGCGGCCGATGCTGATCGTCTACAAAACTTCCTGGCCCACCTACTTGGTCTCCCGGCTGGTCATTCGGATCCCATTCATCGGGTTAGTGAACGTGGTGGCCAAAGAGAAGATCGCGCCGGAGTTCATCCAGCATCGGGCCAACGCTTCAGCCATCGCGAAAGGGGCCCTGGAGCTGTGGGGCTCGGCCGATCTGCGGGCCCGGCAGAAAGAGGATTTCCGGAAGATCCGGCTCTCCCTGGGGACGCCGGGGGCCAGCCGCCGGGCCGCCGAGGCGGTCCTGTCCGAGCTGGGCGAATCCTACCATTCTGATAATTTACTTGACAAGTGAAATATATCCTGATAAATTGCATTACGTGGCTAATATTACACACCGGCTTTTTGAGCTCCACCTGCCCCCCAGGCAGTCGGCCTTCCTTTGGGGACCACGGAAGGTAGGCAAAAGCTACTGGATCACGCACCACCTGCTTGCGCAACATCATGGGGCCGTTCTCCTGGATTTTCTGAAGACGGACGTCTTCTCAGAATTCGCCGCAAGGCCCGCTCTCCTGCGGGAACGCTTTTCCGATCACAAGGGCCTCATCGTG
Source organism: uncultured Planctomycetia bacterium (assembly GCA_964372955.1). Taxonomy (GTDB): domain Bacteria; phylum Omnitrophota; class Gorgyraeia; order 1-14-0-20-64-10; family 1-14-0-20-64-10; genus CAYJTC01. Next base: position 1,416 of record CAYJTC010000127.1, on the reverse strand, counting down.
CTGGATGAGGTCCAGAAGATCCCCGCCGTTCTGGACGAAGTTCACTGGCTAATCGAGAACCGGGGGATCTCCTTCCTGCTGACCGGATCCAGCGCCCGGAAGCTGCGCCGGGGCCATGCCAACCTCCTGGGGGGCCGGGCCTGGCGGCGAACCATGGTCCCCCTTTCTTGCCAAGAGGTAGACGAGTTGGACATTGAACGGGTGATGACCTCCGGAATGCTGCCGCCCCACTATCTGTCGCCCAACCCCCTGGAGGAGCTGCGGGGGTATGTAGCCGACTATTTAAAGGAGGAGATCGCCGCTGAAGCGCTCACCCAGAACATCCCGGCCTTTTCAGAGTTCCTGCGCGTGGCCGCTCTCACCAGCAGTGAGCTGATCAATTACGTCAACATCGCCCGGGAAACCGGGATCTCGCACAAGGTGGTTCGAACCTATTTCCAGATCCTGGAGGACACCCACCTGGGGTTCCGCGTCCCCCCCTGGCGGAAATCGAAGACCCGGCGGATGATTGTCACGGAGAAGTTTTACCTGTCCGACGTGGGAGTGGCCAACTACCTGGCCCGGCGTCAACCCCGCCTGGGGAGCGCGGAGTTCGGAAAGGCCTTCGAGCATTACCTCCTCATGGAGCTCAAGGCCTATCAGGCGTACCGGAATCCGGAGCTTCCCATCGCCTTCTGGAGGACCAGCGCGGGCCAGGAGGTTGATTTCATCGTGGGGGACAAGGAATTGGCGATCGAGATCAAAGGAGCTTCCCGAGTGCATGAGGGAGACCTGCGGGCCCTGAAGGCGCTCAAAGAGGACGGCCCGGTGAAACGGTGCGCCGTGGTCTGTCTGGAGAAGCAGCCGCGGCGAATCGACCGGAGTATCGAAATCCTTCCTTGGCGGATCTTTCTGGACCGGCTCTGGTCCGGAGCGTTCGTTTAACCCAACAAGGTCCGATCAGACGAACAGGGTTAGGATTCGCTTCCCGTTCAGCTCGGTGATCGTGGCCCCCAGCAGCTTGACCTCCGGAGTGGCGGAACCTAGGACCGCCCAAAGGATCATCTGATGCATCTTCTCAGGCGTGAGCGCCTCCAGGTCGATGAGCCATAGCTGAACCACCGGAAGGTTCAGCGGATTGGCCATGCGTCCGACTAATCCTGCATCCTCCAGCGCCAGCCCGGGTCTTTGATAGCTCTGGCCTTCCGGCAACGGAACGGGAAAGACCTTCACCGCTCTCTGAAGTTCTTGAAAGTCGCCGCGGCTCCGGAGACGTTCCTCCAGCCCAGCCGCCAGCGCCGGCCCCTGCGGGTAGAAATTCACCGCCCCTTCCAGAGGAACGATCCATGCTCCCGATGCCCCTCTGGGAATCCGATCCCACGCCTCAGCAGACCCCCTCCCGATAAACTCCTCAATCTGGATGAACCGCGCCTCCTC
>CAYJTC010000126.1:0-3991 GCA_964372955.1 uncultured Planctomycetia bacterium | reverse complement strand
AATGGAGGTGGTGGGGTGACCCAGTCACAAGATCTTTCCAGCCGGTTCCGGTCCAGGGCTCGGATGTTCGGCGCCTGGACCTCGTTGGGGCATCCCTCCATCGCGGAGGCGTTTTCCCGGATGGGAACGGAGTTCATCGGGATCGACTTGGAGCACAGCACGATCAGCCTGGAGCAGGCCCAAGCGGTGATGACCGCCTCCCGGGCCTGCGGGATGCTCAGTCTTCCACGGGTCTCTTCCCACAACGGGGAGCAGATCCGGCGGCTCCTGGATTCCGGGGCGGATGGAATCATTGTTCCCAACGTTTCTTCCCTGGAGCAGGTGGAGAAAATCGTGGAATGGAGCAAATACCCTCCGGTCGGCAAGCGGGGGTTCGGGGTGGCCCGGGCGCAGGGCTATGGATTCGATTTCTCCCAGTACGTGGAATCCTGGAACGGGCGCTCCGCGATCGTCCTACAGATCGAATCCATCGAGGGGGTGGAGCAGGCGGAGGCTCTTTTGTCTCACCGGTGGGTGGACGGGGCGATGATCGGCCCTTATGACCTCTCCGGCTCTCTGAAGGTTCCAGGACAGCTGGATCACCCGAAAGTCAGAGAGGCCTGCGCCCGAGTCGTCGAAGCCTGCCGCAAGGTTGGCAGGGCCTGCGGGACCCAGATCGTCGACCCCGATGGAAGGAATGTTTCCGAGGCGTTTCAGGAGGGGTACACTTTTGTGTTTCTGGCGTCGGACGTCTTCCTGCTCTGGCAATGGAGCGAGAAGATGCGCCAGCTGGTGAGGTCTCTTCATGCGGAAAACGCATCCCTGGTTGGAAGAAGCCAAAGCGGTCGTGTTTGATTTCGACGGGACCCTGGTCGACTCCAACCGGATCAAATGGCGGGGGTTTGAGCGGGTCTTCTCTGATTTCCCCGACCGGATGGGTCAGATCATGGCCTACTGTCGGAGCAACAGCCACACGCCCCGCTGGGAGAAGTTTCGGACCGTGTACGAGCGGATCCTGAATCTCCCTTACACTCCGGAGAAGGAGAAGGAACTGCTGTCCCTCTACGAGAAGGAAACCACGAAGCAGGTGGCGGCGGCCCCCGAGATTCCGGGAGCAGGCCGGTTCCTCTCCTGGGTCAGCTCCCGGTTATTCACTGCCCTGCTGTCTAGCACACCGGATCCGATCCTGCGGTCCCTCTTGGCGAAGCGGGGATGGCTTGGGCTTTTCCACCAGGTCCAGGGGGCCCCCGTAGGGAAAGGGGGCTGGCTGGCGGAACTCCGGAAAAAGAATGGCTACCGGTGGCCCCAGGATCTTCTGTTCTTTGGGGACACCCAGGAGGACGCCCGTTCAGCTTCAGCGGCGGAATGTCTTTTCATTCAGGTGGGAGAAGGCGAATCGCTTGAGGGGACGGCCCGGATCCGGGATTTCAAGGAGCTTCTAGAGGAATGAGCGCTCCTGTCTTTGACCAGCTGGTTCAATGGGCCTTGGAGGATCCGCTTCCCGAGAAGCACACCAGCTCCCATTGGTTGGAGTACGGCAATCGGATCCAGTACCAGAAGGAAGGCAACCAGGTCGTCTCGGTGGGGGGGCGAGTGGAATCGATCTATAAACCGCATCCGATCTGGGAGCTGTTTCAATGGCTCGACCGGATCTCCTACCGGAAGGTAACGGCACGGTACCGGAGCTTCCCGGAAGTCTGGCGGCAGGCCCGGCGCCTGATCCGGGACTTAAACGGCCGACCGACATTCAACCTGTTCAAGAGCGCGGTCGCCCTCTCCGTCTTGCGCGACCATTGGGCTGAGCATCGGCTTTCCCCTAAGAGGATCGTCATCATCGGGGATGGATATGGTTTCCTGGGCTCCTTGATCCGCCGGGTGGTCCCGGATATCCAGATGGTCCTGATCGATCTACCGAAGATGCTGGTGCTTCAGTGCCAGACCCAACGGGCCGCCGACCCCCCGGTTTCCCTGGGGCTGCTCTTTCCGGCAGGCAGGGAGGTCTTATCCGATGGATGCAAACCGCAGCTCTGGTTTGCGCATCCGAGTGAGATCGAGCGGATCCCGGGCCCGGTCGATTGCGCGATCAACATTGCCAGCATGCAGGAGATGAGGGATCCGTCCGTCGCCGCCTATTTCTCGTTCCTGCGGCGGAGAAGCGGGCTGAATTCCCGGTTCTACTGCGTCAACCGGGTCCGTCGGGAACTTCCGGGCGGAGAGGTGACCTTCATTGAACGGTACCCCTGGTCCCGAAAGGACACGTTGTTCATCAACGAAGTCTGTCCCTATCTGACTCATTTCTTCTCTCCTTTCACGCTCGAGAACGGACCCCGGCGGCTGGGAATCCGGGTTCCGTTCCTCAATCATTTCGATGGGGAGACGATCCACAAGCTGGTTCGTCTGGCTCCGGAATCATGAGGATCCCTTTGGAAGATCGGTTTCGATTGGAAGGGAAGACGGCCGCGATGATCGGCGGATCCGGTCATCTGGGCTCCGCCCTGGTTAAAGCGATGGTCTCATCCGGGATGAGGGTGGTGGTTCTGGATCGGAGAGAAGCCGTGGGCAGAAGGGTTTCTGGAAATCCTCTGTTTTTAAGATGCGACACTACCTCAAAGAGAGATCTCCTGCGCTGCCGGGGCCAGATCTTAAAGCAGTTCGGGCGGATCGACGGCTTGCTCAATGGGGCGGGGGCCAACGCCCCAACCCCGTTTCTCAAAATTTCAGAGGCGGAATTCCGCAGGATCGTTGAGGTCAATCTTCTGGGCACCCTGCTCGCTTGCCAGGTGTTCGGGGAATCGATGCTCCGGCAGAAGGCCGGCTCCATCATCAATTTCAGCTCCGTCTCCGCGGAGCAGCCCCTTTCAAGGGCCTTTGTCTACTCCGCCGCCAAAGCGGGAGTCTCCAATCTGACGAAAAACCTGGCCCGGGAATGGGCCCCCCACCGGGTTCGGGTCAATGCCCTGCGTCCCGGTTTCTTTCCAACTGCCTGGAGCATGAAGCATTTTATCGATGGAAAAAGGAAGGCCGCCATCCTCCACCACACCCCGATGGGCCGGTTCGGGCGTCCCGAGGAGCTGGTGGGGGCGGTCCTGTGGCTGCTTTCCGACGCCTCTGAGTTTGTCACCGGAGCGACCATTGCGGTAGACGGCGGGTTCACCGCGATGGCGATCTGACGCGATGTCCCGAAGAGTCGTCGCGATCACCGGAGGCACTCAGGGGATCGGTCGCGCGGTGGCGGATCTGTTCCAGAAAAACGGGTACGCGGTGGCGGTCTGCTCCCGCTCTTTGAAAGAGCCGGGACTGCCCCCAGGACGCTTCCATTGCCGGGCCGATGTCCGCAGCCGATCTGACGTTCAGCGATTCATCAACGCGGTCCTGAAACGGTTCGGCTCGCTGGATGTTTTCGTTAACTGCGCTGGGGTTTCCGGCTGGAGGCCGATCGAGCGGGTTGACGAGGCCTTCTTGGAGGAGGTGACCGACACGAGCTTAAAAGGAACCCTGTGGGGCTGCGCCGCGGCGGCGGCAGCGATGAAAGGGGCAGGGGCGATCGTCAACATCTCCAGCTTGGCCGGCAAACGGGGAAGCGCCCACAACAGCGCCTACTGCGCCGGAAAGTTCGCCGTCAACGGGATCACCCAGGCCCTGGCCAAGGAGCTGGGGCCCAAGGGGATCCGGGTCAACGCCGTCTGCCCGGTCTACGTACGGACGAAGGAAATCCTGAAAGCCCTTTCGGAACCGGGCTCGCCGCCGGGCCGGCAGGGAGTGGATTCTTACTTAAAGGAGTTCGCTGCCACCCAAACCGCCCTGGGCCGGCTTCCCGAAGCGGAGGAGGTGGCCCAGGTGGTCTTCTTTTTGGCCAGCCCGGCCGCCTCCGCGGTGACCGGCCAGTGCCTCAACGTCGACTGCGGGACTCTTCCCCAATGAGGACTCCCCAATCCGGCAAGAGCAATCGGTCTCATGGGGGGACCCCGCACGATTTGTTTCGCTTCGCGAACCCAATCGAAACTTGCGGGGC
>CAYJTC010000125.1:0-3998 GCA_964372955.1 uncultured Planctomycetia bacterium | reverse complement strand
ACAGGGGAAACAGGGAAGACAGGGAAAACAGGGGAAACAGGGAAAACAGGGAGAACAGGGGAAAGAGGGGAAAGAAGTGAAGGAAGGGAAAGAGGGAAAGACGAGAGTGGCCTTAGCGAAGGGAAGGTATCTGCCGGTGACGCCCCGGAAGGTGCGCAGTGTGGTCCGGTTGATCCGGGGCAAGGAGGTTTCCGAGGCGGAGGCGCTCTTGCGCCACCTGCCCAAGGGGGCCGCCAAGCCGGTGGCCAAGGTCCTTCACAGCGCCGTGGCCAACGCCACCCGGACGGGGGCTTGGACCAAGGAGCAGCTGTTTATTTCAAAAATTCTGGCGGATCAAGGACCCATGATGAAACGATTCCGGGCCGGCCCGATGGGGCGCGCGATGGAGATCCAAAAAAAGATGTGCCATTTAACGATCGAGTTAGACGCAAAGAGATGAAAGGCGTATCCGGTATCCAGTATCAGAGTGTCAGCGTGAAGACGGGAGACGCTGACACTGGACACGGGACACGGCAGTTCAATGGGACATAAAGTTCCGCCGCTGGCGAACCGACTCGGTTTCACGAAGAATTGGAACTCCCGCTGGTATGCCCGCCGGCAGACCTACGGGCTTTTGCTCAATGAGGACGACCGGATCCGCCGGCACCTGCGCGACCATCTGACCAACGCGGCGATGGCGAAGGTGGAAATTGAGCGGACCGCCGCCCGGGTCCGGCTGATCATCCATTCGGCCCGGCCCGGGATCATCATCGGCCGGCGGGGCGCCGATATCGACCGGCTGCGGGAGGATCTGCATGCCCTGACGAAGCGGGAGCTGGCCATCGACATCAAGGAGGTCAAGAATCCGGCGATCGAAGCTCAACTGGTGGCCGAGAACATCGCTTTTCAACTGGAGAAGCAGATCAGCTTCCGCCGGGCGATGAAACGGGCGCTCCAACTGTCGATGAGCGCCGGGGCTTTAGGCGTCAAGGTCCGCTGCGCCGGCCGGCTGGGCGGCGCGGAAATGTCCCGGGTGGAATCGTATCGGGAAGGCAAGATTCCTTTGGGGACGTTTCGGGCCGACATCGATTTCGGGTTCGCGGAGGCCAAAACCACTTACGGCCGGATCGGGGTGAAGTGCTGGATCTGCAAGGGGGATTCCCTCCTTCCGCGGCAGCAGAGCCAAGTGGTGCCGCATCCATCAGCGGCAGCCACGCGGGAGGGGGTGCCTGCTCCGTCAACGAGGCCGAGAGTTCCAGCATCTCCTGGTCCATCCAGTTCAGGACCGGCTCCATCGGGGCGGGAGGGCTGATCCATGGCTCTTATGCCCAGGAGAGTCAAATACCGGAAGTCCCAGCGGGGCCGGCGGGACGGAATCGCCACTCGCGGTTTCCTGGTCAGCTTCGGGGAGTTCGGTCTGCAGTCGATTGAAAACGGCTGGATCAGCAACATTCAGCTGGAGGCGGCCCGCGTGGCCTTAACCCGCCACATCCGGCGCGGAGGCCGGGTCTATATCCGGATCTTCCCGGACAAGCCGATCACCAAGAAGGCGGCCGAAACCCGGATGGGAAAAGGCAAAGGGATGGTGGAAAGCTGGGTTGCGGTGATCCACCGGGGGAAGGTGCTGGTGGAGATGGAGGGGGTGCCGGAGGAGCTGGCGCGAAACGCCATGCGGCTGGCAGCCGCGAAGCTGCCGCTCAAGACCCGGTTTGTTTCCCGAGTGGCGGCGTGATAAGGGCCGGGAGAACGGGGAAGACCGGGAGAACGGGGAAACCGAAATGGCGAAATTCAGTGAATTGAAAGAGCTTAACGAAGACGAGCTGGAGAATAAGCTCAGGGCTTCCAAGCGGGAGCTCCTGGACCTGCGGATGGCGGCGGCGGCCGGCAAGCTGGACAAGCCGCACCGTTTTCAACGGGTCCGTAAGGAAGTGGCGCGGATCCTAACCTTCATCAAGGCAGGGCAAGCCGGGAATGCGGGGAAGACCGGGAAGACGGAGAAAGCGGGATGAGCGCAGGAACGGGCCGAAAACAGTTAGTCGGCATGGTTGTTTCCGACGCGATGTCCAAGACGGTGGTCGTCCGAGTGACTCGGTTGATCCGGCATCGGGTTTATCAGCGGGTCATGCGCCGGTCCAAGAAGTTTAAGGTTCACGACCCGGACTCCAAGGCCCACCGGGGGGATGAGGTCCGGATCGAGGAGACTCGCCCGATCTCGAAGGACAAACGGTGGCGCCTGGTGGAGATCCTCCGAAAAGGGGAGGGCTTAGAGGACCGGGAGGCCCAGCGGGTCGCCGAGCTGGAAGAACTGGGGATGCAGAAACCGGGGAAAGAGGGGAGAGAGGGAAAAGAAGGGAATACAAAGATCTCGTTTTCCCCTGTTTCCCTTCATTCCCCTGTTCCCCCTGATTCGCAGCGCGAAGGGAATGAGCGCCTATGATTCGGATGCGGAGCCGGCTGGAAGTGGCGGACAACAGCGGAGTCAAGAAAGCGTTCATGATTGGAGTGATCGGCCGGCACGGGAAGCTTTGGGCGGAGGTGGGGGATGTCATCACCGCCAATGTCCGGGAAGTGGCGCCGGACTCCGCCATCAAAAAAGGGGAAGTGGTCAGGGCGGTGGTCGTCCGAACCCGATGGCCGACCCGTCGGCCCGACGGATCGACGATCCGGTTTGACACCAACGCCGTCGTGCTCATCGACAACCAGAACAACCCCCGGGGCACCCGGATCTTTGGGCCGGTGGCCCGGGAGCTCAGGGAACGGCGTTTTACCAAAATCATCTCATTGGCCCCCGAGGCGATCTAGAGACCATGTTCCGAGTCAGGCGAAATGACCAGGTCGTCGTGCTGGCCGGCAAGGACAGGGGGAAAAAGGGAAAGGTCCTGCGGGTTTTTCCGGAAAGGTCCCGAGTGATGGTGGAGGGCTTGAATCTGGTGAAGAAGCACTTGAAAAAGTCCCAGTCCACTCCCCAGGGGGTGATCATCAGCCGGGAATCACCGCTGCCCTTGGATCGGGTGATGCCGGTTTGTCCTCGGTGCAACCGGGGGGTTCGAGTGGGTTTTCGCCTTCTGGATGACGGAACCAAGACCCGGATCTGCCGGGCCTGCCAAGAGGGATTTTAAAGGCGGGGAAATCGGAGAAGACGGGGAAAGAGGGGAGGGAGGGGAAAGAGGTGAAAGAGGGAAAAGAAGGGAAGGAGGCAACGGCGGTAAAAGAAATCCCGGCGGCGCCTCGCCTTCTGGAACGGTACCGGAAGCAGATCGTTCCGGTACTGATGAAGCGTTTCGGCTACAAGAACCGGATGCAAACCCCTCATCTGGAAAAGATCGTGATCAACATGGGAGTCGGCCAGGGAGCTGCCGATGTCAAGATCATCGAGCAGGCTGCGCTGGAGCTGGGCCTGATCACCGGACAGAAGCCGATGATCACTCGGGCCAAGAAGGCGATCTCCAACTTCAAGATCAGGGAAGGTCAGCCGGTGGGAGTCAAGGTGACCCTTCGGCGAACCCGGATGTACGAATTCTTCGACCGGCTGGTCAATATTGCCATGCCCCGGATCCGGGACTTCCGCGGAGTCAGCCCATCCGCGTTCGACCAGGGCGGGAATTTCTCCATGGGGATCACCGAGCAGCTGATCTTCCCGGAGATCGACTTCGATAAAGTGAACCGGGTTCAGGGGATGGACATCATCTTCTGCACCTCGGCCAACACCCGGGACGAGGCGCATGAGTTATTGAAGCAGATGGGGATGCCATTTAAACAGTGAAAGAGGGGAAGGAAGGAAAAGAGGGGCAAGAGGGAGGGCTGGAGAAAGCAGAAAGCGGATGGCGAAGAAAAGTCAGATAGAACGATGGAAGCGGCCGCCGAAATTTTCCACGCGCCGCTACAGCCGGTGCAACCGTTGCGGGAGGGCCGCGGGCACGTACCGGAAATTCCGGCTCTGCCGCATCTGCCTGCGGGAAATGGCCCATCGGGGCGAGGTGCCCGGTTTGACGAAGGCCAGTTGGTGACCCCACCACCTC
>CAYJTC010000124.1:0-4009 GCA_964372955.1 uncultured Planctomycetia bacterium | reverse complement strand
GAAGCGGTTCTTCGAGAGATGAGAGGTCCAGCCGCCGGGATGGAGGAGCTGGTGGAAGGGACCGATTACGAGGCGGTTGGGGTCAACGGGATCCGTCTGAAGCGGGCCGTTTCAGTGATCCGTCCGCATCGGCTGACCGGCGCGTTTGGGGCGGTCGCATTGGATCCCACGAAGAATGGAACGGTCCAGGGGGGCGCCATCACCTTGGCTCCTGGGGCATGGCTTCTGGATGGGGCCCGGGTGGAGGGCTCCGTCGTGGTGGCCCCGGATGCCCGGGTGGGCAATTATCTGGGCGGCCTGTTGGAGAGGCCGCTCCTCGTTGGTGACAAGGCGACGGTCCATGGAGAAGGAAGCAACGTGGCGGAGACCGTGGTCGGCCCCGGAGTCGTGATCAATGGGGCGAAGGTTCGCGACGCCACCGTGGTGCCGTTCGTGCAGGGCAAGAACGTGATCCCTGCCCGCGTGGGACCCGGCTCCAAGCTGGGGCTTGCCGACGAGCCCGGGAAGGTGGAGCCGGGCGTCACGGTGTTCGGCGGCGCGGTGGGGACCGATGTGAAGTTCCGACGGAATTCCCTCATTGGGCCGTTTGTCGCAGTGAACCAGGGCTCGGAGCACAAGGCGATCCTCTTCCTCGGGGCGTCGAAGGACGCCGGAGTGGATTTCCCTCACGAGGGATACATGGGCTCTTTCGGGGCAACCCCGATTGTGGTGAGTGCCAAGCCGTTCACACCGGGGTATTACCAGGAGTTTCGTGAGATCCTGCGGTTCATGATCCTGGGAACCCAGGTTTCAGACGAGGCGCCGGAGAAGAAGGAGAAGGGGGTCATCTCCGGCACAGGGCTGTTGCGCGATATCACGATGGCGCTGGATGGCACCCAGAAAACCTTCCAAGCCCAGCGGATCAATTTCGGCAAGGGGACCAGCACCAGCGACTACAACCCGTTGACGGGCGCAAAATCAGGCGGGTGGGCCATGGCTGGGGTGGCCACCGGAGTCATGTCGGTGCTGAAGGCCCCAGACACCTTGCAGGAGCTCGTCCTGGTGGCCAACCTCTCGCAAGCGGATGGGGTGGTTGAGCCGGGGACGCTGGTGATCAGCCTTGGGGATGCTCTGGCCGAGATGGTGAAGGAGGGAAGATTGGAGTTTCCCGGCTATCGCGCTCCTGGCAAAGGATTTGTCCTGGGCAGCGGTCTGCCGGAGGAGGTCCAGGCCCAGATGGATTACTTCCAGCGCCTGAGGGTGATGGCGGAGGTCCTTGCCGAGGGAGCCGCTCGGGCCACCGATCCTTACCAGATGGCCGGCTTCGCAGCTGCGGTCCGGGCGGTGGAAGGACAGTTCGATGAGCTGGGCTCCCGCTACGGGAAGGTGGTCCAGGAGGCGTTGGATATCTCCTTGAACACCTTGAAGGATCAGTTTGGTCGGGCGACCGGTGAGCGGGCGGTTCGGCTGGAGAATCGGATCCGGGAGCAGGAGCAGGTCCGGGACAATCGGGATCAGACCCTGGCGGATCTGAAGGGCATCGACGCGGCGATCAAGGCGGCCGCCCAGTCGGTGAGCGCGGTCACCCCGGCGGTGATCGCCGAGGTGGTGCGGCATCAGATCATGCATCCGGATCTCCCGCTGGTTCCGCAGGAAGGACAGCGCCTCGCGGATCTCTGGGACAACTACGCCGCGATCCAGCAGATCCTCCGGGCCAGCTTCGGGCTTTCTCCGACTCAGGTGGTGGAGCTCATCCAGCAGCGGGCGGCGGCCAACGGCAACAGCTTCGCCCGGGAGATCACCGGGGTCATTGATGTGCCGGACTCCCAGCTTCCCACAGACTCGGATTTCGATCAGGTCCTCCGGGGCACGGAGGTCCTGCTCTACTCCGGCGGGAACAGCGCGCGGGCCTTGCGGCAGGGGGCTCGGAGAGCCGGTCAGGTGGCCACCAGCGCCGCCCCGATGTGGGACGACGGGGGCAACTACGGGCTGGAGGGATGGCGTGGTTTCCTGCAGGAGGTGTTTGGTCGCTTCGTCGCTTCCCTGGGGGGCGATGTGGCCAATGCGCGCACTGCCGAGGCCTCAGCGGTGGGCCAGCAGGTCATGGCCGACCGTCTGCCGGAGAAACCAAAGACCGGCTGGGCCGCTGGGGAGACGGTTCGCTCGATGCTGTTGAAAGAGGTGGCCACGGCCTTCAGGTCATTCAAACTCCAGTATCCGGATGAGGATCCTCTCCAGGATCCGAGATTGATTCAGACACTCGGTACCCTCGTCAGCACCCACCGAATCCTCGGCCACGCCTTCGGCGAATCGGCCCTGATGGGCCCCAAGGTCCTTTCCAAGGCGAGCGGCCAGAATATGGTGGGGTTGGCCATCGCGGTTCGATCAGGATTTCTGAATCCCTCTGCGAAGCAGGTGAATCCTGGGCAGCTCAAGAGGGCGCTTCTCATGTGGAACCGGGCCTTGGGGCTGGATTCCACGGGAGGGCTTGTCTTTCCGAATACCCTCGACGGCGCCAGGGACTATTTTGTCTATTCCGGCCAGCTCCCTGTCGAGACGGTGGTGAAGGATGGGGAGGTGAAGCTGATCAAGCTTGGCGTCGCACCTAAGCCGGGTGAAATCGCTCCTGAGGATTACTTCGTGGTCACCTTGGAAAATGGCACGCTGGTCCTGACCGATGGCGCTGGCCGACGGCTCGATTTCGATGGGGCGGAGCAGGCCTATGTGGCCCGCGTGGCAGACAAGGTGTACCGTTTCGAGGCCTTCCCGGGGCCGTTTGTCCGGCAGGCGGTCGAAAATCAGGTTCGCATGGCGGGAGCCATCTCGATCGTACGGGGCGAGGACCAGGCCAGCGAGGCGGACACGATCTACGACGTGAGCGTGGCGGGGCGGCCGATCGAGGTGATCGTGTGGGGCGCGGAGTACAGGCTGGGGCAGGAGCCCCGTGCCACCCCGGCCCTCGTGGAAGCGCAGACAGCCGTCCTGGATCGGAGCTTGCCGGCGGAGACGATCGTCTTCGGCCTGGGATCCGAGGGGACCTCCATTGCGCCGCATTTCTGGCTCCCTGAGAATGTACGGTTCCTGAGGGATCTGGCCGCTCGCCGGCGCGCGCGTCAGCCGGTGCCGAGGGTGCTGTTCGTGGTGAATCCCTCCGAGACGAACGACTCCTACAACCTCGGCCCCCTGGGGATGATCCGGAACTACGAGCTGCTCATGCGCCAAGTCTTGGGCGATGCTTCCGTCAGGTTTCAAGAAATGTTCCCGGAGATCATCCTGTTCGACCACACGGTCCCATGGGTTTTGCAGCGGAACAAGGCCGTGGCGGACGCCTATGCGAAATGGCTGCAGGAGGTGAAGGGAAAGCCGGCTGCGGAAGCCGATGCGAAGGCGTGGGCGGAGGTGGATTACCGCGACATCCTCGGGCCCCTGCCAGGCCAGAAGCATGGCCACATCAAAAAGAACCGCCGGGCGATGCCGCTGGATGCCGCGATCCGCGGCGAGCTGGAGACCCGGTTCGGCAAGGGGAACGTCCATGTCGGGCCTTACGCAGACGTGGCCCTGACGGTCGAGTCCTCCCGGGGGCAGATCACCTACTCCCCGAGGGTGCAGGTCGTGGATCACCGATTGAACGCCGTCCTCTATCCCGAGAGGCGGGCCGGGTTGCTTCCCACGGCGGTCCAAGTGGAACGGCGCCTTTACCGGGAGAAGAGCGACGGCGCGGATCCGACGCCGGACCAGCTTGCCGAATTCCTGAATCGGGTTGGTTACAGCACCACGCCGGCGGAGGTTCAGACGATCATGGCGGCGGGTCTGGAAGAGGTTGGCGGCGCGGCCATCGGAGCGGTTCCGGCGGCGGGATTGGGGGCCGGACGGCTGCCGGTCCTCACCCAGTTCATTCCGGTCACCGATTCGGCGGCGGAGAGGTTGCCTCCGGTTGCTGCGCCGGCCGCTGCCGGGATAACGCCGGATCTGCGGAGCGTGCTGGGGGAGCTGGCGAAGGCGCGCGTTCAATCCAACCTGTACGGGATGA
>CAYJTC010000123.1:0-4019 GCA_964372955.1 uncultured Planctomycetia bacterium | reverse complement strand
TTCCATCATAGCTTATTCAAAGGAAATTCAGCCGCGGGAGGGCTTACTCGAGACGGTACTGGACGAGGAACTCGTAGCGGGCCGAGGGGGCTTTGAAATCTTTTGGAAACGGGGGATACGGTTCGCCGGAGCGGGCCCCTTGGAGCGCGGCCTGCCCCAGACCGGAGTCCGAGGCCTCCAGCAAGGTCAGCTCCTGAATTTTACCCTCGGGAGAAAGAATCAACCGGAGGCGGACGATGCCGGGAATTCCCTCCGGCGGGAAGTTCAGGCGAGCCTTGAGATGTTGGCGGGTTTGTTGTTTATGTTGAATGGCGGCGAAGTCGGAATCGGGCAAAGAGGAGATCGTGCCTGAAGGAGCCGTAGAGACGCTGACCGTTGGCTCGGGGGCGGGTATCTTGACCCCCACGGGTTTGGGAGCAGGAGGCGCTGGCTTGGGAGCTGGAGGAGCCGCTCTCTGAACCTGAACCGGTTTCGGATCTGCCGGAGCAGCAGAGACGGGAGGCCCTTTTTTGAGGGGAGCGTGAATCGGCTTGGGGACAGCCACGTAAGTCACTTTGATCGGCAAGGCCGGATCGGCCGGAGTGGATGAGACCGGCGCCCGCATCACGAGTAGTCCTAGATGGATGAGGATTGACCAGCCGACCGCCGCCTTAAGACTCATTGCCGGAAACGGCCCTCGCTGGAACACGCAAAAGGGAGTAGCTGACCAGGAAGTAGGCCGCTAAGAATAACGCCGTGAATAAGAAGTCTCCGAAGAACGAGCGCTGAAAATAGGGGATGGACCCCCGGATGGAAAGGAGAAGACCCTCGGCGGTTTTAGGGTAAAGGGCGCAAGTACCAGTCAGCCAATCTCCCACCGCAAGCGCCAGATGAAAAGCCGGGGCGGCCACGAGAAGCCCTATCAGTAGAGGACGAACGGCCGGGCGAATCCTGAGTGTCAAAAAAATCAAAGCTACCAACGCAATCCCGACGACGCGAACGAGGGTAAAAACAGAGAGACCCAGCAGAAGATCCCGCACCAACATCCCCCCCACTCCCACCCCAAACAGGGGACCCGGCTTCAAAAAACAGGCAGCCCAAAGGACCGCCGCCAGGACCGGCGCGGCTCCAAACCCCTGATGGAATGGCCCGGCTATTCCACTGGAGAGCCCGATCAAAAGCGCAACCCAGATCCACCTCCGATCTTTCATCGAATGAGCGTTTCCTCCCTATTCTCCAACTTGAAGGTCACTGGGATCTCCACCGCCTGCGCTACCCTGTGTTCGCCCCGCCGGGCCGGAACAAACCGCCACCGCCGGATCGCCCCCAGCGCCGCCTGATCCAGAAGATCGTGCCCGGAGCTCTGGGAGATCCTGAGCAAACCGGGCCGGCCCGACGGACCGATCCGACCCTGCAACCAGACGGTTCCCTGCCACCCGTTGCGCCGGGCCGTGCAGGGATAGGGGGGAGCTGGATTCTTTAAAAATCCGGGCTTCGTTCTCAGAATGGCTCCCATTCCCTCCCGCATCGTTTCTGGGAGTTCGGGAGTCACCGCCCGTTTCTCCCCAATCCTCGAGGAGGCGGGAGCAGGAAGCCATCTGAGTTCCATGGACACTTGGCCTCTCTCGACATCGAACGCCGGCGGCGCTTCGAACTGAGCCTGCGAAACCAACGGCACCATCAGCAACAGGTGAAAACCGACCGAGAACAGAACGGATCGAAACAGGACCGGATCCATCAGGAATTATACTCCTTGCGCCGTTTGAGAACCAGCGGCGGGGGCTGGGCCCCCTCGGGACCGACGCGGACGGGGATCTCCGCCATTCCCAGCGTCTCATGCCAGACCCGGAGCCGGTGCGAGCCCGGCGGGACGTCTGGCAGAAGATAATTCCCTTGAGCGTCCGTGACGGCGTAGCGCCGGTGCTCCGCCGCAACGACCCAGGCATGCATCCAGGGATGGATCCCGCACCGGACGATGTAGCGGCCCGGCTCGGTGAACCGCCAGACGATCGGGGCCCCTTTCCCATTTTGCCAGCGATGCATGAGCAGGGAGGGCTTCCCCTCTTTGAAGATCCGGATGTTGTGGCGGACCGGATCGGAGTTCCGGATGATTAGCTTGCCTCCTGGCGGCACGATCACCAGATGGGGAACGAATCGGCATTCCTTCTGATCCAGCGCCACTTCCGTTTCGGCCGAGGGGACAGCCCCCAACGGGGACACTCCACCCAGTGGGGTGTCCCCTTGGGGACTGTCCCCGATTTTGAACGGCAGCCAGATCACCACATGGGCCACTCCACCGGACGGATCCACCAAGAGACGCTGGGAAACCTGGAGGTGCCCGCAGCCCTCCGTGGAGTGGTTCCCTTTCTTGGCTTCGACGGCGATGACCGAGGGGGCCGGCACCGGACCTTCCAGACGAACGCTTCCGGAAACCTCCCCGGCCTCTGACCCGGACGGCCAGAGAGACAAGACGAGAAGCAGCGCGAACCGGGAAAGGCTACTGCTCATATTGACGATACTCCCAGCGGACGACATCCCCGGGCTTCAACCGGGTCTTGTAGGGACTGACCTTCTTAGAGCCGTTGATCGAGACGGTCCACCAGCGGTTCGCGGCCGGATCGGCGGCGACCCCGCCGATTGAAGCTGTTTCCCGTGAATCGCAGCAGACCGATCCCTTTTCCAATGGGAGCGCCTGAGCCGTGGCCCCATCCGGGGTCGTGCCCGGCTCAACCCGCACCACCTGTTGGACCGGCGGCTTGCCGGCCGGCCCGAAATCCACTTCCACTCTCACATCGAACACCCGTGAAGTGGCACAGCCGCAAAACAACAGGGAGGCCCCGATCATCGCCAACCATCCGCTCCGGATCGGCGCCATGGTACTCATCGTTCCACCGTTAACCCGATCGTGGCCAAAAAATCGTTGGCCGGGAAGCCGAGCACCTCGGCGTAATTCCGATCGGTCAGATTCTCGATCCGCAGATGCCCCTTGAGCCATGGGGCAAACCGGTACTGGGCGAACAGGTCGAATTTCAGATACCCTTTGGTTTTATTGCGGGAGTTGCTGCCGGTGGATTCCTCCCGGCTGCCAACCAGCAGCCCCTCCAGGCCTGCTTCCCATGGGGAGCGGGGCGCGAACTTGACACCAAACCCCATCGTATTCTTCGGAACCCGCAGCAGCTCTTCCTGACTGGGCCGCTCGTTGGCCTCCAGATGGGTGTAGGAGCCTTTCAGAGTCCATGGCTTCCACGGCCTGATCTCCACCTCCAGCTCAGCCCCATCGATCCGGGAATGGCCCACGTTCTGGGGAGCCGAGGTGGTAGAGCTGGTGCGGACGATCTGGATCAGATCTTCGTAATGGGTCCGAAACAGGGTTCCCGACCAGTTGATCTTGTTCTCGAACAGAACCTGCTCAGCCCCCATCTCGAAGGTTTCGCTTTTCTCCGGCCCAAGGGTGGGCACTCCGAAGTTCGGGAAGAACAGCTCGTTGAGAGAGGGGGGCCTGAAACCTTGGCCCCAGCCGCCGCGCAGTTTCAGATTCCAGGGGGCTAGAAAATAGGCCGCCGAAGCCTCTACCACATGATCCGAGCCGAAAGCGCTTTCCCGGAAGAAGCGGGCCCCGGCTACCACAGTCAGAGGATTCAGGGGCCGCCATTCATTCTGGAGGTAAACCGCCCGGGTCGTCTGGGCCTTGGAAAAATTTTGGTTGGCCCCGCCGCTCCGCCGGTCCGCTTCCCGGTCCTCAAACTCGAAACCAACTGTCACCGTGTCCCAGTCCACCGGCGTGAACCGGTTCATCCATTCCGCTCCGTACCGCTCCGTGTCGAGCTTGGTCAGACTGTTGGCCTCGGTGCCGCCGTTGGAGGGATCGTCGTCGATCAGGTTCCCGATCGAGGCCGAGACCCTCCACAGCTGCGACCACCAGGGAGTGACTTCCGTCGCCAGGCGGGCGGTCCCGATCGTCTGTCGTTCCCGGTCCCGCCGGTTGGGATCGGGACGGAAGGCCCCGTCGTCAAGCCCGACGATGGCAAAGATGTGCCGGA
>CAYJTC010000122.1:0-4049 GCA_964372955.1 uncultured Planctomycetia bacterium | reverse complement strand
TCGATGTCGCTCGAGGGTAAACCCTCGATCGGGGTCGAGGGCAGGCTCCAGCGGGGATCAGATCCTCGGGTCAAGCCCGAGGATAACGAGGGGAGGTACTAATGGTGGCTGAAGGAATCGTCACTCAGGTCATCGGACCCAGCGTGGACATCCAATTCCCCAATGAGGCCCTGCCCAAGATCACTCATGCCCTCACCATCGACCACGCGGCCCAGGGGATCCGCCTGACCCTGGAGGTGGCCCAGCACGTGGGCAACAACGTGGTCCGGTGCATCGCCCTGGCCTCTACCGAGGGCCTGGTGCGCGGCATGAAGGCCAAAGACACCGGCGCCCCGATCTCCGTGCCGGTGGGGCCCCAGTCCCTGGGCCGGATCTTCAATCTGCTGGGGGAGCCCATCGACGGCAAGGGCCCCATCGCGGAGCCGGAGAAGCGCTCCCCGATCCACCGGCCGCCTCCTTCCTTCACCGAGCAGACGCCGGTGGCCACGATCCTGGAAACCGGAATCAAGGTGGTCGACCTGCTGGCCCCGTACGTCAAGGGGGGCAAGGTAGGAATGTTCGGCGGCGCCGGGGTGGGCAAGACGGTCATCCTTCAGGAGCTGATCCGGAACATCGCCACGGAGCACGGCGGCGTCTCCGTCTTCGCGGGGGTGGGGGAGCGGACCCGGGAAGGCAACGACCTGTGGCTGGAGCTCAATGCCTCCGGTGTCGTCAAGAAGACGGCGCTTGTCTTTGGGCAGATGAACGAGCCGCCGGGGGCCCGGCTCCGGGTGGCTCTCTCGGGGCTGACCATGGCGGAATATTTCCGGGATGAAGAGGGGCGGGACGTTTTGCTCTTCATCGACAACATCTTCCGGTTCGTGCAGGCCGGCTCCGAGGTCTCCACCCTGCTGGGAAGAATGCCCTCGGCGGTCGGCTACCAGCCGAACCTGGCCACCGAGATGGCCCAGCTGCAGGAGCGGATCACCTCCACCAAGCGGGGATCGGTCACCTCGGTTCAGGCGATCTACGTGCCGGCCGACGACCTCACCGACCCGGCTCCGGCCACCACCTTCTCTCATCTGGATGCCACCACTGTTCTTTCCCGCCAGATCGCGGAGCTGGGGATCTACCCGGCGGTGGATCCCCTGGAATCCACCTCCCGGATCCTGGACCCGAAGATTGTCGGAGAGGAGCATTACGCCGTGGCCCGCTCCGTCCAGCGAATCCTCCAGCGCTACAAGGACTTAAGGGACATCATCGCGATCCTGGGAATCGACGAGCTTTCCGAGGAGGACAAGCTCACCGTCGCCCGGGCCCGGAAGATCCAGAAATTCCTCTCTCAGCCCTTCTTCGTGGCGGAGGTCTTCACCGGACGGCCCGGCAAGTACGTCAAGTTGGCCGACACCATCCAGGGTTTCAAGAAGATCATCGAAGGCCAGTTGGACTCCCTGCCGGAGCAAATGTTCTACATGTGCGGAAACATAGACGAGGCGGTGGCTGAGTCGGAGAAACGGGAAGCGGTGGCGAAGAGCTGAAGTCCTTCGACGCGCCGTTCATCCTGAGCTGAGTCGAAGGATGAACGGCTTGCTCAGGACGAACGGAGTTTTTATGGAGAAAAGTTTTACCTTGGAGATCCGGACGCCGGATCGGGCCGTCTTTAAAGGGAGCGTGGCCTCCCTGGTGGCGCCTGGGGCGCTGGGGTATCTGGGGATTCTGGCCAACCATGCTTCGCTGGTCACCACCCTGACACCCGGAAAGATCATCTTCCGGGACGAAACCGGTCGTCCCTCCACACTTCAGTCCCGCGGCGAGGGGTTCCTGGAGGTTCACCAGAACCAGGTAATCCTCCTGGCTGACGAGATCGTTTCTTGACCCCACCACCTCCTTCCATGAAACTTCGTTTCATGACTCCCAAAAGGAGTCGAGTGCCTTCGACACGGAAGGAGGTGGTGGGGTGAAATCTCTGCCCTGGTTCTTCGGCCTGCTGGGCGCCATCGTCGGCGCCTCTTGGGCGGCCCGCCTGACCGGCCCTCAAATCCTGGCGGTCGCCATCTTCGCCAGCTTCATCCTGGGCACCCTCTTCTACTGGCAGTTCCGGCTGGCTTTCGCCCTGATGGGCATCACCGCCCTGCTGGCCACCCGTCTGATCGACATCCCCCATTTAATCGAGTTCGCCAACGTGGACATCATCCTGTTCCTGGTGGCCATGATGATCGTGATCGGATTCCTGGAGAACAGGAAGTTCTTCGAGGCGCTTCTGGAGCGGCTGCTGGACGCCGTCAGCCACCGGCCGAAATGGTTCTTTCCTTCGATGATGGCGCTTTCCATGCTGTCGGCTGCCCTCGTGGATGAGGTGACCTCCATCCTGTTCATGACCGCGCTCACCCTGCAGCTGACCCGGCGGCTGAAGCTGGACCCTTTTCCATTCATCGTGATGATCGTGCTGGCCACCAACATCGGTTCCAGCGCCACGGTCGTGGGCAACCCGATCGGGGTGCTGATCGCGCTCAGGGCATCTTTAAGCTTTTCGGATTTTGTCCGGTGGGCCAGCCCGATTTCGGTCGCCTGTATGTTCCTGACGATCGGACTTTGCGGGTTCTATTATCGCCGTCCTCTGGAGGAGATGGCCCGAGGGGTTGCCAAGGTTCGGGAGAAAGCGATTGAGGAGGGAACCGTCAGCCGCAAGCAGTTCCGGCTGGCTGGCCTCATCTTCGGGCTGACCATCGTGGGGCTGGTCTTCCATCATCAGATGGAGCACCTGCTTGGCCTTTCCAAGAACACCCTCTTACTGGGGGTGCCTTTTGCCATGGCGGGGATTGCCCTTCTCGTCGAGAAGGAAAAGGCTCGAGAGTTAGTGGAAAGGCGAGTGGATTGGTGGACGCTGGCTTTCTTCCTCTTATTGTTCGCCTCAGTGGGGACCCTGCGCTACGTCGGGGTGACCGACCGGATCGCGGAAGGCTTGAAAGCGCTGGCCGGGACCAACCAGGCGCTGCTGCTGGCTTTGATTTTGGGGATCTCGGCGGTCCTGACCGCTTTCCTCGACAACATCCTGGTGGTGGCTACCTTCATCCCGATCATCGCCGATTTGGGAGTCTCGGGTCTGCCCATCGGAGCCCTCTGGTGGGGGCTGCTCTTTGGCGGGACCTTGGGCGGCAACGCCACGATGATTGGCTCCACCGCCAACATTGTGGCGATCGGGATGTTGGAGAAAGAGAACCATCCGGTCCAATTCGCCCGGTGGCTGGGGCCGGGCCTTTTCGTGACGATCCCGACGTTGATTCTGGCCTACCTGCTTCTGTGGCTGCAGCTATAGAAGTGATTTCGTAAACACCGCTGTCATTCCCCCCCTCGGTCCCCCCTTTCGGGGGGACGGCCGAGGGCAAGCTCCAGCGGGAATCCGATGGGGAGATGATCCCCGCTGGAGCTTACCCTCGAGTGCCATCGAGGGCGGGGATGACATTTATGAAACGGGTTCTAGGAAAAAGAGCGCTTGATCCCATGGGGGAACCTGCTACCCTAGAGAATCGATGAAACTGAACGGCTTTCGAAAGATCCTGATCCTCGCTTCGCTGGCGGTTTTCGTAGCGGCCGGCATCCTGGCGGTCCTGCCGCATTCCCACGCCAAGGTCACGGCAGGGCATGACTGTCTTTTCTGCCGCGCCCAATCGGTCCAGCCCTCCCCGGCGCTTCAAGCTCCGGCGGTCGCTCCGCTGGTTTTTCAGAAACAGCTCGCTGTTGAGCGGATGGCGTTTCCGCTTTCGGAAAGCTTCCGCTCCTCTCTTTCGATCCGCGCTCCGCCCGTTTCCGCGTAGCTTCCCCCGGAAGTCAGTCTTAGCTTCTTTTTTATTCATTTCATCCTTAATCCATCAGGAGGATCTCATGGTCGGATCCATCAACAAGGTTTTTGTTGCCGTGCTTATAGGAAGCATGCTCGCGATGCTCAATCTGTCGTCCGCTGATGCGCATGAAGAAGGAGCGCCCTTCTCCGGGGCCATCATCGAACCCTTGGAGCTGCACCACGCACATATTGAAGATGAACAGCGCTTGAATTTCTTTTTCCGGGACAA
>CAYJTC010000121.1:0-4095 GCA_964372955.1 uncultured Planctomycetia bacterium | reverse complement strand
CGAGCTTCTTGGCCAGTTGGACCTGGCTGAGCTTGTGTTCCAGGCGGTAGGTGTTCAGCGCCTCGATCAGATCTTTCGGCATGGGAGTAGCTCCAGGATATAACAACCTATCGCACGGCTCAAGGGTTTTTCCAAGGTCAAAGGACGAAACCGAAGGGTTGAAGCTTTTTAGGGGATCTGTTGTAAGATCGTGAGAGACCATGAGCGACAGATCAGCAATCGAGTGGACCGACTCCACCTGGAACCCGATTACGGGGTGCAACAAGGTCAGCCCCGGCTGCAAGAACTGTTATGCCGAGACCTTCGCGGAGCGGTTCCGGGGAGTCCCCGGACACCCTTTCGAGCAGGGCTTCGACCTTCGGCTCTGGCCCGAGCGATTGCGACTGCCGTTGACTTGGAAAGAGCCCCGGATGATCTTCGTCAACTCCATGTCCGATCTGTTCCATAAAGATGTGTCTGACGAATTTATCCAACAAGTCTTTGATGTGATGCAGGAAGCCAAGCAGCACATCTTCCAGGTTCTCACCAAACGTTCAAACCGCCTCACCCTTTGGTCGAGAGAGCGGTTTTGTAAATTCGACGAACGGGTCTCCGGGAAGAAACCTTGGCCGTCCAACGTCTGGGCGGGTGTTTCGGTAGAAACTCAAGATTACGTTTGGAGGATCAAGGATCTCCTCCGGGTCCCTGCCAGAATTCGATTCCTGTCCATCGAACCGCTCTTAGGGCCCGTGGAACTGGATGCCTCGCTTCTGAAGGGAATCCACTGGGTGATTGTTGGCGGAGAAAGCGGTCACGGAGCGCGGCCCATGAAACCTGAATGGGTCCGAACGATCCGCGAACAGTGCAGACGGCACGGCGCGAAGTTTTTTTTCAAACAGTGGGGTGCGTATGATCCTGATGGTAGGCGCGTCGGTAAAAAAGCGGCCGGCAGAGTTTTTGATGGCCAAACTTGGAATGAAATACCTGCGGCGTCCGTTCAGAAGCCGATGACCGTTTAGTAGACGACAGGCCCCTCTCCCAACCATCCCTTTCGAACGTCCAGCGATAAGGTTCGTCCTCTCCCTGTTCGCCCCGCCGGCAGAAAAATTTCTTGCTGGAGAGAAAAGGCGTCAGTATAATTAGACTCACGTCTAAATGGAAAAACAGGCATCCAGAATCCATCGGTGGCGGCGGGAGGGAGTGGAACAGCGCCTCCTGGGAATCGCCGCGCACCTCATCTTGGCCCGGGGTCCTGACCGGGTGTCGCTGGCCCTCGTGGCGCGCGCCGCGGGAGTCAGCCGTGCGACGGCCTACAACTACTTTGGCGATCAGCGGGGGCTTTTAACCAAGTTTGTGTCCCGCCGGTTTCAGGAACTGCACGAAGCGTTGGACCCCCTCCTCCAGCAGTATGCCCAGGAGCCCCGGCTCCAATTGCGGGCCTTGATCCGGGAGGCGGTGAACTTTTTCGAGCGCTCCACCCGCTTCTTTCGCATCATGGTGCGGGAGAGAGCCGACGTGGTGTTGGGCGGTCCTCACGATGGCCTGACCTCGGCGATCTCGGAAGGAATGGATCAGTATGTGAAGCGGCTGATCGTTCCGCTCAAGGTTGGGATGCGACAGGGGCTGTTCACAGGCCAAGATCCGGAGCGGATGGCATGGGCGATCGCTGGGATGGTGATCCATGCGGTCCTGCGGATTCTTCAGAAACCCACCTCGGCAACCCGCACGGCCGAGGTGGAGATTATGGAAAACATCATCTTCCACGCGGTCCTGGTGGAACCGACGCCGGCATCCCGAAGTGCATCGCCGCGGCCACGGGCGGTCACCCCGGCGTCCAGTCAAGAAATTGGGAGAGGAAGGGGATGAAGATCGCTTCAATCGGATACATGATTTTGGTGGCAGGTGCCTGATCTGTGTCAAGAGGTAGACAACCATGATCCAGGTTCTCTTTTACAGTGGCCTGCTTGTCGTTGGGATGGCAGCATCCCAGATCTACGACCTGTCCGTCCTCCGGTCGCTGCTTGCCACGGCGACGATGATCTGTCTGGCCTACATCATGATCGAGGTAGGGCTGGAGTTTACTCTCGACAAGCGGCGCCTCAAGTCCTACGGCTGGGATTACGTGGTGGCGATGACCGCCGCGGCCTTCCCCTGGATTTTCTGCGCCCTCTACTTCATCCTGGCTTTTCAGACCGACTGGAGAGAAGCGCTGCTCATCGGGCGATTCGCCGCTCCGACTTCAGCAGGGGTCCTGTTTGCCATGCTGGCCGCCGCTGGGCTGGGAACCACCTGGCTGTTTCGCAAGGCCCAGGTGCTGGCCATCTTCGACGATCTGGACACAATCCTGTTCATGATTCCTCTCCAGTTTTTATTCGTTGGCCTCAAACCGGAGTTGCTCGCCGTAGTTCTCCTGATTCTCATCCTGTTGGTCATCGCTTACCGGTGGCTACACGCGGTGCGCTGGCCCATCGGGAAGGGCTGGCTTCTCCTTTATGGGGCCGCCATCGTCGCGCTCTGTCAGGCGATCGAACGCACGGCGCATGTGCACCTGGAGGTTCTCCTGCCGGCCTTCGCCCTGGGATGCGTTCTCTACAACCCCCACGATCCCAGCCGGCCTCAGCAGCATTCCCACGAGCATGCCTATCTGGAGCCGGAACAGGACGGAGCGCTTGTCTTGGACCGAACCGTCAAGGCCCTTTTTATGTTCCTGGTCGGCTGTTCCCTCCCCCGGATTCTCTTGGCTGGAGCGAGCCCCTGGACGTTCTTATGGCATGTCATCGTCCTGACGGTTCTGTCCAACCTGGGGAAGTGTTTTCCTGCGTTCTGTTATCGCCGTGAAGCCGACTTCCGCCAACGAATGGCTCTGAGTGTAGCCATGTTCCCCCGCGGGGAAGTCGGAGCCGGTGTCCTGCTGGTGGCCATTGGCTACGGGCTGACGGGTCTTCCTCTGACGCTCTCAGCTCTGAGTCTGGCTTTCAACCTCGTCCTCACAGGGGCGTTCATCGCTGTTGTCAAATGGCTGATTTCAACGCGCTGATCGATCCTTACGTCACAGACGAGGTTGTCACGGTGTCGGCGGAGAGCACCGTTGGCGAGACGCTGACCCAGCTAAGGGATCGGGCCATCCAGCCAAGGATATTTTATCTCTATGCAGTCGACTCTGAGAGACGGCTTCAAGGGGTGGTTCCCGTGCGCGCCCTCCTGGCGGCGGATCCGGAGCGCCCCCTAAAGGGAATCCTCGTCACCCGGGTCCAGAGCCTTCGCTTGGGGATGAAAGTCGCCGAGGCGCTCGATTTTTTCCTCACACACCGGTTTCTGGCTCTGCCGGTTGTGGATGCTCAGGACTGCTTGGTAGGCGCGGTGTTTGCCGAGCAGTTTGCCGACACGGTGATTGAAATCGCCGAGGGGCGGGTCAGCAGCGACATCTTTGAGTCCCTTGGGGTTCATACGGACGAAGCCCGCTTAGGCAGCGTCCCAAGGGCGGTGTGGCAACGGTTCCCATGGCTGCTCGTCAACGTCGCAGGTGGGGTAGGTTGCGCAGCCATCGCAGGGCTTTTTGCCAGGACCATTCAGGAGATCGTCATCGTCGCTCTGTTTATTCCCATCGTGCTGGTTTTGGCAGAGAGCGTCGGGATGCAGGCCACCGCCATTACGGTCCGGCGGCTGCGCACCCTGCCGTTTAGCCGGCCGGCGGCGCAGAGGCTTCTAAACCGGGAGTTGAAAGTCGCGGTCTGTCTTGGTTTGCTGGCCGGTCTCCTGGTCACCCTAGTCAGCCGGTTGTTTGGAGGATCCTTCTGGTTTGGAGTCGCCATTGCCATGGCCATCGCCGGCAGCATTTCGGTAGCGGCGGGGGTCGGGACGGTGCTTCCGGTTGCGTTTCGGGCCTGGAGGATTGATCCGGCCGTAGCCGTGGGGCCCCTGGTGCTTGCGCTGGCGGATAACGCGACGATCCTTATTTACCTGGTTTTGGTGCGTTTGCTGGCAGGCCATTAGCATGATTTCCCGCAGGGCTCGGATCTTGAAGGGTCTGTTCTTCGCCAGTCTGATCATCTCGGTGACATTGGTAGGTGCCGGAGCATACGCCGCTCTTTTCACCACGCCGGGGTCAACCTACCT
>CAYJTC010000120.1:0-4133 GCA_964372955.1 uncultured Planctomycetia bacterium | reverse complement strand
AGGCGGACGGGCAGAAGCAGGCGAACATCACGGTGGCGGAGGGAGAGAGGCAGTCGGCGATCCTGAAAGCGGAAGGCGCCAAGCAGTCGGCGATCCTACAGGCGGAAGGGAACCGGCAGTCGGCGATCCTGAACTCGGAGGGTTACGCGCTGGCTCTCACCAAGATCTTCGAATCGGCCAAGAACGTGGATGCCAAGACGATGTCCCTGCAGTACCTGGAGGCGCTGAAAGTCCTGGGGGCATCCCCTTCCACCAAGTTCGTGATCCCCGCAGAGCTGACGAACCTTCTGGCTCCCTTTACGGGGCTGGTCAAGAGCTCCGTTCAGAGCGACTCAAAATCCTAAGCGATGCGATGGGGGCTTCTCCTCCTGGGGTTTCTGGTGGGGCTCATCGTCTACTGGGCGATGGCCCTGCAGCCTCGGATGCGGGAGCTGGAGCGCAAGATGACTCTGCCAGAATTTCAAGGGAGCGTCCATCTGAAGGCGATGCAGTTTTCCCTCGACCTGCTGCGCCGGCAGCGGATCAAAGTCCGGCGGAGGATTCTGTTTCTGGCGGGAGTTCTGGGGATATGGGGAATTCAGAAGCTGCTCCGGTAAAGACAAAACCTGAAGGGGTCAGGCCCCTTTTAAGGCGTCTCTTAGACGTAAGGGGTCTGACCCCTCACCAACTGGCGCTGGCCTTCGGGCTAGGGGTGGCCCTCGGGGTGATCCCAGGCACCGGGGCGATCGCCTCGGCGGTGGTGGCGGCCCTGTTTCGCCTGAATCTGCCGATCATGGTGGCCGGCGCCCTGGTGACCAACCCGCTCACCACCCCCTTCGTCTACGTTGGAAGCTACCTGTTGGGTCACTGGCTTCTCGGGGATTGGCTTCCGGCGGGAACCATCCGCCAGGTTCTTTTGGGGACCCTGGCAGGGAACCTGGTGATCGCCGTCGGCCTGGGTCTGCTCGGATACCTGTTGGTCCTTGGAACTGTAATTTTCATCCGCAATCGCCGTAAAGCTCGTGTATACTTAGATTAAAGTCCGAGAGGGCATTCTGTTCCGTCCTGTAAAAATGACCCTCCCACCGATTCGCAAGTTAAGTCGGCCTCTATGACCCTGCTGGCGCTGGATTATAAATGAAGGTCAAGGTTTCCAATCATGGTATTCTCAAGGGGTTGAAATGAGAAGGAGGTTTCTGGGATTGTGGAGCATACCCAACGCGTTCGAGAGACAATAAACCAAGTCGTTGCTCTTCTGAAAGATCGTTACCAACCAGAAAAACTCATCCTTTTTGGGTCTTGGGCCTATGGTGAACCCACAGAAGAGAGCGACGTTGATTTATTGATCATCAAGAACACCAACCAGCCGTTTCATCGACGCTGGGCGGAGGTTTACCAACTCGTTCAGCCGCTGGTGAAGGGACTGGATTTCTCGCCTTTTGTTATGACTCCTGAAGAAATGATCCGGAAAGAGCGGATGGGGGATCCTTTTCTGGAGGAAATCCTTACCCGCGGTCAAGTCCTCTATGCCGCCTGATCAGGAGTCTCGGGATCCTTCGGAGTGGTTTCGCAAGGCCCAAGAGGATTTCGAGCGAGTTCCGAGACGATTAAAGGAGGGAGACTGCGAGGATGCCGGATTCCACCTGCAGCAAGCTCTTGAAAAATATCTGAAAGGGTTTCTTATTGCCAGGGGATGGAATTTGCGGCGAACCCATAACCTCAGTTTCCTTCCGGATGAAGTTGTAAAATTTCTGCCGGCTACTGAGGAATATCGACCCTTATGCCAGGAGGCCTCGGCTTTTTACGTTGAGGAACGTTATCCCCTGATGTCTCAAGCTCCGAGTCAAGAGGAGCTTGAACAGCTCTTCCTGCAAGCACAGGGGCTCGTCAAATTGCTCCAGTAAATCTTCGGTCTCTGTCTTTCTGCCATGCTGCTGGCGCTGGATGTGGGGAACACGAGCATCACGGTGGGGCTCTTCCGGGGAAGGAGGCTGGCGGGCCGGGGCCGGGTCCAGACCCACGCTTCCTCTTATCTTTCGGCCCTGAGAAGAGAATTGAGCCGTTTCAGGATCTCCGCAGACCGGGTGGAAGGGGTAATCCTCTCCAGTGTCGTCCCGAAGGCGACGGGCCGGCTCAAGCAGGCGATCCGCCGGTTAGGGCTGCCCAGGCCGCTGGTGTTGGGAGAAAATGTCAGGGCGCCGGTGATCAACCGGTACCGGATCCCCTCCCAGGTGGGGCAGGACCGGCTGGTGAACGCGGCGGCCGCCTGCTTCCTCTATAAAGGGCCGGCCATTGTGGTGGACTTTGGCACGGCGATCACCATCGACCTGGTCTCCGGCCGCCGGGAGTATTTAGGAGGCCTGATCGTTCCAGGGCTGGAACTGGCTCTGGAGGCCTTGATGAACCGGGCCGCTTTGCTTCCCAGGATCCGCTTGGCGCCCCCGAAGGAATTCCTGGGGCGGGACACGGTCTCCAGCATGCGGGCCGGCATCTTCTACGGCTACGGAGCCCTGTGTGACGGGATTATCCGGGGGTTGAAGCGCCGGCACGCCCCCCGGGCCAAGGTGATTGCCACCGGAGGACACTCCCCGCTGATTGGCCGATTCTGCCGCTCTGTTCAGATCGTGAACCCGGATCTGACCCTGCAAGGACTTGAGCTTACCTACCACCATAAAAAAATAGGTTGACAACCGGACCGAATTTAGTATCATAGTCAAAGAGATTAGCACTCCGCTCATGTAACTGCTAATTTTTCGGAATTCCGACAGTTTTCCGACCAAACTCTCAGAATCAGGAGGAACAAAAATGGCGATTCATCCTTTGTGGGACCGGATTTTAGTCAAGCACTTGGAGCAGGAAGAGAAATCCCCGGGAGGAATTATCCTGCCGGACACGGCCAAAGAGAAGCCTCAGGAAGGCAAGGTTCTGGCTGTTGGAAAGGGACGGATTCTGGAAGATGGGACCGTGAAGCCCCTGGAGGTCAAGGTCGGGGACACGGTCCTTTTTGCTAAATATTCCGGCACGGAAGTGATCCACAACGAGAAGGAACTCCTCATCCTTCGGGAAGAGGACGTCTTAGCAGTCAAGAACGCGAAGAAGTGACCGCGTAGCGGTCATCCCTCGGTCGAGCCGAGGGCAGGCTCTCGCGAAAGCGAGGATCATCAAGAGATTCCCGCTGGAGTTTACCCTCGTGTAAACGAGGGCGGGAATGACACCAAGGGAGGTTTGATCAAAGATGCCCAAGCAACTGCTGTTCAATGAGGACGCCCGACGGGCAGTCCTGCGCGGAGTGGAAATCCTGGCTAAAGCGGTCAAGGTGACGCTGGGTCCCAAGGGCCGAAACGTCATCCTGGACAAAAAATTCGGTTCCCCCACGATCACGAAGGACGGGGTGACCGTCGCCAAGGAGATCGAGCTGGAGAACCCCTATGAGAACATGGGGGCCGAGATGGTCAAAGAGGTGGCTTCCAAGACCTCCGACACCGCCGGCGACGGCACCACCACGGCGACCGTCCTGGCGGAAGCGATCTATCGGGAGGGGTTGAAGAACGTCACCGCCGGCGCCAATCCGATGGGGATCAAGCGAGGGATCGACTTGGCCGTGGAAACGGTGGTCGAGACCCTGAAGGAGAAGCTCTCCAAGCCGATCAAGGACAAGAAAGAGATCGCGCAGGTGGCCACCATCTCCGCCAACAACGATTCAGAGATCGGCAACCTGATCGCTGAGGCGATGGACAAGGTGGGCAAGGACGGCGTCATCACGGTAGAGGAGGCCAAGGGGATCGAGACGACCCTGGAGGTGGTGGAAGGGATGCAGTTCGACCAGGGCTATCTGTCCCCGTATTTCGTCACCGACGCCGAACGGATGGAATGCGTGCTCGAGGAGCCGTTCATCCTGATTCACGAGAAGAAGATCTCGGTGATGAAGGACATGCTTCCTCTGCTGGAGAAGATCGCCCGGACCGGCCGGCCGTTCCTCATCATCGCCGAAGAGGTGGAGGGAGAGGCGCTGGCCACCCTGGTGGTCAACAAGCTGCGTGGAACGCTGGCCTGCTGCGCGGTGAAGGCCCCTGGCTATGGGGATCGCCGCAAGGCGATGCTGGAGGATATCGCGACCTTGACCGGCGGGCGCGCGATTACCGAGGATCTGGGGA
>CAYJTC010000119.1:0-4158 GCA_964372955.1 uncultured Planctomycetia bacterium | reverse complement strand
CCCCGGGGCCCGCGCAGGGTTTTGTGGGTCGTGGTGGTGACGAACTCGGCGTGCGGGACCGGCGAGGGATGGATCCCGGCGGCCACCAGCCCGGCGAAATGGGCCATGTCCACCACCAGGATCGCCCCGGCCGCGTCGGCGATGGCCCGGAACTTGGCGAAATCCAGGAGGCGCGGATAGGCGGAGTATCCGGCCAGGATCATCTTGGGCCGGTGTTCTTTGGCCAGGCCCATCAGCTCGTCGTAATCGATCCGCTCATCCTTCTTCGAAACCCCGTAGGGGACGATGGTGAAGAACCGTCCCGAAAAATTCTTCGGATGGCCGTGCGTCAGGTGCCCCCCGCAGGCCAAGTCCATCGCCATGACGGTATCTCCGGGCTCCAGCATCGCGAAGTAGACCGCCATATTGGCTTGGGCGCCGGAGTGGGGCTGGACATTGGCGTGCTCGGCCCCGAAGAGCTGCTTGGCCCGCTCGATCGCCAGGGTCTCGGCCTGGTCGACATTCTCGCAGCCGCCGTACCAGCGGGCGCCCGGGTACCCTTCCGCGTACTTGTTGGTCATGACCGACCCGATCGCCTCCAGCACCGCCAGGGAGGTGAAGTTCTCGCTGGCGATCAGTTCCAGGTGGCCATGCTGGCGCTGAACCTCCTGCTGGATGGCCCGGTAGATTTCCGGGTCTGTGGCCTTCAGGTGTTCGAACATGAAAACTCCTCTGTCATTCCTGCGAAAGCGGGAATCGATCCTCGCTTTCGCGAGGATGACGTCAACGGTTCAATTGCCTCTCGATGGCCTGGATCTGGCGGACCCGCCGGGCGTGGCGGCCGCCGGCGAAAGAAACCGCCAGCCAGCGGGTGAGAATCGCTTGGGCCCGCCGGGCGTTCAAGCGGCTGGCCCCCAGCACCAGAATGTTGGCGTCGTTGTGTTCCCGGGAATGCCGGGCTAAGCGGATCGTCTGCGCCACCACCGCCCGCACCCTAGGGAATTTGTTGGCCACAATCGCCATCCCCCCGCCGCTCTTGCACAGTAAAACTCCCCGGTCCGCGTTCCCTCGAGAAACCGCCCGGGCCACCTTGGCTCCGACGAGCGGATAATCGCACGGCTTCGCGGAAAAGGTCCCGAAGTCCACCACCTGGTGCCCGGCTGCCTTCATCTGCCGGGCGAGGGTCCGCTTCAGCTCAAACCCGCCGTGGTCGGCTCCCACCGCGATTCTTAAAAGGCGTGTCCCGTGTCCCGTGTCAGTGTGTCCGGATCTCTTTGACGCTGACACTTTGACACCGGATACGGGATACGTTTCTTTCATTGCTTCTCCAGCCAGCGCAGGACCCGATGGATGCCGTCTTCGATCGCCATCAGGCAGGATTCGTACACTTCCTTAGGCCGGCTGATCGGGTCCGGGATGTCGGCGTTCGGGATCGGCACCTCCAGTTGGAACAGACCCAGCAGATGGACCTTGGGCCCGGCCTCCGGCGCTCGGGCGATGATCCAATCCCAGTGGAACTTTTCCATGCAGAGAATCAGATCCGCGCTGCGGATCAGTTCCGGAGTCACCGGCTGGCCGACATGCCGGGAAACGTCGATCCCTTGGGCCTGCATCACCTCCATGGTCTCCAAGGTCGGGCCCAATCCGCCGGCGGTCCCCACTCCCGCGGAGAGAACCTGGATGTCCTTTCGGCCCTGCTTCTCGAGCAGATCTTTCAGCAGGCCTTCCGCCATCACCGACCGGCAGCTGTTTCCCGTGCAGACGAATAAGATTTTCACGCCCGTTGGCCCGTCGGCCCGTCGGCCCGTCGGCCCGTTAGCCAGTTTTCCAGTTCCTCGGCGATCGCGCCCCGCCGCAGGATCCGCGGCGGCTCGCAGGATAGATCCAGAACCGTCGACTCCACCCCAACCGGAGTAGGCCCGGCATCCAGCACCAGGTCGATCCGATCGGCTAAATCCCGGATCACCTCCTGGGCGGTTCGAGGAGGGGGGTTTCCGCTTAAGTTCGCCGATGGAGCCACCACCGGCACGGCCGCCTCCTCTAAAAGCTTCAGGGCTACCGGGTGACGAGGCATCCGGAAGCCCAGCGTGGATCCATCCGGTCGGGAAAAGATCAGCGTCAAGGGCCCCGGCCAAAACCACTCCATCAGCCGCTGCCCCAAGGCAGAAACCTGCACCCCCTGCCCCCGCACCGCCTCCGGCCCGGCCACATGCAGGGTCACCTGCTTGTCAAAAGGGCGCTGCTTGACTTGATACAGCTCCTGAATCGCCTGGGGATCCTCCAGGTTGGCCCCCAGGCCGTAGACCGTCTCGGTCGGAAAAGCCACCAGCCCTCCGCGCTTCAGAAGACCGGCCGCCTCCCGGATCGCCTCCGGCTCCGGCCGCTCCGGATCCACTTTCAGGACGCGCGTTCTTGACACCCTACACCCTTCACCCTTCACCCTTGACCCTTCACCCTACACCCTTCACCCGTCTTTCTGAAGCTGGCGGTCTTTCTGCAAGACCCCTTTCCGGAGCTCGGTCTTGAATCGCTTCAAGTAGGCGGCCAGCCGGGAATTGTTTAACGCCAGGATCTGAAGGGCCAGGATCCCGGCGTTGCGGGCCCCCCATTTTCCCACCGAGACAGTGGCCACCGGCACCCCCGGCGGCATCTGGAGCGTGCTTAAGAAAGCGTCGGTTCCTTTGAAAAGGGTCGCCTCCAGCGGCACCCCGATCACCGGCAGGGTGCTGTGAGCCGCCAGAACGCCGGCCAGATGAGCCGCCCCTCCGGCCCCGGCGATCAGCACTTTCAATCCCCGGCTAGCCGCTTTCTTGGCGTAGTGGGCCGTGTCCTCCGGCGCCCGGTGCGCGGAAAGAATTCGGATCTCGAAGCCGACTCCCCCTTCCTTGAGCGCCTTCGCCGCCTCCTCCATCGAGGGGAGGTCCGAATCGGACCCCATCAGAATTCCAACCGCCGCCTTTTTCGATCCCGCCATCTTCTCCCCCTCGGTTATTGATTCACCCGTTCACTCCGCTTCAGCGCCCGGGCCCCGATATCCCGCCGGTACTGCTTGCCTTCGAACTGAATCAGATCCGCCGCCTGGTAGGCACGGGCCAAAGCCGCTTCCAGCGTGGAGCCCAATCCGACCACGTTCAAGATCCGGCCGCCGGCGGTCAGAATCTGCGCGCCGCTGCGCCGGGTCCCGGCGTGAAAAACCAATGTGTCCTCCAGGTCGGAAACCCGGTCCAATCCGGTGATCGCCCGGCCCACATCGTACTTGCCCGGATAACCGGCAGAGGCCAGCGCGACGCAGGCGCAGGCGCGGGAATCCCAGGCTAATTTCGCTTTCTGCAGATTCCCCTCTTTCGCCGCCAGGATCAGATCCAGCAGATCGCTCTTCAGACGCGGCAGGATCGCCTGCGCCTCCGGGTCCCCGAACCGGACGTTGAACTCCAGCACCTTCGGCCCTTCGGAAGTCAGCATGAGCCCCGCGTACAAAACCCCGACAAACGGGACTCCCTCCTTCCGCATTCCCTGAATCACCGGTTCGAAAATCCGCTGGCGAACCTGCTCCAACGCTGGAGCATCCAGCATCGGAACCGGGGAATAGGCGCCCATCCCGCCGGTGTTGGGTCCCTGGTCGCCATCGAAAGCCCGCTTGTGATCCTGCGAGGATTCCAACAGAAGGAACCGGGTCCCATCACAAATTCCCAGAACCGATACCTCCTCCCCTTGAAGACATTCCTCGATGACCACCTGGCTTCCGGCCTCACCGAAGATCCGGTCGGACAAGATCTGGGTCGCCGCCGCGGCCGCCTCCTCCCGCGTCTGGGCCACCACCACCCCCTTGCCGGCGGCCAGCCCGTCGGCCTTCACCACGACCGGCACCGGAGAACGGCGAATCTGCTCCAGCGCCCCGTTTACGTCCCGAAAGACCTGATGCCGGGCAGTGGGAACCCCGTACCGGTCCATGATCTCTTTGGCGAACGCCTTGGATCCTTCCAAGCGGGCGGCCGCCCGGGTGGGCCCGAAGATCGGCAGTTTCCTCGACTGGAAATAATCGACGATCCCGTAAACCAGCGGGGACTCCGGTCCCACGATCGTCAGATCGATCCGGGAGGCCTGGGCGAAGTTGGCCAGCTCCACGATCTTATCGCCGGACAAGGGCAGATTCTCCGCTACCGCTTCCATCCCGGCGTT
>CAYJTC010000118.1:0-4266 GCA_964372955.1 uncultured Planctomycetia bacterium | reverse complement strand
GCACGATTTGTTTCGCTTCGCGAACCCAATCGAAACTTGCGGGGCCATCTCCCCCCAATATGCCCCCTCTTCCAGAGGAATGGTAGGCTGTTGAGATAGGGCCCACCTAAGGGTATAATGGTGTTTTCCTAGTCATGGCCGACTATCCAAGAATCTATCTGGACCATATCAACGGGGCCCCCTTATTGCCGGAAGTTTCCTCGGCGGTTACGGAGGCGTTGGCTCGTTGGGGGAACCCCTCCAGCTTCCACGCCGAGGGCAGGGGAGCGGTCGCCTTGAAGGAGGAGGGCCGTGCTCGGGTGGCGGCTCTGCTGAATGCCCGCCCGCAGGAAATCCTGTTCACCTCCAGTGGAACCGAGGCCAACGCTTGGGCGCTGACCGGACTGGCCAAAGCGCAGGAGGTCCGGGGACGGCACTTGGTGGTTTCCGCCATCGAGCACAGTTCCATCCTCCAGACGGTTCGCCGAATGGAGAAAGAGGGCTGGGAGGTCACGGTGGTTCCGGTGGACCGGGCCGGCCGGGTGGACCCGGAGGAATTGGAACGGGCCCTCACTCCCCGAACGGTGGTGGTTTCGGTGCAGTGGGCCAATCCGGAGGTCGGGACCGTTCAACCGATGGCGGAGCTGGTCCGGCGGGTCAAAGCCCGAGGGATTTTGTTCCACACCGACGCCGTGGCGGCGGCCGGCCGGGTCCTGATTGACCTGCAGGCGGTTCCGGCGGATGCCCTGTCCCTGGCGGGGAACCCATTGGGAGGGCCCGGCGGGGTGGGGGCTCTGTTCCTGCGCAAAGGGGCGCGGATCTGGCCCCAGTTCGTCGGAGGCACGCAGGAGGAAGGCCGGCGGGCCGGGACGGAGAACCTGCTGGGGATCGTCGGAATGGGGAAGGCGGCCGAGTTGGCAGGGAAAGGGTTGGCTCAGCGGGCCGAGCAATTAAATTCTTTACGGGAGATGTGGGTTCAAGGTATCTTAGCTCAAATTCCGAGAGCGGTATTCCACGGCCATCCGGCCGAACGTTTGCCGGGTCACCTGAGCGTTTCCTTCCCGGGGATGGAAGCCGAATCGCTGACGCTGGCCCTGGATCTGGAGGGGATCGCCGTGGGATTGGGCTCGGCCTGCACCGCCCGGACGGTGAAGGCCTCGCACGTGCTCAAAGCAATGGGGGTAGAGGAGGGGCTGGCATTGGGGATGATCACTTTTTCATGGGGACCCGAAACGACCCGCGAGGAGATTCGGCGGGCGCTGGAGGTTCTGCCGAAGGTGGCGCTATGCGGTTTGCTGTCGTAACGGGCAAGCTGACCGACCGGAAGGAATCGCTTCTTCTGGGGGTGACCGAAGGGGGGCTGCCTCCTTGGGCGGCCGGATGGTCCGCGCCGGTCAAGAAAGCGGTTGAGAATCTTCTGAAATCGAAACGGTTCAGGGGCAAGCTCAACGAAACCTTTTTACTTCCTGTGGATTCCCGCTGGCTCATCCTGGTCGGGGCCGGCAAGAAGGATGAGCTGACCCTGGATCGGGTCCGGCAGGCGGCCGGCGCCGCATCCCGTCGCGCCATGGAGGCCAGCATCGACACCTTCGCCCGGGGGCTGGTTCAGGTTCCCGGAGCCAAGCCGGAAGAGGTGGCGCAGGCGGTCACCGAGGGGACGATCCTGGGCACCTATCAGTTCGTCGAGCTCAAGAACCTCAAACCGGAAGAGCGCCAGCAACTCAAAGAGGTGATCCTTGTGGCTCCGACGGCCAAGGAGGGGGCGGCCGCCAAGACCGGCGTGCGGCGGGGGCAGAGCATCGCGGAAGCGGTCTGCTGGGCTCGGGACATGATCAACCGACCTTCCAATCGGATGACTCCTTCCCAGATGGCCCTGCAGGCCAAGGCCGCCGCCCAGAGATTCGGATTCCGCTGCACCGTGCTGGGTCCTGAGCAGCTGCGCCGGATCGGGATGAACGCGCTGTTGGGGGTAGCCCGCGGCTCGAAGGAGCCCTGCCGGTTCATTATCCTGGAATACAAAGGGCCCGGCGCCAGGCGGAAACGCCCGCTGGTCTGGCTGGGCAAGGGGATCACCTTTGATTCCGGCGGGATCTCGATCAAGCCGGCCGACAAGATGGAGCAGATGAAGTATGACATGTCCGGCGGGGCGGCGGTGATGGGGGCGATTCGGGCGGCGGCGGCTCTAAAGCTGCCGGTCCATGTAGTGGGGCTGGTGCCGGCCACGGAGAACCTGCCAGGCGGCTCCGCGCAGAAACCAGGAGACGTGGTCCGGACTTTTGGGGGCAAGACGATCGAGGTGATCAACACCGACGCAGAAGGACGCCTGGTTTTGGCCGATGCGCTGGCTTACGCCCAGAAATATAAGCCGGAAGGAATGGTAGATCTGGCCACCTTGACCGGGGCCTGCGTGGTGGCCTTAGGCCAGCACGCGATGGGATTGATGGGCAACAACCCCCAGATGGTGGAGAAGGTCAAGAACGCGGCCGCCCGATCCAGCGAGCGGGCCTGGGAGCTGCCTCTCTGGCCCGAGTACGGGGAGACGATCCGGTCGGACGTGGCTGATCTGAAGAACGTCGGCGACGGCAAGGCCGGCACGATCACCGCCGGCTATTTTCTCAAGGAGTTCGCGAAGGAGACCCCGTGGGTCCATCTGGATATCGCCGGGGTGGCCTGGGCCGACGGGGACCGGGGCCACCTGCGCAAGGGAGCTACCGGCGCTGGGGTGCGGCTGCTGGTGGAGCTGGCCTCTCAATGGGGTTGATGAAAAAGGCTCATCGACCTTTTTGATCAACCCATGGAGTAACGGATGAATTCATCTGAGTTGTTGGAAGGAAAATCGAAGACGGAGATCGCTCATTTGGTGCGGGAGCTGATCGCCCGGCTTGGAGAGGATCCGGATCGGGAAGGGCTGCTCAAGACCCCGGAGCGGGTGGAGCGGACCTTAAGGTTCCTCACCGAGGGCTACCGGCTCAACCCGGAGCAGCTATTCAGGCACGCCCAGTTCGTCGAGCAGTACGACGAGATGGTGCTCGTCAAAGACATCGATTATTTTTCCTTATGCGAGCACCACCTGGTTCCCTTCTTCGGCAAATGCCACGTGGCCTATCTGCCCGACGGCAGGATCGTGGGCTTGAGCAAGATCCCGCGGCTGGTGGACCTGTTCTCCCGCCGGCTCCAGGTGCAGGAACGGCTCACCTGCCAGATCGCCGAGACCCTGCAGGAGTACCTGAAGCCCAAGGGGGTGGCGGTGGTCATGGAGGCCCAGCACCTGTGCACGATGATGCGGGGGGTGGAGAAGCAGAACACCAAGATGGTGACCAGCTCGATGCTGGGGATCTTCCGGACCGATCCGAAGACCCGGATGGAATTCTTAGCTCTTCTGAAGGAGGGAACGCGCTGATGCGGCCGATGGGCAGGACCCAGTTGCATTTCGCCCGGGCAGGGGTGGTGACCGAAGAAATGCGGGCGGTGGCCCAGAAGGAGGAGCTGGATCCGGAGCGGATCCGCCAGGAGGTGGCCGCCGGGCGGCTGATCATCCCGGCCAACGTCAATCACCCGGAGGTTCAGCCCATGGGGATTGGCACGGCGGGCACCTGCAAGATCAACGCCAACATCGGCAACTCCGCAGTGACCTCCAGCATCGACCAGGAGCTGGAGAAGATTCAGGTCTGCTTGAAGTACGGGGCCGACACCGCGATGGACCTATCCACCGGCGGCAACCTGCATGAGATCCGGGAGGCGATCCTGCGGGCCAGCCCGATCCCGATCGGGACGGTCCCGATCTACGAGGCGGTCCAGCGGGTCAAGAGCGTCAAAGAGCTGAGCGTGGACCTGCTGTTTGAAGTGATTGAGGAACAGGCGCGGCAGGGGGTTGACTACATGACGATTCATGCCGGGGTCCTGCGGGAGTATCTGCCGCTGACCCAGCATCGGCTGACCGGGATCGTCAGCCGGGGCGGGTCGCTGATGGCTCAGTGGATGATCGCCCATGACCGGGAGAACCCCCTTTACACGGAATTCGATCGACTGTGTGAAATCTTCCAGAGATATGATGTAAGCTTTAGTTTGGGGGATGGGTTGAGGCCCGGATGCCTGGCGGACGCCTCCGACGAGGCCCAATTTTCGGAACTCAAGACCCTGGGGGAGCTTACGAAAAAGGCCTGGGAGCGGGAGGTCCAGGTGATGATTGAGGGGCCCGGGCACGTCCCGATGGACCAGCTTCAGATGAACGTCGCCAAGCAGCAGGAGTTCTGCCACGGAGCGCCGTTCTACACGCTGAGATCGGAA
>CAYJTC010000117.1:0-4315 GCA_964372955.1 uncultured Planctomycetia bacterium | reverse complement strand
AGCTTCGAGAGGACCAGGACCGGCTCGGTGGTCGCGAAGAACCCCGCGTCCGACAGACGCGTGACCACCCCGGCATCGGAGGCGAGCACGAAGATCCGCCCGCGCGCTTCCGGCGGCATGAGGGGACCCAGCACCCGAAGAACGCCCTCCTGTTGCTTCGCCTGCGTCGGCCCGATCCCCACAACCGCGGGGGTGACCCGAGGAGCAATCTTCCCAAGCTCCACCCTCACCCGAGCTTGTGCGGCCTCCACTGCGGCCTGCGCCTTCCTGTCCGCATCCTCCGTCACCTCCTCCGGAACGCCCAGGAATTCGAGCGCCCGGCCAATCAAAATCTTGTCATCCACATTCATCGGGAGTGGCAGTTCTCGGTAAGCCGGATCAAGGTTCCGCAGGATCTCTGCGGTCCCCACTCCGCCCGATTCCAGCCAACTCTTCCGGATCGCCCGAGCGATGTGGCGATACGCGGAAAGCATCGCCCCAAGCTCCTCTTGCGGAATGTGCGCCACGGCATCGGCGTTTCCAAAGATGAGAAAGCGGAAGATGCCTTCGGTCAGACCCAGGTAAGCTTCCGGCCACTCCTCGGAAAATTCATATCCGTAGATAAATCCTACCGGGTCCGTGGGCAGCAACTGATTCAAGGGGGTATCATCCAGCTCTCCTTTCACGACGGGCTCATGCCGATCCCAACTTCTACTCATCACGAATTCCAGATCCTCTGGAAGCCCGCTCCAAGGCCAATTGAGCAGGGGCGGAGGCAGGAAACCCAGCAGGGCCGCTGTCCGTTTAAAAAGATCCGGATCCATGCCCGGCTCGCCGAACCAGCCCTCTGCCACATCTCGAATCTGGGCACGGCCTAAGGTTTCCTCTTGCGGCGAGTAGAGATCGACCAGCTCTTTCAAGGTTCCCTCTTTCATATGGCTCAGATCCCTCGCCAAGGAGTTGCAGGTTCCCGCGTCGATCACTCCTGACAGGGCCTCCTCACTGGCGTCTCCCGACAACCACCACCGCACGGAGCGGGGCCCGCGAAAAGGGAGAATCTCACCGACGGGCCTCCCCGTGATGTCCTTCAGGCCTTCCTTTTCCAGAGCATCATAGAGTTCGATCCAGGAGATCGTTCCTCCCTGCTGTTCCAGCGTCTTGCTGAGGAAAGCCGCAATTTCAGCCAGCAGCTCCGGCTCAATCGCCTCCTCCTGGCCGGCGGCGGGAGGCGGGCGCTCGCATCTCGCCAGGAAGCCAAACGACAGCCAGACGTTGTCAAGATCCCCTTTGAGGTGGACCCGCCTGCCCTGTAGATCAACCTGATCAACGGTTCTTTCCTGAGTCCCAAACATGCCGGAGACCAAAACCCTGTCGTCCACCTTCCATTCCGGCTCCTGAGGGGTGAGGCCACTTTTCGTTCGCACGGCCTTTTGGATCGCCAGGATGGCCTCCAGCTTCTCCCGAATCTCTGGAGTAAGGTGGTTGCCAAGCCCCCCGAGAATCTGCTGGAGCACTTCCGTTGTCCTCTGAGGAAGTTGTATCCTCTGCGATTCCATCAAGATGCGGGATCTTTCGAGTTGATCGGCTATCCTCTCTACTTCTACCGGCAAACCCGGTGGGTACTGTCCCTCATGCTCCCAGGAGGGCAGAAGTTCCGCCTTAACGATCAGCGAAAGAAACGCGTCAATGTCACCCCCGAAAGCATTCCAGATCTTGGTCAATACCGGCCCCACCTGATCGGTGACCGCCCGCTGAAGCCGATCCCAATCCTCTGGCCACGTCACCTCCATCCCCTTCGGACGACCTACGTACGCATAGCCAGGCCCTCCCCAATCTGCAATCTGGAAAAGCTCGTGGTCTCGAACGCTCCAGGCGCAATCGACCATGTCGCTTAAGATCCACGCGCTCTTCGCTCGGGCAACCGTTTCAAAGAGCTCTCGGTGCTTCCGTGGATCGTCTCCTCCGAAAGCGGTCACAACGATAACGTCCGCCGCCTGGATCATCTCTAAGATCTCTGGCTGGGTGGCGTCACCGTGGATGAGCTGGACCATGTGCCTAAGCTTTTCCCTGTGCCGATTCAACACTTCGCAAAGCGCCCCCGCCTCCTGCTCCGACTTCGAATAGCCCTCCAGCAAGAACTCCAAGGGCCTCTCCCCTGCAAGAGATTCCTGAGCCAGACGATGCGCGTCGGGATGAATTTCCACACCGCGGATGAGAACCCGGAGACCTTCCTTTCCATGTTCTAGGTCCAGAGGGATTTTCATCTCCTCAGTCACTTCAAGCGTTCTGGCCGCGAAAGCGCCCACCTGACTACCGTCCGAACTGCCCACGACCACCACGTTGATCTCCATAGGCTGCCCGGGCTTTCGCATTTTTTCCGCGCACAGTGCGGGGAAAATGGACATGCGGTAAACGCGCTGAAGGCGCGGCCACCGGGTCAAGCCGCTGATCAAATGCCCCTTGCCCGCAGCCACTAAACCGTCCTGTTGGCGCTTGGTCCGACCCTGCACAAAAAGCGGTTTCGCCCCAGGGACAAGCTCATCCAGCCCGGCGGCGGGCGGCTCGGCCTGT
The DNA here is from genome assembly GCA_964372955.1 of uncultured Planctomycetia bacterium. GTDB lineage: Bacteria > Omnitrophota > Gorgyraeia > 1-14-0-20-64-10 > 1-14-0-20-64-10 > CAYJTC01. The sequence goes on along the minus strand of CAYJTC010000117.1, from coordinate 1,765 downwards.
TCCACCAGCACCGCCAGGTCTGTCAGTGGGTAGCAGAACTCCCGGGCGCCAATCGTTTCCAGAATCGCGCGGAAATTCTGAGGAGCGGTCATCAACTCCCGGCCTATCGTGGCGACGGCGCTATCGCCCGCCTCAGCAGCGATGCCTCTCCAGCTCGAGAAGAGGGCCGCCGGTTCGATTGATCCCGTCTCACTGTCCCGGACATGCCGGATCAGGTAGATCAAGAACAGCCCGCAGAGGTATTCCACAAGGTTTTTAGGTTGCACGTAGACGAGGGGCTCAAACAAACTCAAGAGGCTCGGACCGGAGCGCCTGCTGGCGATGGCGGCGGCCATCTTCGCTTCCATTTCGACATAGGCCGCCACAAACGGTTCGATCGCGCTGCGGCGCTTTTCGACCGGCAACCCCTCTCCTCGCTTCCTCATCTCTTCCAGATAGTACCGAAGGAACGAGCCCTCGTCCGCGTTGCGCATTTGCGTCCGTACGAACCAGTCGTCGAATTCCGGCCGCAGAAAGGGGAATCTTCTGTCCGCGGCCTGCTCCACCCGTTTGTGCTGGATCCAATGCCTCAACTCCTCACGCAATATCTCCTGCAAGACATCCGGAAACCAACTCCTCTTCTCTTCTTCTTCGCGAACCAACCCAGCAAGGTTCGGCTCCAACTGCGAAAGAACCTCCACCAAAGCCCGGTAGATCGCAGGCCGGATCCCTTGTCCAATCAGTTCTCGATCCGTGATCTCCCTCCGGGAGTTCTCGAGGAACCGCAAAGCTCCCTCCGCCCACGGCCGCAGCTGGTCCGGCAGGACGCAGATGGCGCCCAATGGATCCCACCAGCCCACGGTGAAGTGTCGCCCTTCGCCCGGCCGACGCAAGTGGTATGCGGGGACCGTCCATTCCTGGAACCGGTACAGCTCCCGCCGAAGGACCTGGGCCACTATGAGCGCTTGGACGAAGGCCTTGACTTCAGCAAGTTGACTCCCATATTCCTCAGGCGGGCTACTCCGGATCAGCCTCACCCAGTGCGGCGCAAGACAGGATTCGTTCAGCTGGTGGACCAGCCAGCGCATCCGCTCGGCCAACGTTGCGTCGGGAACGGCCTCCAGCTCGGGCAGGTTTTTCTCCACCAGATCCAGACCACCCGACCAGGCCTGCGCCCCGCCCGGGAGCGCATCCTGGCCCGCGATTCCCCGGAGGATGGACACGAGCTCCCGCGGGGACCGGGCTGGGTCGCGCCGGATCTCCGGGAGGATCACCTCATTCAGCCACCGCGTGACCCGGACGGAGACGGGGATGCCAGCAAGGCGCTCGGCACGCTCCCTCTCCAATTGCTGCACCCGCCTCGCCGCGCGGCAAGCCTGCCAGAGATCTTTCAGCATCCGGCCCTGACGCCCTTTCTTATTGGCCGGCCAGTGTTCGCCCAGCACATTTTCCGCCTGCTCGGGGTCCGCAATGAGACCATCGATGAGAGCCGGGTGGTCCCGGAGGAACTCCACGATAGGCGCCCAGAAATTCCGGTTTATCCGCAGCAGCTCCTGGACGAACTCCTCGCGGGCCTCCTCCAGCCCAGCCGTGAACACCCGCAGCGGCGGTGGTGAAGGAAGGATGCCTCGGTCCGAACCTCCGGCGAAAAGGCCCTGATTGCCGGTGGGCACAGCCCCTTCGGTCAGGCGGGAAACCAGTTTCTTTTTTCCTTTCCCTTCCTCCAGGCCAACCGGGCGCAGGGCGAAGGCCGAGTTGGGCAGAGCGAAGGAAACGGCCAGAAGGA
>CAYJTC010000116.1:0-4363 GCA_964372955.1 uncultured Planctomycetia bacterium | reverse complement strand
AACGGGAACCTGTTCCTGCCGGTCACCGACGTTCAGATCCCTGGCCGCGGCTTAGAGTAGACGCGTACCATTTCCAGAAGTACCGTTCTGAAAGATCCCTAGAATGCCCAGGCGTCCCAGAGAATTGGTAGATGGTGGTCTTTACCACGTCTTCAACCGCGGCAACGACCGCCGGAGACTCTTCTCAGAAGCTTCCGACTACCAGCACTTCCTGGGCCTCTTGGGCCGCTTCCTCAAGCTTTACCAAGCTCCGCTCTATCACTATTGCCTGATGCCCAACCACTTCCATTTCCTTCTAAAGATCCAGAAAAAAGACGATCTGTCTACTCTGATGCACCGTCTCCAGCTATCCTACGCCCGCTATTTCAAGAAGGCCTACCGTTTCGTCGGCCACGTCTTTCAGGAGCGCTTTAGAAGCCCCCGAATCTCCGAAGAAAGCTACTACCTCCAGTGCGGCCGCTACATTGAACGCAATCCTGTCAGCGCGAAACTTGTTGATCTGGCGCAGGACCACCCATATTCCAGCGCCCCTTACTACGTCCGAGGTGCTCCCAACGATCTAGTCACCCCCAATCCCTACTATCTGGAGATGGGTTTCACACAAGGGCAGAGACAGCAAGCTTACAGCCGGTTCCTCATGCTCGAGGATCCTTATGCTCCAATGGTGGAAGAGGTCTTGGCGAAGGTGTGAGAGCGGCACTTTTGGAAATGGTACCCCACGTTAAAATTGCTTGACTGGAGATCCCTTTTTAGGCGAAAATGAAATTTTGCCTGAAGAAAGCCATCCTATCTTAAGGAGGAAGAATCCATGGCAACCGCAGTGCAAACCGCGTCTAACGTGTTGGTCACCACCGCCTGGGCGGAAGAACATCTCAGCGACCCGAAGGTGCGGGTCGTCGAGGTGGATGTGGACACCAAGGCCTACTCGGAGGGGCACCTGCCTGGGGCGGTCGGGTGGGACTGGGGCAAGGAGCTGTGCGACACTCTGCGCCGGGACATCATCCCGAGGGACAAATTCGAGCAGTTGATGAGCCGGTCCGGCATCTCCAACGATACCACCGTCATCCTTTACGGGGACAACAACAACTGGTTCGCCGCGTGGGCCCTCTGGCAGCTGAAGATCTACGGGCATGCCGATGTCCGGCTGATGGACGGCGGGCGCAAGAAATGGCTGGCCGAGTCCCGGGAGCTGACTCAGGAGCCGCCGAAGGTCGGGCCCGCTTCCTATAAGGCGAAGGATCCGGACTTCTCCATTCGGGCCTTCCTGCCGCAGGTGCAGGAGGCCTCCGGCAAGAAAGCGGCCGATCTGGTGGATGTCCGGTCCCCGCAGGAGTTCACCGGAGAGATCCTGGCTCCGCCGGGCCTGCCGGAGACCTGCCAGCGGGGCGGGCATGTTCCGGGAGCTAAGAGTATCCCCTGGGCGAGGGCCTGCAACGAGGACGGGACTTTCAAATCTCCCGAGGAGCTGAAGTCTCTCTACGGCGCGGCCGGAATTTCAGGGGCCAAGCCGGTGATCGCCTACTGCCGGATCGGGGAGCGCTCCTCGCACACCTGGTTCGTCCTGAAGTACCTGCTCGGGTTCAAGGACGTCAAGAACTACGATGGAAGCTGGACCGAGTGGGGCAACCTGGTCGCCGCCCCGGTGGAGAAACCGTAGCCACAGAGGCGCAGAAAAAGATGAGAGAATCCACGGAGAATGAAGGCTGAAGAATATCAGGAAAGGCAGGATCAGCTTTCCGGCTGGCCGGTGAAGATCGTCTCGTACAAGTTGGGGACCCGATATTACGTCACCGTCCACAACGTGCAGCCGGGGGCTTGGATCGCCAAAGCCGAGGGGGCCACACTCCAGGAAGCCCAGCAGAAGGCTTGTGCCGAGGCCGCCAGCCGGCTCTCCAAGACCCGCAAGGTCTCGACGTGATCACTCAGGAGCAGATTCTGGAAGCGCTTAAGGAGTGCTATGACCCGGAGATCCCGGTCAACGTCGTGGATCTGGGACTGATCTACGGGGTGGAGGTGACCCCGGAGGAGAAGGTGAAGATCACGATGACGCTGACCACCCCGGGCTGCGGGATGGCCCACAACATCGCGCTGCAGGTTAAGCAAAGAGCTCTTCAGGTTCCGGGAGTCCAGGATGCCGCGGTCTCGGTCGTCTGGGATCCCCCCTGGACCCCGGAGCGGATGTCCGCCGCCGCCAAACAGAAATTGGGGATGCCGGGTTAAGCTTTTTTTAGAGAGAGCGCCGCAGCTCCGCTTCCGCGTCGACCGGATCCCGGTTGATCTTCTCGATTAAACGCAGGGCCTTTTCTTTCAAGCCCCGCCCGGCCATCGGCGAGGCGGCTAAGCCCCGGCAAAGCTGGATCGTCATCCTAAAATAGCGGATCAGCTCTCCTTCCTCCACCCCCGAGGCCTCCACGGTCTTCTCGAAACCGGCCCCGCTAGTCCACCGCTCCATCGCCGGTGAGAGATGGAAAGCCGGCCGTTTGGTCAGGGGAGAGATCCGAAGACGCCGTTCCTCCTGATGGATCCGGTCCAGCAGCTGCTCGGCCTGTTCCGCCAGGCCGCGGAGCCGATGAGGAAGGCGCACCGGTTGCGCCCCCCGGCGGGGCTCGTATACCATCGCCAGAAGCAAAATCCCCAGATCGGTCGTGTCCAACGTTTCCAGCACCTTTCCTTCAAACAACTCCGAAAGCAGAAGCTCATACCCGTAGAGACTGGCGGCGAATTCCCCTTTGGGAGTTGGCCGTTCCCTCAGGTAATCCAGCTTTTTCAACAAGGTGAGTTTGCGCTCGATCAGGGAGAAGGCCTCCCGCTGGTAAGCGGAGCTGGCCTGGAAGGCGTGCAGGGTTTTCTGGTAGAAGGGAAACAGGTTCTGGGCGTGCGTCCGGTACAGATTGAGCAAGGTCGCGTAGGTCAGCGAGAAGCGGCTGGAGACTTCCTCGGGCCGGCCGTGGATCAGGTGATCTAAGTTCGTAAACGGCACCTCCCAGGGGTTGACCCGGAGATAAACAAAGCCGGCCTCGTCCATCCCGCGCCGGCCGGCCCGGCCGGCCATCTGCGAAAGATCCCGGACCCTCAGAATGGAGCGGGGCCCGTCGGCCCGGCGGGTCAGGGTGTCCAGCACGACCGACTTGGCCGGCATGTTGACGCCTAGAGCGAAGGTCTCGGTGGTGGTGATCACCTGGATCTGCCGGGTGGAGAACAGGACCTCCACCACCTCTTTGAGGGTCGGCAGAAGGCCGGCGTGATGGTAGGCCACTCCCTGGCCGATCAGCTGGCGCATCTCCGTGGCCGAGCGCTCATGCCGGATCTGGTATTTGTCGCAGAGCCGGTCAAAATGCTCCAACAGAGGGGCTTTGCCTTCCGGAGCCAAAAGGTTAAGCGCCGCGAATTCCCAGGCCAGCTCCTCTACCCGGCGCCGGCTGAAAGCGAAATAAAGGCAGGGCAGGTGCCCGGCTTGCTGGATCTGGCGCAGGAGGTGATCGGACCGGTTCGTCCTGCCGTGGAATTCTCCGCCCTGGAAAGGGACTGGCCCCGGTTTGAAGAAGCGGCGGCCGCCTCGGCTGCGGCGCATCCGGAACGGGCGGGGCCGCTGCCCGCCCACCCGTTCTCGCCCCCGGTATCCTTTTGATTTCAGCGAGTCCAAATCCCGGAATAGCTCATCCTGACACTGGAAGGCGAATTTCAGCGGGACCGGACGGTGTGTTTCCAGAATCACCTTCACCTCCCGGCCGTGGATCTTCTCGATCCAGGCGGCCAGCTGGCGGGCGTTGGGGATCGTGGCGCTTAAGGCCAGGATCTCAGTCTGAAGCGGGGTCAGCAGAAGCGCCTCCTCCCACACGGTGCCCCGCTCCCGGTCGTCCAAGTAGTGGACCTCGTCGAAAATCACCCAACGGCAGTTGGCGAACCGGCCTTTCCCTTCGAATAAGCTGTTCCGATAGATCTCGGTGGTCATGATCAGAAGCGGGGCCTCCGGGTTTAAGGTGACGTCCCCGGTTAAGATCCCTGCTTTTTCGCCGTAGCGGGAATGGAAATCCCGGAACTTCTGGTTGGAGAGGGCTTTGATGGGTGCGGTGTAGATCGCCACCCCACCACCTGATTTGGGCCCGTTGGGCCCATCCAATCGAAGATTGGATCCGCCTTTGGCGGAGAAATTAGGTGGTGGGGCCATGCCGCCGGCCTTCAGCGCTTCCTCGACAGCCACCTCGGCGATCACCGTTTTGCCGGAGCCGGTGGGGGCGGAGACGAAAGCGGAGACGCCGCCGCGAATGCAGCGGATCGCCTCCTCTTGAAAGGGGTCGTAGATGAAAGAGTGCATGATCAGAGTATAATACACGGGGAAACAGGGAAGACAGGGGAAACAGGG
>CAYJTC010000115.1:0-4466 GCA_964372955.1 uncultured Planctomycetia bacterium | reverse complement strand
GGGGTTCCCCTGAATTTACTCGCTGTGTCACCCGGCCGTTTCCGGCCGGGGCTGCTAATTGTCGGGCGCGAAGTTCCCGATGACAGTTGGCGCATAGGAGCACACACTTGTCGAGCTCGCAACGCATCTTCGCCCAACTTCGCGTGTAACCCCTTTCCGATATGCCGAAGTCCTTCTGAGATGGATCTCTGTGATGGAACTCCAGCGCATCAATGCAGCGACCATAACCACACCGCTCACACCTGCTCCCCTTATAAGCGACAGCCATTTGACGAACTTTCTTCCGCCGCTTTCGGACAGCGTTAACCATGTAAGCGCGGCGATCACTGTACCTTCGCACGTCAACTCCCCTTCGTTAACTCGCACGTCCCGTGCTCGTTCACAGTCACCCGCTCTACCAACTGAGCTACCGGGGAAATGAAACGAAAACATTGTACACCAAGAACAAGCTTAACGGAGAGTGAGCCAGGCGCGGACGGTGATGAAGATCAGGACAAAAACTGCGGCGTTCTCTCAGCCGGTGGATTTCATCCCGTAGGCGATCCCGTGGATGGTCAGCCGGGTCAGCTCCTGCCAGCCGGCGGCGGAAGCGGAGCTGCCCTGAAGCTCCTGGAGGGCCCTGACCTGAAGGATATGGAGCGGGTCGACGTAGGGGTTGCGCAGGAGGATGGAGTGCCTTAAGACCGGCTGATGCTCGAGGAGCGTCCGCTGGCCGGTGATCTTGAGAATCCCCCGGACCGCCATGTCGTATTCGCCGCGGATCTTCCGGAAAATCCGGTTGCGCAGGCCCAGCGGATGGACGAGACTGGCGTAGGCCTGGGCGATCTTCAAATCCGCCTTGCTCAGGGAGGCCTGGGCATTCTCCCAGAGGACGTGGGCGAAGGGCCAGGCCTGGTTCATCTGGATGAGCTCCTGCAGGCCGGCATCCCCGTGCCGGCGTTGGAAGGTCTCGATGGCCGAGCCGATCCCGTACCAGGCGGAGATCATGTGGCGGGACTGGACCCAGCTGAAAACCCAGGGGATCGCCCGAAGCTGGGCGATCTTAAAGGGGACTGTCCCCCGGGGGATACCCTGCGAAGCAGAGTGTCCTGCCGGGGGGCTGTCCCCAGAGCGGGCCCCGGGCCGGGTGCCGGCTACCGGCTGTTCCAGCAGAGTCTGGATCGGGGTGGCCAGGGTGTAGTACCGGACGAAATCCGGATCCTCGAAAATGCAGGAGCGGTAGGCCCGCTCGGAGATCTCGGCCAGTTCCTCCATGATCTGCTCCCAACGCTGGAGGCGGGGGCTCGGTTCCTGGGTTCCATCCTTGACCAGGTTGGCCAGCAGGACCGCGCTGACGAGCTGTTCGATGTTGCGGCGGGCGATGATCGGGTGGCTGTATTTGGCGGCCACCACTTCTCCCTGCTCGGTGATCTTGATCCGGCAGCCCGGGGCCGCGAATGGCTGGGCGACGATCGCCCGGTGGCTGAGTCCCCCGCCCCGGTCGATGGAGCCCCCTTTGCCGTGGAATAGGACCAGCTTCACCCCGGCCTGCTCGGCGGCGCGGCCCAGCTTGGCTTGGGTCCGGTAGAGGGCCCAGTTGGCGGCTAGATACCCGCCGTCCTTGTTGGCGTCGGAGTAGCCCAGCATCACCTCCTGGCGCATGCCGCGCGCCGCCAGGTACCGGCGGTAGACCGGGTCGTTCCAGAGGGAGTTCATCATCTCTTCACTGCGGTTTAAGTCCGGGATCGTCTCGAAGAGAGGGACGGCGTCGAAAGCGGCGCGGGAGGTCTCCTGCGCCCAGAGGCCCCGGACCAGACCGGCCAAGGACCCCAGGAACAGCACCGCCAGAATGTCGCTGGGGGAGCGGGTCATGCTGACTAAATAGGTGCGGGCCAGGTCCGGGTCCAGCTCTTTCTGGATCCGGTCCATCGTCCGGAATTGGCCGAGGAGATCCTGCGCGACGGCGGATAATCCCTTGTCGCTGGCTTGTCTTTTCCGGGAAGCGACGAGGGCCTGCTGAAGCAGGGCCAGGCGGTCGGTCTCCGAGAGCCCCTCGTAGGCGGGAGAATGCTTGATGGTTTTGGGCAACAGTTCCCCGACCGCCTGGAGGATCCGGTCCCGGTGCTCCCGGTACTCCAGCCGGGCCAGGAAGAATCCGAAGGTCTCCACCTGCCGGATCAACTGGTCCATCTCCCCGGCGGCGTGGCGGCTCTTTTTGGATTTCAGGCTGGATTGGATCAGCTGGAGGTCCCGGATCATCTCCTGGGCGGAACGGTAGCCGCCGGATTGGCCCTCCTGGCTGCGGAAAATCCGGGTGTGCATGAAGGAGAGCTTTTTCCGGAAATACTCCGAGCCCTCGTACCGGGCCAGCACCTTGGCTGCGTCGGAGAGTTCCCGCCGGTCCTTTTCCAAGGAGGCCTTCAAGGAGCGGCTGGCCGGGATCAGGGTTTCGGCCTGGCTGAACCGCCGGATCAGGTCCTCCAGGCGCAAGCGATAGTGACCCAGGATCATCTTCCGGTGGGCCTGGGCCGTCTGCCAGGTGGTCTCCGGAGTCACGTAAGGGTTGCCATCCCGGTCGGCGCCGACCCAGGAGCCGAACCGCAGGAAGGTCGGGACCCGATGGCTTTCCTTGGAATTCAGGGCCCGGGGCAGATCATCGAGCCCCTCGTAGAGCTCCGGGATCAGCCCCAGGATCGTCCGCTCGATGAAGAAGAGGGTCTGGGAAACCTCGTCCTCGACGTTGAGCTTGCGCAGGCGGGACTCGTTGCTGTTCCAGAGAATCTCCAGCGTTTCCAGGATGGCCTGCTCCGTCTTGCGGCGCTCAGGAGGCGTGGATGAGGAATGGCTCCAGAGCTCCAGGGCCCGGGCGATGTCCATCAGGTGGTCCATGGTGGTCCGCCGGCGGACCTCGGTCGGATGGGCAGTCAAGACCGGCGTCACCTCCGCCTCCTGGAGCGATTTCAACAGGGCCGCGGGGGTGACGCCGGCCGCTTTCAGGCGATGGGCGGTGCTTTTAAGGGACATCTCCAAGCCCGGCCCTTCCTGGGACTGGTACCAGTCGATCCGCCGGATCCGCTGGGCCTCTTCCGCCAGGTTGACCAGCTGGAAATAAATGGTGAAGGCCCGGGCCACCTTCAGGGCGGTCTGAATCGGGAGCCGCTCGATCAACCGGCGCAGTTCTTGGATCTTCTGCCCGTGCTGCATCCGCCCGGCCTTGGCCAGAGCGCGGATCCGTTCGATCCGCTGGAAAAAGCGGGGGCCTTCCTGCTCCTGGATGATCCGTCCCAACAGAGAGGTGAGGAACCGGATGTCCCGGCGCAGGTCCGGGTCCATGACCCCACCACCTCCACCTGCCTTATCCACCGAAGGCGGATCTTTCGAAGAAAGTTGGCCCCTTGGGCCAAAGGCAGGTGGTGGGGTCACAAGGGCCTGCGCCCTTCCATCGCCCGGATTAAGGTCACCTGGTCGGCGTATTCCACGGCGGAGCCCATCGGGATGCCGGCGGCCAGCCGGCTGAGCTGGGCGCCGGATTCGACTCCGGCCAACTCTTTGCTCAGAAAGAGAGCCGTTGCCTCCCCTTCCAGGTCGGAATCGGTGGCCAGGATCACTTCCCTCACCCCGCCCTGCTTCAAACGGGCCTTGAGCTCCTGGATCTTCAGATCCTTCGGGCCGATCCCATCCAGCGGAGAGAGGGCTCCCAGCAGGACATGATAGACCCCTTTATAGCCGCCGGCTTTTTCCAGGGCGATGATCCCGCGGGGATGCTCCACGACACAGATCACCGACTTGTCCCGGGAGGGGTCCCGGCAGATGGAGCAGAAATCCTCGTCGGCCAGGTTGAAGCAGGCCTTGCAGAAGCCGATCCGTTCCTTGACCCGCAGGATCGCCTCGGCCAGTTCTTTCGAGATTAAAGAAGGCTGGGTGAGCAGGTAGAAGGCGAACCGCTCCGCCGTGCGGGGTCCTACCCCGGGCAATTTTCGGAACGCGGTGATCAGCCCCTCCATGGAAGCGGTGAGCCCGGCCACGCCGCTTAACCTTCCCCGGGAAGAACCCGGCCTTCAAACAGGTCCAGGACCGAGTTGAGATTAAAGGGGACAGCCCCCGACGGGGACACTCCACTCCGTGGGGTGTCCCCTCGGGGGCTGTCCCCAAGCCGGGCCGGAAGCTGATCCACGATCCGCAGGGCGCAGAGGACCGGCGCTCCGAGCAGCTCGGTTAAGACGGCGTTGATGACTTCCAAGATCGGGGGACGGTTCAGCGCCTGATGGTGAAACGCGAATCCCTTGGGGAACCCGATCACCAGATTCAGCGGGTTCTCCCCCTCCAAGCTGACAGGCCCGGCCTCGGCCAAGTAGGCGGCGGTGGAGGCCTTTCGATGATGCATCTGGTCCAGGAAAGAGGGCCAGATCTGCAGGACACGTTCTAAAGACGGGGAAACAGGGAGAACAGGGAGAACAGGGGAAACAGGGGAAACAGGGGAAACAGGG
>CAYJTC010000114.1:0-4608 GCA_964372955.1 uncultured Planctomycetia bacterium | reverse complement strand
CTCCCACCAGCCCAATGGTGAAAAGGACTCCGCTTAAGAGGAGGTAGTGAGAAAGGGTAATCATCACGACTCATGCAAAACCGTTCGTGCTGATCCTGAGCAAAGTCGAAGGGTCGAAGCACGAAATGCCTCTTCACCCTTCGACAGGCTCAGGGTGAACGGCTCAGATTGCATGACTCGTGTAATCATCTTCTACACCCCACCTCCGTCACCCCTCACCCCTCACCCTTCACCCTTCACCCTTCACCTTCTTTTTAGCCAGCACGACCGCTCCGATGATTCCAACCAGGAGCAGTCCGGAGGCCACTTCAAACGGCAGCGCGTAGGTGGTGAACAGCTCCCGGCCGACCCCGGCGGTGGTCCCCACCGCCGGGGTCGGGGCGGACGGGCCCGCCGCGAACCGGCGGACCGTCGGCAAAAGCTGCCCGAGGAAGAAGAGCCCGCTTACGGCCCCCAGAAACCTTAACAAGCTTCCTCCCTTGATCCGGAACAGCGCCTCCGGGGCCATCCCACCACCTGATTTAGGCCCGAAGGGCCCCTCCCCTCTTCGATGGGATCCGCCTGTGGCGGAGAAATCAGGTGGTGGGGCCATGTCCAGGAGCATCACGACGAACAGGAATAGGACCAGGATCGCTCCGGCGTACAGAATCACCTGGATCGCCGCCACGAAGTAGGCCTCCAGACTGAGGAATAGACCAGAGAGCGTAAACAGGGTAACCACCAGGCTGAGCACCGCGTTGGCCGGGTTCCGGGCCAGGATCACCCCCAGGGCGGAGGCGACCGCGAGAGCAGCCAGGAGATAAAAGAAAAGCGGATGCGTCATCGAGAAAAGGAAACTATTCTACCTCAAAAGGAGTCAAAAGGGGTCAGGCACTTTTTGACATCGATGTGGAAAATCGGTATCATGCCTTCTGCCATGGCCCCACCACCTCCTTTCCCATCCGAAGGATTGACGGTCTTCCTGAGGCAGACCGTCCACTGCCTTCTGTATGGAAGGAACGGATGGGGCAGTGGATAAAGGAGGTGGTGGGGTGGCCCCTCTCCAAAAAGCTCCGATCTTGGAACTCCCCGCGATCGCCAAGCAAATCCGCAAAGAGGTTATCCGCATGTTGGGGCAAGCCGGCTCCGGACACCCGGGCGGCTCCCTGTCCGCCGCCGACATCGTGACGGCTCTCTACTTCCATTTCATGCGGCATGACCCGGCCAACCCTAAGTGGGAGGAGCGGGACCGGTTTGTGTTGAGCAAGGGACACGGAGCGCCGGTCCAGTACGCGGCGATGGCTCTGGCCGGCTATTTTCCGAAGGAGCAGCTGGCTACCTTACGGAAACTGGGCTCCCCCCTCCAGGGGCATCCGGACCAGCGGCACCTGCCGGCCTTGGAGGCCACCACCGGCTCCCTGGGGCAGGGGCTTTCGATCGCTGTGGGGATCGCCCTGGCCGGACAGATGGACCGGAAGTCCCACTGGATCTACTGCCTGATGAGCGACGGGGAAGTCGAGGAGGGCCAGACCTGGGAGGCGATCAACTTCGCCGGGTTCCATCGGCTGGATCGGCTGATCGCGATCGTCGACTACAACGGGTTCCAGCTGGACGGGGCGGTCAAGGAGGTCCTGGACCTGGATCCGCTCCCCGACAAATGGGCCTCCTTCCACTGGCACGCCCAAGAGATCGATGGGCATGACATCCCGGGAATTGTCCGGGCGGTGGAGCAGGCCCACTCCACCCCGGGCAAGCCGCATGTGATCATTGCCCATACGGTGAAGGGGAAAGGGGTTTCCTTCATGGAGGGGAACAACTATTTCCATGGAGTGGCCCCGACCGCCGAGGAGACTCAGGCCGCGCTCCAGGAGCTGGACGGGAATCCTTCTTTGTCGAAAGCGCTGGTGGCCGCCGGCAAGATCAAAACGGGTGCGAAGTAACACGAAGTGTCATCCTCGCGAAAGCGAGGATCCCCCGCGGGAGCCTGCCCTCGACCCCGATCGAGGGTTTACCCTCGACTCTGATCGAGGGCGGGAATAACAGGGGGAACATGGAAAAGAAACTGGGGCTCGCGACGCGGGACGCGTACGGACAGACCCTTCTGGAGCTGGGCAAGATCGATTCCAGGATCCTGGTCCTGGACGCAGACCTGTCCTCCTCCACCCGGACCGCGGCTTTCGCCAAGGCCTTCCCGGACCGGTTCTTCAATGTTGGGGTCTCGGAGGCAAACCTGGTGGGAATGGCCGGGGGCTTAGCCGCCTCGGGGAAGATCCCGTTTATCTCCAGCTTCGCTTGCTTCCTGACCTGCAAAGGGTACGACCAGCTCCGGATGGCGGTGGCGGTCCCTCATCACAACGTCAAGGTGATCACCTCCCACGGCGGGATCAGCGTGGGCGAGGATGGGGTTTCCCAGCAATCGATCGAGGACATCGCTTTGATGACCTCATTGCCCGGCTTCACCGTGATCGTTCCCGCCGATGAGCAGGCCACCCGGGCCCTGGTGAGGGCGGCGGCCCAGATGGCCGGTCCGGTTTACCTGCGGACCGGCCGGCCCAAGGCGCCGATCGTCCACAGCCCCCAGCAGACCTTCTCGATCGGCAAGGGGATCCTCTTGAAGCAGGGCCGGGACGTGACGATCGTCGCCAACGGCCTGCTGGTTTTCGAGGCGCTGGCCGCCGCCGAGGCGCTGGAAGGTGAAGGGATTTCCGCGGCGGTGGCGGATCTGCACACGGTCAAGCCGCTGGATGAGGCCCTCCTGGAAGCCCAGGCGAAGGCCACCGGAGCCATCGTCACCGCTGAGGAGCACCAGGTCTGGGGCGGGTTGGGAAGCGCTGTGGCCCGGGCGGTTGGCCAGCGATGCCCGGTCCCAATGGAATTTGTCGCCATTCAAGACACCTACGCGGAGTCCGGCAAGCCGGAGGAGCTGTTCGCCAAATACGGCCTGACCGCCCGCGAGATCGTCCAGGCCGTCCGCCGCGTCCTCTCCCGCAAGCATTAAGGGGTGTGATATACTGCCTCCGTGATGCGGAGTTTTCCGGAAACCCAACTGATAACCGCTTTAAAATCCCTCGGCCGCACGCACCGGCCCATCCACGCTCTCTATCTCTTCGGATCGCAGGCAACGGGAAAGAAGGGACCGTTGAGCGATATCGACGTGGCGGTCCTGCTGGACGAGAAGAAGATTTCTCCGAAGCGATTCTTCCGTTTCCGGCTTGATCTGATTGCGGTGGCCACGAGGGCTTGCCGGCGGCCGGACGTGGACGTGGTGATCTTGAACGAAGCAACACCGGTGCTCAAATATGAAGTGGTCCGATCCGGTCGGTTGATTTGCGAACGGGATCGCTCGTCGCGCATCGCATTTGAGGCGAGCGCGGTTGGGCATTATCTGGATCTGGAACCGTTCTACCGGGTCAGCCGGTTCTATCTGAAGCGCCAGCTTCTGGCCCGGCATGGTTAATCCCAATGTGGTTGCCACCCGGCTGGCTAAACTGCGCGAGTACGTCGGCTACCTGAAAACCCTCCGGAGGCACTCCTTTAAGGAGTTCGCCGCGGATCCCTTCATTCGCGGAAACGTCGAGCGATATCTCCAGCTTGCCATCGAATGCTGCCTTGATCTAGGGAATCATCTCATCGCCGACCGGGGGCTTCGGCGGGCCGAGGATTACAAGGAGATCTTTCTGATACTTGGCGAGTCGGGCTTCATTCCGAAGCTTTTTTCGCGCAAGATCGCGCGAATGGGCGGGTTCCGCAACATCCTTGTTCACGATTATCTCAAGGTTGATCCGCGAAAGGTTTACGAGGCGCTTCAAGGCCACCTTTCGGATATCGAGCGGTTTGCGCGCCTTATGGCGAAAACCCTTCGTTAACGGTCGAGACGCCCGGTGAAACTCTACCTCAAACAGATCGAGCTAGGCCCCCTCCAGAACTTCGTTTACCTGATCGGATCCCTGGAAAGCCGAGAGTGCGCGGTGGTGGACCCGGCTTGGGATGTGCCCCGGATTCTGCGGACCGCCCAGGAGGATGAGATGCGGATTACCACCGCCGTCATCACCCACACCCACTTCGACCACATCAACGGCTTAACGGAGCTGGTGGAAGCCACTGACGCGAAGGTGATCATCCATAAGAAGGAAGCCCCGGTTGTCCCGGTGGAACGTTCCAGTGTCCAGGAGGTGGAGGGGGGCAGCCAGATCCAGATGGGCTCGCTGTCACTGGGTTTCCTGCATACCCCCGGGCACACCCCTGGATCGCAGTGCATCACCGTGGGGGATCGCTTGATCTCCGGGGATACCCTGTTCATCGGGGGCTGCGGCCGCTGTGACCTGCCGGGCGGCGACCCGGAACAGCTTTACCAGAGTCTTGCCCGCTTAAGCCGGATGGATGACCGGCTGGTTGTTTACCCCGGCCATAACTACGCCCTCCAGCCCACCTCCACCATCGCCGATGAGAAATCGATCAATCCATTCCTGAAGGCCAAGAGCGTGGACCAGTTCCTGAATTTGGTCGGAGCGGTCAGAAAACAATGATTGCTCCCGTTCACCCTGACTCCTTCGGCTCCGTTCACCCTGAGCCCTTTGGCTCGGCCGTTCACCCTGACTCCTTCGGCTCCGTTCACCCTGAGCCCTTTGG
>CAYJTC010000113.1:0-4909 GCA_964372955.1 uncultured Planctomycetia bacterium | reverse complement strand
ATCTTACCCTGGCGGCTGTTTATCGAACGGCTTTGGAACGGCGATTTCGTCTAAGAATCTGTTTTACGGTATACTGTCCTCAAATAGGAGGGACAGCCGCTTGACTCGCACGCGCACGCTCCTCTGGATTGCTCTCTCGCTCTTCCTTTCTTTTCCCTCGCCGTTCTCCTTCGCTGAAACCATCGAGCTGGTCACCTACTACCCGGCGCCGGGTGGGGGGGACGTGGCTCCGCCCCGCCTGCATGCCGGCCGCGCGACCATCGGCGATCCCTACTCGCTGGCGAATCCGGCGGACGCGGACCTGCCCCCCGGGACGTTGCTGGTGGCCGGCTCGGTGGGGATCGGAACGGCGAATCCCGAGGTGGATTTGGATATCTACCGCCAGGACGAGGCCTATCTCCGGGTCTCGGGCACCGGGATCAACGCCGCGCCGGAGAACTTTGCCGGGATTGAGCTGGGCTCCGACCTGCCGGCCGGCGGGGCGATTGACCGGCTCTGGCAGATCGCCCACAAGCGGGGCGGAGCGGGGGGACTCAACGACCTGCAGGTGAGCTATTTTGACGGGGCCGCTTGGAATCCCCGCGTGACGATACAGCCCGGCGGCAACATCGGCGTTGGGACGACGAATCCCCAGACTCTCCTGGACGTGGCGCAGAACAACGCGGTCCGGGTGGGCAATGCCTATATGTCGAGCGGGGATTATCCCGGCCTTCGGCTGGCCCACTTCGCCTGCAACGCTTGGTGGGACGGCTCGAACTGGCAGCACCCTAACTTGGCGTCGGCCTCGGGGGCCATGCAGTACCAGGACAGCAACCTTTACTTTTATCAGCGGCCGGCCGGCGCCGGGGCGGGTGCCTGGACAAACGAAATGTCGCTCCTCGCCAACGGCTTGAATGTGAGTAGAAGCGTCAGGGTAGCCGACCGGATCGGAACCCAGGGTTTTGACCCGAACAGCGGTTATCCTGCCGGACACGGGGGAGGAGTGCATACGTGGGATGTATATGCCGAGGGGGGTCTTTACTCGGGGCGGAACGGGTCCCTTAACATTGTCCTGGCGTACGATGGGACGGCTTTAAAGCCGGGAGGAGGAGCTTGGGGGAGTACCTCGGACCTCCGGCTAAAGAAGAACGTGGCGCCGCTCAAGGGAGCGCTGGAGAAGGTGCTGGCCCTGCGCGGTGTGGAGTTCGAGTGGAAAGACCCCGCTACCCAGGGGAACCTCACCGGACCTCAGGTTGGGTTCGTCGGCCAGGAGGTGGAGAAGGTTTTTCCCGAATGGGTCTCATTGGATTCAAAGGGAATGCGGCTGGTCTCGGTGCGCGGCTTCGAGGCCCTCACCGTGGAGGCGATGCGGGAGCTTAAATCCCGGAACGAACGGCAGGAGAAAGAGATCGAAGGGCTCAAAAAACAGGTGAAGATTTTGGAGAATAAACTGAACCATGAGTAAATCCGGGATCCGGATCGTTCTCTTTCTAGCGGTGGGGCTCATAGCGGGTTCCGCTTTCGCTGAAACCATCGAGCTGGTCACCTACTATCCGGTCAACGTGTCGACCGGCCAGATGGAGACGGACCGCCTGCACGCGAGCCGGGCCACCATCGGCGACGACCCTTATTCCCTCACGAACCCGGCCGATGCCAATCTGCCCGACGGCACGCTGCTGGTGGCCGGCTCGGTGGGGATCGGAACGGCGAATCCCGAGGTGGATTTGGATATCTACCGCCAGGATGAAACCTACCTCCGGATCTCGGGCACCGGGATCAACGCCACGCCGGAGAACTTCTCCGGGATTGAGCTCGGCTCCGACCTGCCTGCCGGCGGGGTGATTGACCGGCTCTGGCAGATCGCCCACAAGCGGGGCGGCGCTGGGGGATTGAACGACCTGCAGGTGAGTTATTTTGATGGAGCCGCTTGGAATCCCCGGGTGACGATACAGCCCGGCGGCAACGTGGGGATCGGGACGACCACGCCGCAGGCGGCTGCCGCGTCCAACGGGCAGGCCACCGGCAACCTGGACGTGAACGACATCTGGCTGCGCAACGGGAACCGCTGGGCCAGCCAGGGAGGGGGTGGGACGAATGTCGTGTTTAGGCAGGGAGACGGCGTTCAGTCAGGGACCAATAACGCCATCAATGAAACCTCCACGCTCACCATTACGCTTCCGGCGGGCACATGGGTTTTGCAAGCGCACGTCCAAATTCATCAAAGCAGCGCGCGCCCCCTTTCTCTTAGAATCAACGGGGCTGAAGTTCAGAGCACGGACGACAGCGGCACCGAACTGGAGATTATTACACTGTTTGGTATCCGACAGGTGGTGACGGTCGGGGCGGCGACTGTGGTTCCGGTTACGCTTGTAGCGACAAGCAACTTCGGCCTGAGAGAGAATCGGGCGGTCAATTTTATGTTGATCGCGACGCAGGCGGGCTAGGGTTCTCGGAGTTATTTCGTCTGGCCGGTGAAGGTGAAGTTCTTGGAGGAGAAGCTGAATCATGAGTAAATCCGGGATCCGGATCGTTCTCTTTTTAGCGGCGGAGCTCATAGCGGGTTCCGCTCTTGCTGAAACCGTCGAGCTGGTGACCTACTACCCCTCGGCCGCGACGGCCAGTGATTTGCACGTCAACTCGCTGGCGGTGGGGTCCAACTACACCGGCGTGACGCCGCCGGACGGGACGGCGATCATCTCGGACCGGCTGGGGATCGGGACGAACGACCCCCGGGGTCCGCTGCACGTGGTGGGGGTGGACAATACGGTCAGCCGCGTGCTGTTCGTGCCAGGGAACGGATCGGCGACGATCCGGGTGGGGATTGGGACCGACACCCCGGACCCCAGCGCCCTGCTGGATTTGTCTGCCACTTCTCAGGGTCTGCTTCCGCCCCGAATGACCACTGCCCAGCGTGACGCGATTCCCTCTCCCGCAGCCGGGCTTTTGGTCTACAACACCACGACGAGCCGGCACGAAACCCATGACGGCACCGCCTGGGGCCCGGTCGGCGTCCCTTCCGGCTCTATCCAGATGTACGCGGGCAACGTGGTTCCGGCCGGCTGGCTGGAATGCAACGGTCAAGCCGTTTCCCGCGGCGTTTATGCCGCTTTGTTCGCCGCGATCGGAACGACGTGGGGAGCGGGAGACGGACTCGCGACGTTTAATCTCCCGGATCTCAGGAGCCGGGCTCCGATCGGCGCGGGACAAGGGGCCGGCCTCGCTAACCGGCCTTTCAGTTCTATCGGCGGAGAAGAGACGCACCAACTGACGGTCCAGGAAATGCCCACCCACAATCATATTCCGCCCGGCGGCTTCGGACATGTTCTTATGGGCTTTGGGGCGGGGGGAGACGTCGGATCCATTGCCAACCACTTCACACGCGCCGCCATGGTTGGCGCGGGCGAGAACCAGCCGCACAACAACATGCAGCCCTACGCGGCGGTTCGCTTCATCATCAAAACGTAGGACTTTGTCGGCGGGGTTATTTCGTCTGGCCGGTGAAGGTGAAGTTCTTGGAGGAGAAGCTGAATCATGAGTAAATCCCGGGTCCGGATCATCCTCTTTCTAGCGGCGGGGCTCATCGCGAGCACTGCCTTCGCTGAAACCGTTGAGCTGGTGACCTACTACCCCAGTTCGGCGACGACCGGCGACTTGCACACGACGAGTCTGACGGTGGGCAGCGGCTACACGAACGTAACGCCGAATGACGGGGAAGCGTTCATTGAGAATCTTCTTTCGGTCGGCTCGACCGATCCGGTGGACATCGGGGGCGGGTGGGGAGCGCCGCAGCGGACCAAGCTTTGGCTGCAGGATGACACCCCCGGGGTCTTCCCCGCGCTGGTCATCGCCGGGACTCCAGGGGGTGGCGGCGCCGGCGGAGGCGCGGTCCAGTTTGTGGACGCGACGACGAACCGCCCGGTCGGAGACTTCGGGGTCTCGGGCGTGGGGGCGGGATCCGCCGCCTCCGAGGTGGGGATCGTGGGCCGGCAGAACAGCACGGCGATTTCTTTTTACACAACGCCGGCGCTGCTGCCGGTCTTGCGGATGGTGATCCAGAGCAACGGCCGCGTGGGAATTCCAACGCCGAACCCGGAAGCGCCCCTTCACATCTCCTCCAGCTCGGTAGGCGGCAACCCCTGGATCGGCCAGCTGCTGATTGCGCCTACCGCGGACAACCAGGACGCTTCGATCTCCCTGAGGACGACGTACGGGACGGACCGGGTCTGGACCCTGCTGGCCGGCGCGGGCGGGGGATCCACGAACTTCCGTATCTTTGATTCCACGGCGGGGTTGGACCGGCTGAATATCAATGCCGCCGGGAACGCGGGGATCGGGACGACCGATCCACAGGTGAAGCTGGACGTGGCGCAGGGGGGCGCGATCCGGGTGGGCAACGCCTACCTCTCCAGCGGATTACCTCAGTACGCCATCGTATCTTCCAACAGCTGGTACAACGGAACGGCTTGGACGATACCGGACGCTACCCAGCGGTCCGCGGCAATTGTCCTGGACGGAGCGACCATCACTCTCTATCAGACGCAGACTCCGGGAGGGACCGATTGGGCGCCGAGACTCTCCATTGCTGCGAATGGGGTCACGCTAGTCAGCCCGATGCCTTTCGTCCAGTCCATGCAGGGCAACGGGGCGATCCAGACGGCGATCGGGAACGACACGAGCAAACAAATCGTCAATCGGGACCCGTTCGACGGCAATGTCTACCTGTATTACTGGAACGGCAGCCGGCACCGGCGGGTTTTGTTGGGCGGTCCGGCGAATGACTTACCCTATTAGGTGCCGCCCAGCGGCTACTTCGTCTGGCCGGTGAAGGTGAAGTTTTTGATCAGCAGGGCCGGCGTGACGACGGCGGAGAAGCCCTGCGCCGGATCGGCGATCAGGTGCTGCTCCCGCGAGACGGCCAGCACGTTGGAGA
>CAYJTC010000112.1:0-4972 GCA_964372955.1 uncultured Planctomycetia bacterium | reverse complement strand
CAGAGCCGGTCTTGGTGCGGGTAGCCCCGAACGCAGCGTAGGTGTAGGTGGCTTGAACCACCCCGGCGCTGTTGGTGAGTGCTACCACCGAGCCGAGATGGTCCGTGAGGGGATAGAGGGTTGCGCCAGCGGCATGGTCCCGGATCGATAGAACCTCATCAATCCGGGGACCGTGAACGTAGGAGGTGGTGAGGGCGCTGGGGCCGCTGAACTCGGCCAGCACCTCCACCCCGTCGTGGTATAGGTAGGCGTTAGTGTAGGTGCCAGGTTATTCATCGCACGGCACAAAACCACCTTCCCCGGCAGCATGGCGCTCCCAGTAATGCCTCCGGTCAGGTGTGTCCCAAAATGGAGCGTCCCCATCCGCTAGGATCATCAACGGTTATCAGAAGTGATTTTCTTTCCGCTTTAATTTCCAAAAGCGTGGGAGGCTTAAGCAATCGTGTCATCAAGAGTTCTGAAGTAAAAAGATAGCGGAGGGTTTGCCGCCAAGTTAACTGACGTATTGTTGCAATTTGAGATAGGGGAACTCGACGGTAAAGAAGGGCGCCAAAAATAACGACTTGAAATTCAGAGGAAGTAATCCGATATGTGATGATTCTTGATCGAATATAGTCTGTTAAAATCAAACACAACCAAACAGCCAGACCGAGTGCTAGTCCCCAACAAAGCGTCTTCACGGTTTTGCTTTCCCTCCTCTTGATCCCCGGCCTATCAAGGTTGCCTGGGCTGTAACGGTTTGGGTAGTATAGCTACTCGCACTGATCCCCCAACCGTACCCAAGCGGAGCAACCACAACGGTTGTGCTCCCATTGGATGTTGACCAAGAGATGGTTCCTCCAACAAACCCAAGCCCGATACTGACCGAGGTTGTCTGACTCGGTCCGCCGAGTTGCTGAAAAGAGTCAGCCGTTGTGAAAAATACTCCTCCTCCAGCGCCGCCATATGCTCCAGCGACTCCGCCACGGCCTCCAGTAAAAGTTCCTCCTGAGGCAAACCCCCCTGCTTGGACACCCTGGCTTCCAACGACAATACCTCCTCCTGCAGATCCGGTAGCACTGCCTCCATCACCAGCTCCCGCTTCTGCAGAACCAGTTGCTACCACTCCTATGCCAACAAGGCCGAATGGATCGATGAAACGCAGCGGGTTGTTCAGCACATAAGGATAGCCGTTGAATCCTGAAGGAAGAGATAGGAACCCCGCCTGTAATCTTATTCCCACAGCGGGCAGGCCTACCGGCAGGAAACCGCCTCCAGGCAAAGGATGATTCACGGCGGCCAGACGGCCAACGTAGCTCATCCCCATCATTCTGGGATCCGCGGGGGTGCGAGATAGCGGATCCGGCTGGAGAAAACGCCCAACCGCGGGGTCGTACGCCCGCGCGCGGTAGTGCATGAGCCCGCTTTCCGGGTCCAGCTCCCGGCCCGTGAAACGGAACCTCGTGTCCGCCGAGCCGGTCTTGGTCCGCGTCGCCCCGAACGCCGCGTACGTGAAGGTGGCCGAGACCTGCCCCGCAGCGTTGGTCAGCGCCACCGGAGAACCCAGGTGGTCGGTCAGGGGATAGAGTGTCTGGCCAGCGGCGTGGTCCCGGATGGCCAGCAGCTCATCGATGCCCGGCCCATGCACGTAACTGGTGGTGAGGGTGATGTCAATGGGAGTGGAGGTGAACTCCGCCAGCGTCTCCAGGCCGTCGTAGAGGAATCTCGTCGTCACCCCGTTGACCGTCTTCGCCACCCGGGACCCATCCCCATCGTAGGTGTAGGTGACCGCACGCTCTGTGGCCGCAGGAATCACTAGGTTCGCTGAGCGCAACGCCCTCAGCCAATAAGCGTAGCCTGGTTCCAGCGTGGCGGCCGCTTCATAGCCGCCGGTGGCCGGGTTGAACCGCTGGACCTGGTCGTAATCCAAGCCAGGCACCAGCGGGTTGAGAGCCTGATCGACAGGCAAGGACTGCGTTCGGGGAGACCCGATTAAATTCCAACCGGCGGCCAGCGGCACCGACTGCGTCCGGGAAGGACTGGCTTGCGGCAGATCCACCGTTGCCCCGCTGGGGTTGGTCACGTAAAGCTGGTACCCTCGGGCCGGATCCATCGTGGTGAACTGATTATAACGCTCCACCCCCACATAATGCTTGAACTTCCCCGCCCCAACGTTCCACCGGGTCAGCTGATCATAGTCGGGGCCCACCTGCAAGGGGCTGAGGCCCTGCCCCACCACCGGAGCCGCTGCCAGGAACGGCGAGGCAACGAAGTTCCAGCCCGGCTCCAGCCGGCGCTGGAGGGAACGGGCCCGATCCACCCCTACCAAGCGGTTGGCCCCGTCGTAGGCGAAGGTCTTGCTGCCGCCGGAGGGATCATGCTGGGCGATCCGGTTGCCGGCCTTGTCGTAGGCGTAGGTGATGGAGCCGGCCCGAGTGAGCCGGTTGGCCGCGTCGTAGGAGTAAAAGGTGTCAGGCACCGTCCCGGTGCCAGACACCTTTAGGCGGTTGCCGACCGCATCATAGGTGAAGGTTTCGGTCATCCCGTCCGGGTAGACCATTTTTGTGAGCTGATTCAGAACGTCGTAGGTATAGGTAGTGGCGCCGGCTCCGGGGCTTCCGGCCGGCCCCCGCGTCATACCCAGGATGTTGCCGGTTCGGTCGTAGGTGTAAGCTAATTGAAGAACAAGGGCGAGCTGCGAATTCCGAGTTGCAAGCTGGGTAAGGCGGTCAGAACGGTCGTAGGCATAGGTCGTGGTCAGCCCGTTGGGAAGCTTAAGTTGAGTCCGCCGGGAGGAGCGGTCGTAGCCGAAATCGTACACCCCGCCGGCCGGATCGGTCAGGCGGATCAAGCGGTTCAAGGCGTCGTAGGCATAAACGGTGTCCGGCATCGAAAAGCCGGCGCCGGAAACCTGCAAACGGGTCCGGTTGCCGGCCGCGTCGTAAGCGTAGGAGACCTCTTGGCCGCCCCAGGTCGCGGCACGGGTGATCCGGCTGAGCGCATCGTAGGTGTAAAGGACGACTCCCCTGGGATCGGACATCTGGGTCCGGTTGCCGGCCTTGTCGTATTCGTAGATCACCGTCTTCCCATCGGCGTAGCTGATCATTTTCAGCCGGTCCAGCTCATCGTAGAAGGAGCGGGTCACCTGCCCCTCCGCGTCGGTTCGGGAGATCAGGTGTCCCAGCCGGTCGTAACCGAAGGCGGTGACATTCCCCAGCGGATCGGTGGCTTTCGTCAGCCGCTCCAGGTCGTCGTAGGTGTAGGTGGTCATCTGGCCTTTGGCGTCGGTGATTGAGGTGACGTGCGTCGTCTTGTCGTAGCCATAACGGGTGACGCCGCCCAGCGGATCGGTCACGGTGATGAGCCGCCCCCGGGCGTCATACGTGTAACGGGTGATCTTGCCGTTGGGATCGGTGACGTTCAGGAGCCGGCTGGTCCCGAAATGCATGAAGTCGGCGGTGTCCCAGGTATAAGAGGTGGCGTTGCCCAGCGGGTCCACCACCCGGGTCAAGTTCCCCACCCCATCGTAGGAGAAGGAGGTCACGTTCCCTTCCGGATCGGTGACGGTCAAGAGGTTGTCGGCCCCGTCGTAGGTGGAGCGGGTCTCCCCACCCAGCGGGTCAGTCACCTGGATCAGCCGGCCGCCCGCGTCCCAAGTGAACTGAGTGGTTTTCCCGTTGGGGTCGGTCACGGAGACCGGCCGGCCGATGGCGTCGTAGGCAGCGGTGGTCATCCCGCCCAGCGGATCGGTGGCGGAGGTCCGGTTGCCGGCCGCGTCATAGGCAAACGCCCATGTCCGGCCTAGCGGGTCGGTGGCGGTCAGCACTTGGCCGGAGGAATCGTAGGTGAAGGTGGATTCCACCCGGTCGATGTAGTTGAAGGGCCGCCAGAGCCGGGTCAGGTTCCCCTTGGGATCGTACTCGAAGTGGGTCTCATGCTCGTTGGGATCGTAAAGGGCGGTGATCTGGCTGTGCGTCGGCTCGTACTTCAGGATGGAGACGCTGCTCTTGCCGGAGCCGGCCGGCGGCACGAACTGGATAATCTTCGTGGGATTGCCCAGCGCGTCATGCTCCCAGAAGACGGAGCGGCCGCTCTCGTCGGTCTTGCCGATCCGGTTCTTATCGGCATCCCAGGCGAACCCCTCGGCGTTGCCGAAGGGGTCGGTGACGACATGGATCTGGTCGTGGACATCCGGGCGGACCTCATCCTCCAGCTTAAACCGGTAACTCCAGGTCTGGCCGTTGGCGTTGGTGACCGAGGCGGTAGCCGTGCCCCCTATTCCGGCGAAGGGGACCTGCCAGGTGAACGTGGTCACCTTGCCGGCCGGGTCGGTCTGGGTCTTGACCCGGTCGTCGATGGTGTAGGTGTAGCCGAAGAGGGCGCCGGCCTTGTTGGTGAAGCTGGTTAAATTGTGGGTGACCAAGTTGTAAGCGTAGCGCTCGGTCAACCCCAGCGGATCGGTCACCTGGGTCAGGTGCCGGGCCGCGTCATAGGTGTAGCTCCACCGCCGGCCGGCCGGATCGGTCAGCGTCGCCACCTTTCCGTTGGCTCCGTAAGCAAAGATAAGCTGCCGGCCCGCCGGATCGGTCGCTTTCCTCACCCGTCCCTGCGCGTCCCGGGTGAGAGTGATGGAGTTGCCATTGCGGTCGGCGATCGAAGCCAGGCGGCCTTGGGGGTCGAACGTCCGGGTCAGCCCCTCTTTCCGGCGCAGGGTATAGCCAGAGGCGGTCTTTGTGAGGGTCTCATGGATCCCCGGGGGAGCGGTGTAGGAGCCGTCCGGCTCCCGCATGAAATGGTCCTCTCGGCCGTCCGGCCGGATCACCATCGCCATCCCGTCCATCGGCTCATCCTCGATGATCCGCATCTCCAGATTGGAGATCCACCCGTAGCCGAACATCCCTTCCTGGTTTGGAATGTCATTGAAGGTGTGGGTGTGGCTGTTCCCGGTGGACAGATCGGTCAGGGTGAAGTCGTCCCAGTGGACGTGCGACCG
>CAYJTC010000111.1:0-4998 GCA_964372955.1 uncultured Planctomycetia bacterium | reverse complement strand
CCACACAGCGCGAAGAAGGCCAGCAGGAACGCGGTCCCAAGATGGGTGGCGATCAGGTATATCCAACCCGCCTTCCGCACGTCGGGGCGCTCGTCCTCGAAGGTCACCAGAAAGAAGGAGGCCAGCGACATCACTTCCCACGCGACCAAGAAGAGCAGTGCGTTCCGGGCCGCCGCGACCACGGCCATCGCCGCCACGAGTGTGTTGAACCACAGGTAGCTGGCATGGACGAGGGAATGGCGCCGGTAATGCTCCAGATACTGGCTGCTATAGATTGCGGACAAAAGACCCAGGCCGAAAATCGGCAGCAGGAAAAACGCGGTCAACGGATCGAGTCCGAGCGCCAGCTCACCGTGGGGCACCTGCCAGGGAGCGCGCCAGGAATAGGTTGCGCCGGCTGCCAACGTCTGAAAAGCCGGGATCAATCCCACCAGACATCCAGCCACGGCTCCGCCGACACCGACTGCTTTGGCCACGTTCGGCCATCGGCCCAAGAGCAGGGCCGTTATCCCGCTCCCCACGAGAAGGATCAGCGCGCCGAAGAACAGCATCATGCGCGGCCTGCTTTCCCATCAGAGGAGATCTTTGTTTCCTGCAAGCGGGACTCGGCGCGGGAGAACGCCTCCAGAATTTCCGGTTCCCGCCGGCGGTCCTGCAGGACTTTTCGAAGGCGTGGGTCCTGCAAGGCAAACATCAAGCGGGAGAGCAGCCGCAGGTGCAGACGGATGGTGGGGCTGATCAGCATGAACAGGATGGAAACCGGCTTGCCATCCAGCGCATGAAAATCCACCGGATGATGCAGGAAGCCGAGCGTGACCATCGGGACCCGCACATGCAGGATCACCGGGTTGCGCGCGTGCGGCACGGCAATCCCCTCTCCGACTCCCGTGGATCCCAAGCGCTCCCGCGCCAACAATGTGCGCAGCAGAAAACTTCGTTGGATCTTCGGTGGAAGCGAAAGTTGCTCGACTATCGCTTCCAGGGCGGAGCGCCGGTCGCGGCCCGGTAGATCATACAGGATGCCCCCCGCCTCCAGGGCCCGCGTCAGGTTCAACCCTGGAGCATGCCCGGAATCTTTCATCTCACGAAAGAGGTGCGGAGCCAGCGGGATTCTCCTGGCCGAAGCCCATTCGAGAAGCTGCGTCCGATTGCAGCGGTACTGCTCATTGAGCTGGCGCGCGGGCAGACCTTTCTCCTTGATCCACCGGTACACCATCTCCGGAGAAACGTTGAGCAACCGGGCAATGTCACGAGCAGTCAGTTCCACGCCGCCCCCTTTCAGCGTCCCATGGGAGGGCCGCCTTGAAACATGAAGTAGGCCGCGGCCACCAGGCACAGGCCGGCCCAGAGAAAATTCACCTTCAGGGGCTGCCCCATGTACCAGCAGGCGAAGCCCGCAAAGACGCACATCGTGATGATCTCCTGCATCACCTTCAGCTGCGGCAGCGAAAACCGCCCGTAGCCCAGGCGGTTGGCCGGCACCTGCAGGGCATACTCGAACAACGCGATCCCCCAACTGACGAGAATCGCCACCACCAGCGGCCGGTCCCGTAAGTTCTTCAGATGCCCGTACCAGGCAAATGTCATGAAGACGTTGGATAACGTCAGGAACGCGATCGTTCTCATCGGTCTATCATGATCCCCTAGCGTTTCCTTTCCGACCCTGTTTTCTTGAAAAGATTAAAAAAGCCCTGCGGAGTTTTAAGCCCCAACGCTCGCCTCGTGCCTTCTCCGGCTGCGGCGGGGGCTCTGGCACCGAGCAGGTCACCGCCCCGCCGCAGACCTCACAGCGGCCCCACATGACCTGACGGCCGGTCCTGGTGGTGCTGACGATGAAGCCCGAGACGGAGCGCTTCCCGCCGCACCGGGCGCAGTAGGCCTGCATCGCCGTAATCCGTCCCTCCATCTTCCGTCTCTTCTCCTGTCCTTTTTAGGAAGCGAGCAGGGAGGCAAGGAACTCCTCCCTGCTCGCCATAAACCTCTTCCCCCGAATAAGCCGCTACTTCTGAATCGGCTGTGGCTGGGCCGGCTGCGGCTGAGGCGGCTGGCTCTTGAGGCCTTGTGCCGCCTGCGCTGGCTGGGGAGCTTGCGGTTGTGCCGGTTGGGTCTGGCTCGAGCTGGTAGGACCAGCTTTCCCCTGCGCCGGCTTTGGCTTGGCCGCAAATTTCTTGGCTGCCATGTCCGTTCACCTCCTTTCCGATCTCATTTTCGATTCCATTCTCCGGATGATGGCGTTGGCCATCTCACGAGTGGTGACACTGCCAGAGCCGTTCTGCCCGGACTTAAGATCAAAGGTGACGAACTTCCCCTCGCGGACAACGTCGCAGACGGCCTGCTCCAGCCGGTCGGCCGCTTCCGACTCCCCAAGATGGCTCAACATCAAAATGCCGGAGAGAATCATGGCCGCCGGATTCATTTTGTTCTGGCCCTGGAACTGAGGAGCGGACCCGTGGGTCGGCTCGAAGACCGCGATCTGCTCGCCAAAGTTGGCTCCCGGAGCCATCCCCAGCCCGCCGATGAAGCCGGCACACAGATCGGAGACAATGTCTCCGTAGAGATTGGGCAACAGGAGGACATCATAGGATTCGGGATGCTGAACCAACTGCATGCACAGGCTGTCCACCAGCTGCTCCTCAAACGCTACTCTCCCCCCATAGTCGGAGGCAACACGTCTGGCCACTTTCAGGAAGAGGCCGTCGGTGTACTTCATGATGTTGGCCTTGTGGACGACGGTCACCTTCTTGCGCCCCTGTCGAAGGGCATACTCGAAGGCAAAACGGGCGATCCGAGCCGAGCCGTGATACGAAATCGGCTTGAGCGAAATGGCCGAATCAAGACTCGGAGCCCCTCCCCCATGAGACTCCACCCAAGCGATGAGCTCCCGGACCTCGGAGCTGCCATCTCGATATTCCAGGTCGCCGTACAGATCCTCCGTGTTTTCGCGGATCACAACCAGATCCACCTCCCGGTAAGTAACGAGAAGGGGCCCCTGGGTAAAGCCGACAGGGCCGGACGCAGGCGTACAGATCCATCCTCCGGCGCAACTCAACGTTGACGGAACGGATCCCTCCTCCGATCGGGGTGGTGATCGGCCCTTTCAAGGCGACCTTGTTCCGGCGGATCGACTCCAAGAGATCCTCCGGCAAGGGAGACCCCGCGCGAGAAATAGCCCCTTCTCCCGCCGAATGGATCTCCCATTCGAACGAAACGCCCGCCGCGTTCAGGCAGGCCTGGGCGGCAAAGATCACCTCCGGCCCAATCCCGTCGCCCGGAATCAACGTAATACGATGAGCCCCCTCGATGTTACTTCACCTCAAGCACGGAATTGGTGCTTCCATACCGATTGGGAACTTGCGCCTGGGCCTTCGGATCCATCAACCACTCCTTGTCGTTGATGACGATCTTGTACTGGTAGCGCCCGGGCGCGAGGTTGACCGTCGCCTCCCAGATTCCCGATGGATTTTTCTGCATCAGGTTCTTGTAGAGATTCCAGGAGTTGAAATCGCCTGCTACGGCCACCCGCTGCGCATAGGCGGGCGCCCGAAACTCGAAACGCACCGCCCGCAGGACGGAACCGGACTTTTGCGTAACAGTTGCCATCGAACAATCCTCCTCTCTTAAACTGAAAGGGCGGTTTTGAAAGCTCATTCGTCACCGCCCTTTAAGTGGTGGTCCCTTTTATTGTTGCGTTGAAGAAGCCGCTGGTGCTTTCTCCTTCTCCACAGCAGGCACCTGGACAACGATGGAGGAAACGGTATTGCTGGTTCCCTGTTGGGCATACTCCACCGTCACCTGATCGCCCGCTTTCAGATCCGTCAGTTTCAGCGACTGCTGGCCTTTCAAGATGGCCGCCCTAGGATCGACGACAAAGCTGGTCGGCTGCGTACCCGGATTGGCCTTCGCCTTCAGCGTCAACCTCCCCAGCTGCGCGTCGACCGAGGCGACCTCCCCCGAGGCCTTCAATGCGGACGCTGCGGTCTTGCCTTCCTCAGTTCCATTATGCAAAGCTTCCAGCGAGACTCAGCACAGCAAAAACAACTGCAGTAGCAAACACCCCCTGGTTTGACTTCATTTGATCCTCTCTCCTTTCCCTGTCAGTTGAAAACTTCCTACAACACCCGTAATCTTCCCGTTCCAAATCGTGGACATCACCCGCTCCGATCGATTTTACTCACGCCGGTCTGGGAGAAGGCTGCGGCCCCAAAGGTCTTGGAACCGGTTTGATCGCCGGCTGCCCGCCGGGGGTGGGCTCGGCCGCAGCCGGCACTCCCTGGGATGGGATTGCCTGCGTTGCGGTTGGAGCAAGCGGCTTCACCACGGTGATCGACTTGGCGACGTTCCGGCCACCCTGCTCGGTGATGTAGTGAACCGTAGCCCGCTGACCGGTTTTCAAATCCGCCAGCTTCAGCGGCCTCAGCCGCTCATCCATTACCTTCGCATTTGGATCCAGACTGAAAGCGACCGCTTCATCCTTCTGCTTGCCTGCCTCCCATCGTTTGTAGCTGATGGAAAAACTCTTCGTATTGAGATCCCACTGGCTGATCTCTCCGCTCAACTTCTTCTCGAACGCCATCGCTTTCCCCTCCTTTGCACATACCGTTTTGACCAACGAACCTGCCTGCCGCTTTCCCTGTAAGACCCTCCGGGAAGGAATCCTCCGAAGAAGAGGTTTACCGACGGGGAGAGGACTTCCGGGCCGCGTCCAGGTATCTGCGCTTCTGATCCCCTTCCAACTTAGCGACGATGCCGTCCTTTGCCCGGTGGTTGGCCGTGATCGCGCCGTCACGGACGGTCAACACCACCGCTTCACCGTCACCGGAAAAAGAGGAGACAAACTTCCCCGAATCAATGATCCGGATCGCTTCCACGACTCCCCTCATTCCATCGGTCCCGTAGCTGACGGCGTCACCGACAGCTATCTCGAGCTTCTGCTTTTTCCCTGACGTGGCCGACCCCCCTCCAGCCATTGCTGGAAGTTTTCCTTCATGACACCCGTCG
>CAYJTC010000110.1:0-5040 GCA_964372955.1 uncultured Planctomycetia bacterium | reverse complement strand
CCAACCTCGTCAAGCCGGGCGGCATCACCGCTGGCCGAGGTGCAGGTGCAGTCGCAGCAGTCGCCAGGATGTCGCGGAGGCGACCTGCTGCTCTCACGAGAACGCGTTCCGCCGTCTGAACGAAGGAAGCCTGCTCGGTAGTCAGGCTCGCTGCCTTCGCCGACTGCAGGGTCACTACGGCCTGCTCTACGGTGGCCAGCGCGCCCCGGTAGTTGCTCTCATTGAGCATCCCTGAAACCGGCTCCACACTTTCCGCGCTGGGAACCCCGGCCGGAACGTCATCGGATAGCCGGATAAGCCTGCCGTAGATCACCACATCGGACAACACCTGCCTGATCTTTGCTCTGAGCTGCTCCTCCATCCCTGCATCTGGGGCGAGCCCTTCGGCCCGAGCCAGAATGTCCGCCCGCGCTGCTTCCACCGGCGCAATGACCCGATCCTCAAAGGCGACGCTTAAGTCCGTAGCGCCCTCCGAGTCTCGCCGGACCGCCTCAGAAACCCGCTGGAGAGTCCGGATCTGGTCCCGCTTCAGATCGGGGGCCTTCCTCGCTGGGAGGACGAGAAGCTCGTGAAGATTCCGCGCCCCCTGAAGGGGTTTCACCGGAACTGACCGGAGCGCCCATTCTATGGCTTGGCTGGCTCGGGCTCCGAAGACCTGGTCGACCAGCCGGTCCGCCTGCGTGAATCTGGCAGTGACATACTGCGCTGCCGCCTCAAACGTGCGGTTCTCCGGGTCAATCTCCCCGAACTCATCCCCCAGGCGTGCCCAGAAATCATCCAGCTCCTCCGGCGTGAGCCCGGCCCGGAGGGCCCTGGCAATGGCGTCACCCGCTCCATGCAAGCGGAGCAGGATCTCCGCCCCCTCGTGATGGAGCCCCACGCGGAGAAGCTCTCCACGGGATCGGCCCGTCGCCTCGCTGACCGCCTCCAACACCGTGGGATTGGCCACCACCTGTCCCTCTTCCAAACGGAGCAGTCCCTGCACAGTGGATTCCAGAAGGCGGCGGGGGATCCCCAGCTCGACAAGCGCCTCCCGCGTGGCTCGATCGAAGCGGGCCTCCACGCCGGAGATCTGCTTCGAGAGGTGCCGCACAAAGGTCTCGGTGTAGTCCCGCCAGCCTCTCAGGTCGTTCGGGTCCTCCGCGAAGCGGATCGCCTCGGAAGGAGAAAGGGAGAAGTTGTCCACCCACTCGTACTCCCGCCGAAGCCAATCGGCATCATCATCAATCGGATACTCCCGCAGAGCCGCAAGAAGGGCCTCCCGACGGCGATCCTTCAGGGAGATCTCTTCGTCCCACTTCCTCAGGCGCCCTTCGGCATAATTGCGGATCCCCACCCACTGCGGCGTGCCTCGGATGGCTGTCCCGATCCCGTGCGGATCGAGGATGCTCTTCAGGAGATCTCTTGCAACCGTGGTGGCGGTCCGGCCCGCTCTCTGGGCCAACGCCCGATGCTGGAAGAAGTACTCCAGATTCCGGCTGGCCAGCTCGGTCAGCACCTCCCTGCCGAGCTTCTCCATGCGCTTCTCCGGAGGAGTGAGCGTCTCGGAAAAGGCCCTCAGGAAGTCCGAGGGGCTCTCCAGGGTCTCCGGCCGGTCAGGGTCATCGGTGGGCAGCTGCAGGCCCAGGATGCCGGATTCCCGGATTCTCTTGTTCAGCTCCAAGAGCTTCTGACGGATCGGCTCAAACCGCTGCCGGGCTCCCCGCAGGGTGAGGAGCTGAATGTACAGCATGGAGAACATGAAGCCGGTGTACGGGTCGTCCATGTCCGGCAGGGCCACAACGATGTCGGCGTGATTGGAGACTTTGGCCCCGGTCTTATCCCTCATATCGGCAACATCCATGATCGCAATGAGAGCCCCGTCCTTCCCTCCCTCTTCAGAGGCGTTGATCCGGTCCCGGATCTCCGAGATGCTCTGAAGCATGTCCTTTGCCCCATCCTCGAACTTCCTGGCGCTGGGGACGAAGGCGATCACCCTGTCGCCCGCCCGCAGGATCGCATAAGGACCGTGCTTGCCGCGGATGGAAGGGTAGGCGTGAACCTCCTTGGATCGGTAACCTTCCTGAAACTTGATCTCCGCCTCCAGGGCCCCGATCACCCAAACCCACCAGCCGGTAACCCAGATCGGCAGCGCCGGTGACGTGGGATCGAGGCGTGCCAGGACGTCCTCAACGGAACGCTCGAACTCTTTCGTCAGCCGAAGGGATCCATCCTCGGTCTTCACGAGGACCTTGGAGAGGTTCCCGGTGGCCTGGTAGAACTTTGCCAGGCGCTCGTTGAATGGAACCCTCCCGGTTCCCCAGGCGTCCTGGACCGAATGGACGTGGGTCTGGAAAAGACCCCCCGACATGACCCCCACGTTGAGCGATCCGCTGGCCGGGACCGCGCTCTCGGCGCCGGCCAGCGTGTAGATGGCGTGATGGCTCCCGTCAAAACCGGTGATTTCCCGATCGATGGCGCTCCCCGCCATGTTGGTGAGGCAGCACGGGAGGACCCTGGCGTCAAACTTCTCCGTCTCCCCCCGCCTGCCGTCCCTCTTGGGTATCTCCACCTCCTTCAAGAGCCGATTCATCTTGTTCAGGGCCCTCGCACCCCGCACCAGCGTCTCGGTCTGTCCCGTGTTGGAGACGAAGGTCACCATGACCCGCTTCCCCTGCTGGGCTGCGGTCCTCGCCACGTGCTCCAGCTTTCCAGAGGTTATCATCCTCTGGAAGTCCTTCCCGCCCATGACATCGAAATGGATGTTCCCCTTGGGAACCGCCTTCCCCACGAGGCCCACGACGTTGGAAAGGTTTTCGGAGGTCCCCTCTGCCACGAAGATCCACTCGGTCACCTCTCGCAGCACAGGGTCAGGGTAGTTCAGCTCCGGAAAGGTACCTTCTCGGAACTGTTCGAGGGTCCTCAACCATGACCTTGCCTGATTGGCAATCTCCCGTTCCAGGCGGCTGTAGGCTCCCCCAAGCTCCAGGTTGGCAATGTCCACCGTCTCGGGCGCAGGGGCCGTCTGGGTGATCCGTCGGTCGGGGGTGTTCTCATCCGGCGGGATCAATTCATCCTCCCAGACTCCATAGCGCTTGATCTCTCGGGTCAGCTGGACAATCTGCCCCATCGCGACCCCATAGCTGTCCACCTCCTTGCGATCTGCCTGCTGGAAGCGGGGAAGAGGATGCGGATGAGTGGTTCCCGGAACTCCGGGAAAGGCCCGGAATTCCGAGGCGGCAAGGCGCATCCCGGGGTCGTTCTCGGCGGCCCGCTCTCCGGCCCAATCCCGGACCGAGGTGAAAAGCTGAATCAAGCTCTGCTTTTCGGTCTCAATGTTTGGAGCAAACTGGATCTGGTCAATCCGGTTGAAAAGCGCTGTCAGCTGGCCCAGATACATCTGCAGGGCAGACCATGCCGTATCGGGGAGGATCAGGTTGTTCTCCTGGTAGGCATCCCCCAGGACGCCGAGCTGCTGCCTGAGGTCGCTCACGGCCGGGCGCCATGCCTGCCTGGCCTCGTACCCATCTTGGGGCAGCGCAGCCGACTCCAGCTTCGGAATGAGAAGGTCCAGTCTCTCCTTGATCGAGCGCAAGGGGGGTGCGTAGACTGCCAGGTCGCCGCCGGTCCTTCCGCGGGCCACCGCAACCCCCTCTTCGGCGTTGTTCATCGCCGCGATGGAGATGCTGCTGTACTTGGGGTCCATGAACGACTGCTGAAGCCTCTGCCGATCCTCCTGGACCTTCTTCGCCTGCGCCGGGGTGGCCCCCTCCGGCATCGGCTTGGCTCGATTGAGGAAGGCTTTGCCCAAATCGACCCAGTCGGATTCATCGAAGAGCCACGGCTTCTCGAAAGCCCTCATGACGACGGCGTCGGTTCGCTGCTTGGCCAGACGGATGAGATCCGCTGCGCCGGCCCCCAGAGGGAGAGCTTCTCCCCACCGTCCCATCTCCCGTTCCAAAAGATCGATCGCGTGATCCTGAACCTCGATGCCCTCCGCTGTCTGGCTCTCAATCAGGTTGATCAGGGCGTCCCAGTCCTCAACGTATTTGATGAACCGGAAGGCCCTCTGCACCGCCTGGTAAAGAGGAGCTACCCGGCCTTCCGCAGGGGCCCCATGCATGTATCCGACCACGTAGGCCAGGACCTCCGAATCGGTATCCCCTTCAATCACGTCCCCCTGAGCGATCAGCACGTTTCGAACAACCTTGAAGGTCTCATAGTTGCCGTTGTGGGCCAGCGAAACCTCCAGGGGCCGTCCGTTCACGAGGATCCGACTGATACGAACGTGGAAGGGATGGGAGTTCTTCTTGGCCGGTTTTCCCTGCGTGGACCAGCGCGTGTGCCCTATCCCCTCCATGGGCAGCAAGATGGTCTGCCCGACCTTTCCTCCGACCTTCATCCGGAAGACCAGCTCTCCGAAGTCGGGATCCAAAAAGTCGAACGATTTGTTGAGGCGCTCCTCAGCCGTAACCCCGGTCCCAACGGGTTCCACGTCCTCTGCGGAGACCTCATACTCCTGGGCCACCAGCTGCTTGAGCTGCTGCTCGATCTTGTCGAAGAGACCGGCCTTGATCAGGGCCTGCAGGTGCCCCATCTCCTTCAGGGTGATGATCTGGTAGCGGCCGTTGATCTTGACTTTAAGGGAGATCCCCGCCCCGTCATAGCCGCCGGTCAGCATGAGTTGCAGCATCCGCGGGATCCCCTGGATCACGTTGCCGCGCATGGTGCAGATCCGGCAGTCGTCGTCTCCTTGATCGGAACGGAAGTGGTCGTCATACCACTGAGCCGCCAATTCCGGATCGCGCCATCGGGTCACCCAGGAGCCGTAATCGTGGTCCGCTCCGAGGGAAAGCCCCTTTGGAAAGAGCGGCGCGGGCCGCCCGAAGATGCTGACCGTCTCCTCCATGCCGGCGCCGCTGGGCTGACCCCGTAGTTCCTCCTCTAAGCCGGACCGGGTGATGCTGCTGGCCCCGTGCTCCGGGCGCATGGCCCAGGCGGGCACCGCCTGCGTCAGGGTGAAGGAAAGGATTGTAAGTGCGGCGAAGAATCTCCGAATAG
>CAYJTC010000109.1:0-5087 GCA_964372955.1 uncultured Planctomycetia bacterium | reverse complement strand
GCTCAGGGTGAACGGGTCAGTTTGCATGAGTCGTGATCTCTAAGTCGCGGGGACCCCGAGCAGGCGCAGAACTTCCTTAAGAAGCTGCTCCGGGTCAAACGGCTTGTTCAGATAAACGTCCGCTCCCATCTCCAAGCCGGTGGCCCGATCGGCCTCCTGGGAGCGGGCCGTCAGGAGAATGAGCGGGATCTGACTCGATTTTGCGTCGAACTTGATCAGGCGGGCCACCTTGAAGCCGCTCAACTTGGGCATCATCACATCCAGGATGATCAGATCCGGGGTGTGTTCCCGGACCGCGCGCAGGGCCTGCTCCCCATCCCGGACGGTGATCACCTTGAACTGGCGGGCCTCCAGCTTGATCTTGATGATGTTCAGGGTGTCCAGGTCGTCGTCGGCCGCGAGGATGGTCTTGGACATCATTCTCCGAAGTCGTGCTCGGTGACCCGGAGAACTTCCTCCACGGTGGTGACCCCTTCCAGCACCCGGGTCACACCCGCCTTGCGCAAGGTGATCATCCCCTCCTTGACCGCCTGCTCCCTCAAATCACCGGAAGAGGCCTTCTTCAGGAGAAGGCCCCGGACCACGTCGGAGATTTCCATCAATTCATAGATCCCGGTCCGCCCCCGATAGCCGGTTTGCTTGCATTCCTCGCACCCTTTCGCCCGCCACAAAGTGGCCTTCTTGCCCGATTCCAATCCCAGACTCTTGAGCACTTCCGGAGTGGTGGGGGCCTCCTCCTTGCACTTCTTGCAGATCGTCCGGATCAGCCGCTGGGCCATCACCCCGACCACGGAGGAGGCCGCCAGGAACGGCTCCACCCCCATGTCCACCAGCCGGGTCAGCGCTCCCGGCGCATCGTTGGTGTGCAGTGTAGCGAAAACCATGTGACCGGTCAAGGCGGCATGGATGGCGATCTCCGAGGTTTCCAGGTCCCGGATCTCTCCGATCAGAATGATGTCCGGGTCCTGGCGGAGGATCGACCTCAGCCCATTGGCGAAGGTCAGCCCCGCCTTCACATCCACCTGGGACTGGCGGATCCGGGGAAGCCGGTATTCCACCGGGTCCTCCAAGGTGATCACGTTCTTCTCCACCGCGTTGATGGTGCGCAGGGCCCCGTAAAGAGTGGTTGTCTTTCCGCAGCCGGTGGGCCCGGTCACCAGAAGAATTCCGTGCGGCCGGTCAAAAAGGGCTTTGAAGCGGTTCAGGGTGGCCGGTTCAAACCCCAGATCATCCAGCTTCATCTGGATGGCGGCCTTGTCCAGCACGCGCATTGAAATATTCTCCCCGTAGATCGTCGGGAACGTGGAAACGCGCAGGTCCACCTCCTTATCGCCGATCCGGGCCTGGATCCGGCCGTCCTGGGGAAGGCGCCGCTCGGCGATGTCCATGTTCCCCATGATCTTGACCCGGGAGATGATCGCCGGTTCCATGTTCTTAGGCGGGGGCGGCACGTCATAGAGAATCCCGTCGATCCGGTACCGGATGAAGGTGGAGGTCTCCTCCGGCTCGATGTGGATGTCGCTGGCCCGGTTCTCCACCGCCTGGCGGATGATGGCGTCCACCAGCTTCACCACCGGGGCCTTCTCGGCCGCCGCCACCAGGCCGGTCACCTGGTCCGAGGCCGACACGCTCGCCCCCCTGGTGCCGCCGGCCTGAGCCGGGGCTCCCGCTCCCGCGAGCCGCGGGGCCGCCGCGAGTCCTCCCGCCGGCCTGGCCGGCGCAACCGCCTCCTGGATCTTGATGTCCCGCATCACCCCTTCCAGGGAGCCGATCGATCCGAAGAACCGGTCCAGGACCTTAGCAATCGCCGTTCGGGTCCCAAAAACCGGCTCGATCTCGTAATGGCTGATGAAGCGCAGCCGGTCGGTCACCCGGATGTTCATCGGATCGGCCATCGCCACGGTGATCGTCTTGTCCACCTTAAACAGAGGCAAAGCGATATGCTCCCGAAGCAGCTCCTCGGGGAACAGGGCCAGGACCTGCTGATCCACCTGATAACTGGAAACGTCCAGGTAGGGAATCCCCACCTGCTCGCTCAAGGTCTCGGTGATCTGATCCTCCGTGGCCAAGCCCAGCTCCACCAGGGTCTCTCCGAGCATCCGGCCCGTCAGCTTCTGCTTATCCATGGCTTCCTTCAGCTGAGTCGGGTTCAAGACACCCTTCTTGACCAACTGCTCCCCGATCGGTTTCGAGGTATCGCGCGCGATAGGCATCAGTGAAATCTCCGATTTAACACGACTCATGCAAAACCGTTCGTGCTGATCCTGAGCAAAGTCGAAGGGTCGAAGCACGAAATGCCTCTTCACCCTTCGACAGGCCTGTCCTGAGCAGGCCGTTCCCCTTCGACAAGCTCAGGGTGAACGGCCTTGCCGAAGGGCTCAGGGTGAACGGCTCAGATTGCATGACTCGTGGATTTAAGTTAATCACATCCCGGCCGAAAAATCAACTCGGTTCTACATCTCTACGGCTGCCTTTCCATTTTTTCTCCAACGTCTCCAGGTTCCACCCGTACTCCGCCCGAAGGGCCTCCTCCACCGACTGTCCCGCGCCCAGGGCCTTCAGGACCCGGCGCATCCCGTCCCAGCCCTTGAGCTCCAGCAGGTACTCAACCAAATTATGAGAGGCCGCGTAGAACTGGTTGGCCGGCATCAGGACCGGCTCCCCCGGCCGCTCGGCGATCCCCAGGAGAGAGCGCAAAGACAAACCGGGGACAGTCCCCGACGGGGACACTCCACCTTGTGGGGTGTCCCCTCGGGGGCTGTCCCCATAGGGGGTTAGCCGCTCGTCCTGAGCGGAGTTCGCCCTTCGACTTTGCTCAGGGCGAACGGAGTCGAAGGAAGCTTGTCGAAGGACAGCGGCCTTCGCCAGTCTCTCCGCTTCCTGAGCCAGCCCCTCCTGCAGCCAGCGGGGAGCCCGCCCATGGCTCAAATCGTACACCACCGCGTGAGCGTACTCATGCCAAATCACCGGAGCCAGCGAGTCGTCCTTCGACGCGCCGGCCGTTCGCCCTGAGCCTGTCCAAGGGAAACGGCCGGCTTGCTCAGGACGACCGGGAGACGCGCCGGCCGTTCGCCCTGAGCCTGTCGAAGGGAAACGGCCGGCTTGCTCAGGACGACCGGGAGACGCCGGGATCCGGATCTTTCCGTCAAACAGCCCCAGCACCTCGGTCGGCATGTGCAAACCGTCCCCATAAAATACCTCCCTCGGGTAGATCAGGACAGTCAGTGGCCTCTTCACCCGGCACTGAAAGTACGGCTCCAACCCCTCCATCGCTTGCGAAAGGGTTGCTAAGATCGCCTGCTCCTGTTCCGCCGGCAGATCCTTCGGCACCCGAATGACCAGATTATTGTCATTCCCGCCCTCGATCGGAGTCGAGGGCAGGCTCCAGCGGGAATCCGATCCTCCAGTCGAACTGGAGGATGACAATGATGCCTCTCTCATCTCCCTCTCCAGCTCCATTTCCATCTGCGCCTGGGCGATCTGCTCCTTGAGCGGACCGCCAAGCTGAGGATTGAGCGCCAGCGCCTTTTCCCACGATTCCCGGGCTTGCTTGAGGTCGTGCCGCAGGTAGGCCAGCTCCCCCATCAGCGAGAAGGCATGCCCGTTCTCAGGATCGGCTTTCACCGCCCGCTGGGCCCACCGGTCGGCTTCCTCGAACCGCTGCGCGGCGTACGCCCCCCAGGCCTTCCGGTACGCTTCCATCCCCTCGCTGTACTCGGCTTGCGCCACAGACGCCATTGCCAGGAGGCATCCCATCGTCATAGCCAGCTTCATTCCAGCCAGCGCCGGATCGGCGCCTCGAGAAACGTCCGAAGAGGCAGCTCCGAACGACCCACCACGAGTGTCTTGGAAGAAGGGTATCGCCGGGTAAACTCCGAAAGGCCGGAGAGCAGCGGTCGTTTCCTGCCGCTTTTGACTTCGATGGCCAAACTTTTATTGCCCTTGCGAATGACGAAATCGACCTCGTGGTTGCCCTCTCGCCAATAAAACACCTCTATTCCTTGAGCCACACCCTCATTCACCCAATGGGCCCCGACCGCCAGCTCCACCAGTCTCCCCCACGCCTCCGGCTCGCGCCGGACCTCCTCAAACGACCGACCTGCCAACGCCGTCACCAACCCCGTAGAGAGCGGCAGCCACTTGGGGCTCGAGCTGCGCCGCCGAATCGCCCTGCCCGACCACTTTGGAAGACCCCGGATCAGGAAAGCCGATTCCAAGAGTCTCTGATAATGGGCCAGAGTAGTCGTATTTCCCGCGTCTGTCAACTGCCCCAAAATCTTCTGGTACGAAAGGACCTGCCCTCGATCGGAGTCGAGGGCAGGCTCCAGCGGGAGATCCTCGCGTACGCGAGGACGCGAAGCGTCGTCCTCGAAATTCTTTATCGAGGACCGAAAGATCTGATCCTCGCTCCTCGATCCCCCTTTTCAGGGGGACAGTCGAGGACAAGCTTCGCGAGGATGACTATATGTTTGTGAGATAGCTTCTGAGACTCTACGGCTGCTCTTCCGGTTTCTCCAGCGGGGCTGCCTCGGCGAAGAGCGCATCCAGCTCCCGGACGGTGATCGGCTTGAACAGATAATCGGTCACCCCCAAGCTCAGCATCTCCCGGCGCAGGTTCAGGTCGTCGCAGGCGGTGACCACCACCACCCGGGTGGGCCTCACTTCTCTTCCGTCATTGCGAGCCCGCGCTGCGCGCGAAGCAATCTCCTGAACCACCTGGCGGCCATGGCCGCGCGGAAGCAGCATGTCGACGACCGCCAGATCCGGGGTCGCACAGTTCAGCCAGGCCAGCGCCTCCTGGGCGGTAGCGGCGGTATGCACCTCATGCCCCCGCTCCCCCAGATAGAGCCGCATGCAATCCAGGACATCCAGTTGATCTTCCACTAAAAGGACAAGCATGGTATCAGGTCTCAACTTATTCCATTATTCCACGGTCTCAGCGCCGGCGGTCTCAGCGCCGGTTTCCGCGGAAGGAGCAGACTCCTCAGCCCCGCTGGTCTCAGCGTCGCTTTCCTGCTCCGCTGATTGCCCTTCCTCCTCCCCTTCGCCCCCTTGCCCCATCATGGAACCAGGACCCTGTCCGCCAA
>CAYJTC010000108.1:0-5106 GCA_964372955.1 uncultured Planctomycetia bacterium | reverse complement strand
AGCTTGTCCTCGACTGTCCCCCTGAAAAGGGGGATCGAGGAGCGAGGATCAAATCTTTCGGTCCTCGATAAAGAATTTCGAGGACGACGCTTCGCGTCCTCGCGTACGCGAGGATCTCCCGCTGGAGCCTGCCCTCGACTCCGATCGAGGGCGGGAATGACGGATGGGTTTATGAGATGGGTACTAGACTACTTGAATAAGCGATGAGGAACCTTCCGTGAAGCGGTCTTTTTTTGTCCAGCGAAGCCTTCCGGGGCAAGGAGTTGGGCCCGGTGATCGAAGTCCTGGACCTGGGGGACAAAGTCGCCGTCTTCGCGTAAGCCGGATTGCCTGAAGTAGCGCTTGCTTTGTCGACGGTGATGTGGTATTTTTGGAGGTGAGCAAGGGCCCTTTCGGTCTTTGCTCTTTGTGTCTAGGGATGAAACGATGAACAAGAACACCTTGTGGCGGCCGGAGTTCGAGCGGGACTCCTGCGGGGTCGGCTTTATCGCCGACGTGCAGGGAAGGCCCAGCCACCGGATTCTGCGGATGGCGATCCAGGGGGTCTGCTGCGTGACCCACCGGGGGGCGGTCTCCGCTGACGCCAAGACCGGCGACGGGGCCGGGATCTTGACTCAGATCCCCCGGAAGCTGTTCGGCCGGGAGCTGGCCAAGCTGGGGGTCAAGCAAGCCAACGGAACCGACCTGGCGGTGGGGGTCTTTTTCCTGCCGCAGGACCCCAGCGCCCGGCTGGCTGCTAAGGGGATCGTGGACCGAATCGTCCGGGAGCAAGGGCTCATTCTTTATGGCTGGCGGGAGGTGCCGGTCAACCCGGAGGCGCTGGGGGAAAAGGCCCTTTCCACCATGCCGGCGATTCAGCACTTGTTGGTCGGTAGACCAACGGTGTCTGGCTCCGGCCGAAAGCCGGTGCCTGACACCGGTTCTGAGTTCGAGAGGCACCTGTACTACACCCGGCGGCTGATCGAGAAGGCCTTCATCCAGGCCCGGCTGGAGAACAGCTACATCCCCTCATTTTCTTCCCGGACGATCGTCTACAAGGGGCTGCTGGTCGCCCCGCAGCTTTCCTCTTTTTATGAGGATCTGACCGACCCGGCCTTTGAGACGGCCATCGGCCTGTTCCATCAGCGGTATTCCACCAACACCTTCCCGAACTGGGTCCTGGCCCAGCCGTTCCGGTACCTGGGCCACAACGGGGAGATCAACACCCTGTTGGGCAACCGGAACTGGATGCGGGCCCGGGAGCCGGAGCTGAAATCCCCGGTCTGGGGAAGCAAGATCCAGGATTTGATCCCGATCATCCAGGCCGGCGGATCCGACTCGGCGATGTTGGACAACGCCCTGGAGCTGCTGGTCGCTTCCGGCTACAGTCTCCTTCACGCGATGACGATCCTGGTTCCGGAGGCCTGGCAGAATATGCCGGGGATGGAGCCGAAGGTCCGGGCCTTCTTTGAGTTCCAGGCCTGCCTCTCCGAGCCGTGGGACGGCCCGGCGGCGCTGGCCTTTACCGACGGGGTCGTGGCCGCCGCCACCCTGGACCGGAACGGCCTGCGCCCTGCCCGGTACAAGGTGACGCGGGACGGGCTGGTGATCGTCGGCTCCGAGGTGGGGATCGTCAACATCGATGAGTCCCAGGTGATCGAGTCGGGCCGTCTGGGGCCCGGGAAAATCCTGGCGGTGGACACCGCCCGCAAGAAACTGCTCCGGGACGAAGAGATCAAGCACGAGCTGGCGGTCCGCAAGCCCTACCCAGTCTGGGTCAAGGACCAGATGCTCCGGGCCGACATCCTGAAACTCAACGAAGGCAAACCGGTCATTGGGGACAGCCCCCAAGGGGACACCCCACCGGCTGGGGTGTCCCCTTTAGGGACGTCCCTGTTTGTTTTGAAAGCATGCGGGCTGACCCAGGAGGATCTCCAATTTATCGTCAAGGCAATGGCGGAAACCGGCAAGGAGCCGGTCGGCTCGATGGGGGATGACGCGCCGCTGGCGATCCTGTCCACCCGGCCCCGGGTGATCTCCACCTACTTCAAGCAACTGTTCGCTCAGGTGACCAACCCGGCGATCGATCCCCTGCGGGAGAAGCTGGTGATGTCTCTGAACACCGCGCTGGGGGCCCGGGGATCGATGTTGGAGGAAAGCCCCGAGCATGCCCGGTGGATCAAGTTCGGTTCTCCGGTCCTGACCGAGCCGGAACTTCAATGGGTGGAGAATCTGACTG
The DNA here is from genome assembly GCA_964372955.1 of uncultured Planctomycetia bacterium. GTDB lineage: Bacteria > Omnitrophota > Gorgyraeia > 1-14-0-20-64-10 > 1-14-0-20-64-10 > CAYJTC01. Next base: position 2,888 of record CAYJTC010000108.1, on the reverse strand, counting down.
ACCCGGCTTTTCGGTCGATCCGCCTGCCGGTCCTGTTCCCTGCCGGCAGCGGGCCCGGGGCCTTGAAGAAGGCCCTGAACCGGCTCTGCGAGGCGGCCTCCGCCGGTGTAGGCGCAGGCCACTCCATTTTGATCTTAACCGACCGGGGGATCGACGCAGCTCTTGCGGCGATTCCAATGCCAATGGCAGTAGGGGCGGTTCACCATTCCCTGATCCGGCAGGGCAAACGGATGAGGGCCTCGATTGTCTGCGAGACGGCGCAGGTCTGGGACATGCATCACTTCGCCCTGCTGATCGGCTACGGGGCGGCGGCGATCCACCCTTACGGGCTGTTTCAGGCGATCCGGTGGGCGGTCTCCACCGGATCGATCAAGGCAGTCCCGCTCGAGCAGGCCTGGGCGAACGCGAAGAAGGCGATCGAGGATGGGATCTTGAAGATCATGTCCAAGATGGGAATCTCCTGCGTCTCCAGCTACCGGGGAGCCCAGATCTTCGAGGCGATCGGCCTGAATAACGAAGTGATCGACACCTGCTTCACCGGCACCGTCTCCCGGATCGGAGGGGTTGGCTTCGACCTGTTGGCCAAGGATCTGCTGGTCTTGCACGCCTCCGCCTACGGGGACAGCCCCCGAGGGGACACCCCACAGGGTGGAGTGTCCCCGTCGGGGGCTGTCCCTACTCTCGACCCGGGCGGATTCTATCGGTTCCGGCGGGACGGAGAGCTGCACGCCTTCAGTCCCCAGGTGCTGGATGCCCTCCACACCGCGGTCCACACGAACGGCTGGTCCGATTACCTGGAATACGCCGAGCTGATCAATCAACGGGAGCCGATCTGCCTGCGGGACCTGCTGGAGTTTAGTTCAGACCGAAAACCGATCCCGGTCGACCAGGTAGAGCCGGTTGAGGCGATCCGCAAACGGTTCTGCACCGCCGGCATGTCGTACGGAGCCCTCTCCAAGGAAACCCATGAGTGCCTGGCGATCGCCTTGAACCGGATCGGCGGAAAATCCAACTCCGGCGAGGGGGGTGAGGATCCGGTCCGGTTCAAGCCGCTGCCCAATGGGGATTCGGCCAACAGCGGGATCAAGCAGGTGGCCTCCGGCCGGTTCGGTGTCACCCCGGAATATCTGGCCAGCGCCCGGGAGCTGGAGATCAAGATCGCGCAGGGCTCCAAGCCAGGAGAGGGAGGCCAGCTTCCCGGCCACAAGGTTTCGGAGGAGATCGCCCGAGTGCGTCACTCGGTGCCCGGTGTCACGTTGATCTCCCCGCCGCCGCACCATGACATCTACTCAATCGAGGATCTGGCCCAGCTGATCTACGACTTAAAACAGGCCAACTCCAAGGCGCAGGTCTGCGTGAAGCTGGTGTCGGAAGCCGGGGTCGGCACGATCGCCGCCGGTGTCGCCAAAGGGTACGCCGATGTGGTCCATATCGCCGGCCACGATGGGGGCACCGGGGCCAGCCCCATCTCCTCGATCAAGAATGCCGGCTCCCCCTGGGAGCTGGGGGTGGCCGAGACCCAGCAGGTCCTGGTGGCCAACGACCTGCGGGGCCGGATTGTGGTCCGCACCGACGGAGGGATGAAGTCCGGCCGGGACATCATGATGGCGGCCCTGTTCGGGGCCGAATCGTTCAACTTCGGCACCGCGGCCCTGGTGGCCGCCGGCTGCTGCATGGTCCGCCAGTGCCACCTGAACACCTGTCCGGTCGGGGTGGCCACCCAGGACCCGAAGCTGCGGCTGAAGTTCAAGTCGCCGCCGGACCTGGTGGTGAATTTCTTTACCTTAATCGCTCAGGAGGTCCGGGAGATCCTGGCCTTGCTGGGATACCGGTCGCTGGATGATCTGATCGGCCGGGTCAACCTGTTGAAGGTCAAAGAAGCAGCCCGCCAGCATCCGAAATGGTCCACGATCGATTGGTCCGCTCTGCTGGCCGACCCGGATCCCACCGGCGCCCGGCCGAAACGGTGCCAGGTGGCCCGCAACGACCGGCCAGGGGACACCCCTCTGGATGAACAGATCTTGGCCGAGGCTCGCCCCGCGCTGGAGGGAAGAGGGCGGGTGACCCTGCGCTATCCGGTCAAGAATCATCAGCGGGCGATCGGCACCCGGCTTTCCCATGAGATCGCCCTTCGCTACGGGGACGCCGGCCTGCCGGGCGGCTCCCAGATCGAGGTTCAGCTTTCTGGCTCCGCCGGCCAGTCGTTGGGCGCCTTCCTGATCAACGGGGTGCGCCTGATTCTGACCGGAGATGCCAACGATTACGTCGGAAAAGGGATGCACGGCGGGGAAATCGTGATCAAGCCCAACCCCCGGGTTCAGGCCAAGGCGGAGGATCTGGTCCTGGTAGGCAACACCGTTCTTTATGGGGCCACCGGCGGGGCTCTCTACGTCAACGGCCGGGCCGGCGAGCGGTTCGGCGTGCGCAACTCCGGCGGACGGGCCGTCGTGGAAGGAATAGGGGATCACGGCTGCGAGTACATGACCGGCGGTGTCGTGGCGGTGCTGGGGGCCACCGGCCGGAACTTCGGGGCAGGCATGACCGGCGGGCTGGCTTTCGTCTTGGATTCGGAGGGAACCTTCCCTCAGCGATACAACCCGGCTCTTGTTGAGCTTCAGCGGGTGGAGGATCCGGAGGACCAGCAGTTTTTGAGGTCGATGATCCTGCGTCACGCCGAGGTGACCGGCTCTGTCCGGGCCCAGGAGTTTCTGGCCAACTGGGAGCAGGTGCTGCCCCAGTTCTGGAAGGTCAGCCCGAAGAAAGAAGTGGTCAAGCTGGAGGCGGCCGTCGGAGCCCCGCAAGCCGTTCAAGGGCCACCGCAACCTCATTAATCGCACGACTCATGCAAAACCGTTCGTGCTGATCCTGAGCAAAGTCGAAGGGTCGAA
>CAYJTC010000107.1:0-5355 GCA_964372955.1 uncultured Planctomycetia bacterium | reverse complement strand
CGGAGAAGAAGCAAAGAATAATTCTATAAAATGATAGGTAGGGTGATCAGCATGAGTTACTACGTCTACATCATGAGTAACCGCAGGCCGACCCTCTACATTGGGGTTACCAACGATCTTGTGCGGCGTGTTTATGAACATAGGCAGGATTTGGTGGATGGTTTTACCAAGAAGTACGGACTTCACGAACAGCTTTTTTTTGAGGAGTTCCCATCTGTGGAAGATGCCATTGTGCGAGAGAAAAGGCTCAAACATTGGAATCGAGAGTGGAAGCTTGAATTGATACGGGAGTCAAATCCGGCCCTGAAAGATTTGTATCCAGAGATTTTAGGTGGGATTCCCGCTGGAGTTTACCCTCGTGTAAACGAGGGCGGGAATGACGGTAGAGCGTGGGAATGAAAGATGACAGACGGGATTGACAATTTAAGACCGGATCCTCGCTTTCGCGAGGATGACGTTTTGGAATCCAAAGCCGACGAGATCATCTCCCGGTACGAGGAAAAGCGGGCGGCGATGCTGCCGCTGTTGTGGCTGGTTCAGCAGAAGGTGGGCCATATTCCGCCGGAGGGGGAGGCCTGGGTCGCGGAGAAGGTAGGGGTTTCGGTTGTCCATATTCGGGAACTGGTCTCCTTCTACACCCTGTTCCACACCCAGCCGATCGGCAAACACCACATCCAGGTTTGCACCACTTTGCCGTGCCTGCTCAAAGGGGCCAAACGGGTGGTGGCTCAGCTGGAAGAAAAACTGGGAATCGGGGTGGGGCAGACCACGCCGGATGGGAAGGTGACTCTCTCGACGGTGGAATGCCTGTGCGCCTGCGAGTCGGCTCCGGTGGCTCAGGTGAACGACCGGTACGTCGGGCCGCTCACTCCGGAGATAGTGGACAACCTGCTGGACCATGTCCTGGGGGACGTCCCTAAAGGGGACACCCCACTTGATAGGGTGTCCCTTTCTAGGACGTCCCCATTTGCCTATGTTTCGACCGAGGGGCCGGTCCTCTCAAAGCGGTTCAAGAACGCCGAAGGGACCTGGTTCGACGCCTACGCGGCGGATGGCGGGTACCAGGCGGCCAAGAAAGCCCTCTCCATGCCCCCGCGGGAGGTGATCGACATGGTCACCAAATCCAACTTAAGAGGCCTCGGAGGCGCCGGCTTTCCCACCGGCCGGAAATGGGGTTTTATCCCGAAGGAAAGCGCCAGGCCGATCTTCCTGGTGGTGAACGCTGATGAAGGGGAGCCGGGCACCTTCAAGGACCGGTACATCTTGGAGCGGGACCCGCATGCCCTGATTGAGGGGATGATCATCGCCGCCTATGCCATCGGCTCCCACAAGGCCTACGTCTACATCCGGGGTGAGTATGTGCGTCCGTTCCAGCGGTTCTCGAAGGCCGTGGAAGAAGCTTATTCGCGGGGCTGGCTGGGCAAGAACATTCAGGGGACCGAGTTTGACCTGGAGGTTGTGATCCATCGAGGGGCCGGGGCCTACATCTGCGGGGAAGAGACGGCTCTGCTGACTTCGCTCGAAGGAGGCAAGGGGTTCCCCAAGCTCAAGCCCCCATTTCCGGCCATCTCCGGGCTGTTCAAGTGCCCGACGATCGTCAACAACGTGGAGACCCTGGCCTGCGTGCCGCCGATCCTGCGCAACGGGCCGGAATGGTTTGCTAAACTAGGCACCGCCAAGCAGGGAGGGACCCGGCTGTTCAGCCTCTGCGGGCAGGTGGTCCGGCCGGGGCTTTACGAGGCGCCGGTGGGGGTGACCCTGCGGGATCTGATTTTCAAATATGCCGGAGGCGTCCGAGACGGCAAGAATCTCAAAGCGGTCATTCCCGGCGGGATCTCCGCCAAGATCTTGAAAGCGGATGAGATCGACGTGGCGATGGATTTCGATTCCTTAATGGCGGCCGGCACCATGGCCGGTTCGGCCGGCGTCATTGTGATGGATGAAACCACCTGCATCGTGCAGGCCCTCTGGAGTGCGGCCCACTTCTTCGCCGATGAGTCGTGCGGGCAATGTTCCCCCTGCCGGGAGGGGACCGGGTGGGTCTTAAAGATCATGAACCGGATTCTCAAGGGGGAAGGCCGCCCGCAGGACCTGGAGACTCTGCTCTCGGTGGCTGGGAACATGGAAGGGAAGACGATCTGCGTCTTCGCTGATGCCGCCGCCTGGCCGGTGCAGTCGTACATCCAGAAGTTCCGCTCCGAGTTCGAGCATCACATCCAAACCGGGAAGTGCGAGATTGCTCATAAGGAGATGTCATCCCTCGGTCGAGCCGAGGGCAGGCTCTCACGAAAGTGAGGATCGGATTCCCCTTTGCGGGGGAATGACGAATGAGAGTCAATGCCTACATTAACGATTGATGGGAAGCAAGTTACAGTTGAGCTGGGCACGACGGTGATCCAGGCCGCGGAGCAGCTGGGGATCTTCGTCCCCCGGTACTGCTATCACCCGGGCCTCTCCATCGCCGGCAACTGCCGGATTTGCCTCGTGGAGGTGGAGAAGGCCCCGAAACTGCAGATCGCCTGCAACACGCCGGTGGCCGACGGGATGGTGGTCCATACGAAGAACCCGAAGGTGGAGCAGGGCCGGCAGTCGGTGCTGGAGTTCCTACTGATCAATCATCCTCTGGACTGCCCGGTCTGCGACCAGTCCGGGGAGTGCGACCTGCAGAACTTCTACATGCAGTATGGATTGTATGATCCTCGCTTTCGCGAGGAGAAGGTGAAGAAGCCCAAGGCGGTCCCGCTGGGTCCCACCGTCATGCTGGACGCGGAGCGCTGCATCCTCTGCTCCCGGTGCGTCCGGTTCACCGATGAGATAAGCCAAACCGGGGATCTGGGGATCTTCAACCGAGGCGATCGGACGGTGATTGGGCTTTACCCGGACAAGGAGCTGAACAACAATTATTCCGGCAACGTGGTGGACATCTGCCCCGTGGGGGCGCTGACCGACCGGGATTTCCGGTTCAAATGCCGGGTCTGGTACCTTTCCAGCTCCCCCTCGGTCTGCACCGGCTGCTCCCAGGGCTGCAACATCGATCTCCACTATGTGACGAACCGCCCCCACCTGGCCGATGGAGCCCGGGTGATGCGGGTTAAGCCCCGGTACAACCCGGAGGTCAACCAATGGTGGATGTGTGACGAGGGCCGGTACGGCTACAAGTTCATCGACCAGGGCCGGTTGCGGAAGGTGCTGTTCCGCGGCGCGGAGACTTCGTGGGAGAAGGCGCTTGCCGAAATAACGGCCGGATTGGCCGGCGCGAAAGCGGAGGGGAAACAGGGGACGGTCGGGGTGTTGGCCTCAGCCCAGTTGACCAGCGAGGAGCTTTTTCTGATCCAGCAGATTTTCAAGGAGTCGTTGGGGATCTCGCAGGTGACGGCGGCTGTGCCCGCCCAGCCGGGAACCAGCGACAATTTCCTGCTGAAGGCGGACAAGAACCCGAACACCGCCGGCACGGTTCTGGTTGGACTAGCGAGTTCGTCCTTCGACTCCGCCGTTCGCCCTGAGCTTGTCGAAGGGGAACGGCGGGCTCAGGACGAACGGTGCACAGCTAGTCAGATTATTGAGCGGGCTGTCTCCGGCCGGATCAGATCCCTCTGGATATTCGGGCACGATCTAGTGGCTTTGTTTGGTGAAGAGACGGTCAAGAAGCTGGCTCAGGGTTTGGAGAAGTTCGTTTTCGTCGGATCCAATGAGAACGGAACCTCCCGCTATGCCCATTGGGTTCTGCCCAGCGCCGTCTTCGCAGAGAAGGAGGGGGTTTTCGTCAACTGCCACAACCGGGCTCAGCGGATCGTGAAGGCCTTTGACCCGCTGGCCGACTCGAGGCCGGAATGGGAGATCTTGCTGGAGCTGGCCCGCCGGCTGGAGATTCCCATTCGCTGGAAATCCCCTCAGGAAATCTTCGCTGCCTTAGGAAACTCGATCCCGGCCTTCGCCGGGCTGACCTATGAGAAGCTGGGCTTGGCCGGGGCGGCGCTGAAAAGTCATCCTCGCGTACGCGAGGATCCGATCAGCAAGGAGGATTCCCGCTGGAGTTTACCCTCCTCGCGTACGCGAGGACCTCTGATCGAGGGCGGGAATGACTTATGAGAAATTGGGCTTGCAGAGGGCGCCGATTAACAAAACCGATCGTCCTGAGCTTGTCGAAGGACGAATCGGTCATGGTTCGACAAGCTCACCATGACCGGCATTGACCTTCTCATCAAGATGGTGCTGGCCGGCATCGTCTTCTTCGGGGTGCTCAACCTGGCCGGCCTCCATACCTGGGTGGAACGCAAGCAGTCGGCGGTGATGCAGGATCGGATCGGGGCCAACCGGGCTTCGATCTTCGGAATCCGGTTGTTCGGGCTGTTCCACCCGTTGGCCGACGCGGTCAAGATGTTCGCCAAGGAGGATTTCATCCCGGCCAACGCCAACCGGTTCCTCCACACCCTGGCCCCCTTCCTCTCAGTCTTTTTTGCCCTGGCCGCCTTTGCCGGGATTCCATTCGGGGACCGGCTGGTGATCGGGGAGCGGGTGATTGAGCTGCAGGTGGCCAAGATCGACGTGGCTCTCCTTTACATCTTCGCGATGCTCTCCCTGGGGGTCTACGGGGTAATCCTGGCCGGTTTCGCCTCCCGGAGCAACTACGCCTTCCTGGGGGCCTTAAGGGCCTCGGCCCAGATGATCTCCTATGAGATCGCGCTGGGGATCGCCATCGTGGGGGTGGTGATGATCTTCGGAACCCTGGACCTGCAGGAGCTGGTCCGGGGGCAGGGGCGAACCTTATTCGGAGGCTGGCTGCCGATGTGGGGGATCTTCCTTCAGCCGGTGGCCTTCTTCGTCTTTCTCACGGCCGCGCTGGCCGAGACCAAGAGGGTCCCCTTCGACCTGCCCGAGGGCGAGAGCGAGATCATCGGCTATTTCGTCGAGTACAGCGGGATGAAGTTCGGGATGTTCTTCCTGACCGATTTCGTCGAGACGGTGATGGTCGCCTGCCTGGCCACCACCCTGTTCTTCGGCGGCTGGCAGGTGCCGTATCTGCTCCCGGATGGATTCCACTTTCCGTGGGGGGCGTTTATCCCCGTCAACCCGTGGGCCACCGCCGGGCTGGGGGTGGCCAGCTTCAGCTTCAAGGTGTTGATCTTTTGCTGGCTTTTCATGACGATCCGCTGGACTTTGCCCCGATTCCGGTACGACCAGCTGATGCGCCTGGGCTGGAAGATCTTGTTCCCGCTTGCCATGGCCAACGTGCTGGTGACCGGCGCCGTCCTGGCTGTTCTTCGACCGGGGGGTTGGTAAGATGCAGCGCAAGCAGGAACTGTCAGAAAGTGCCTGACCCCTTTTGACGATGCAGAGAAAACGGGAGCTTAATTT
>CAYJTC010000106.1:0-5360 GCA_964372955.1 uncultured Planctomycetia bacterium | reverse complement strand
TCCGCTCCCGAAGGGGGATCACGCTGTCGCGATACCGTTCAATCAACTGGCGGGCGATCCGGAGGCGATCCCGCGCCGACCGGACTTCGGAGCGCACCTGGGTTTCTAACGCCGCCAGCCGCCGCTGGCTTTGTCGAAGTTCAGCCTGAGCGCGGGCAATCGGAGCTTGCTTCCTATCAAATACGGGAAGTTCCACTTCGAAAGAGGGTCCGGTCACCCGCGTGCCATCCGGATCCCGCTCGGTGTCCAGACCCGCATTCACCTGCGGGATGACCCCGCGTCGAGCCAGCGCCAGGGCTTGCTCGCGCACCTGGATCTCCTTTCGCGCGGCGGCCAGATCCAGGCGCTGGGCCAGAGCAACAGCTTCCAACTCCTTGGCGGAAGGCTCTGGCCCAGGCAGTTGCGGCAATTGTTGCGAGATCCTCCAAGTCGGGCCGGCCCCAAGGCCCATGAGGCGGTTTAGGCGCTCCCGGGCCGCCAGCACTTGGGCTTCAGCGCGCGTCAGATCCAGCTTCGCCTGCTGGAAGGCCGCCTGTTCGTTGGCCAGCTCCAGATCGTTGATGTTCCCGGCAGCGTGCTGGCGCTCGGCCAACTCCGCGGCGACGTGGGCGGCCTGCACAACCGTCTCCAGCATCGCCTGGGTGTGGCTTGCGGCCTGGAGGGTGTAGTAGGCGGACCGCACGTCGGCGGTGAGATTCACCACGGCGTCGCTCACCCGAAGCGTCGCCTGCTCGAACTGCGCAGCCGCCAGCTTCTTGCGCAGCGGCCGAAGCAGCAAATCCAGGAAGTCCAGCGACACGGAAAACTCCGTGTTGGTGGATTCCCCGGATCGATCCGGAAACCGCGCGTGGCCCGCAAAAACCGGATTGCGGAACAAGCCGGCCTGCACCAGGTCGGCCTGGACAATCCCCAGTTCCTCGAACGTCGCCTGGAGGCCGCTGTTGCTCAGCAGGGCGATCTGCACCGCGTCCTCCACGGAGAGCACCTTCTCCAGCTTCGACTGAATGGCCTGCGCCACCGCGAGATCCTCATGTCGCCCCTGGTTCCAATGCACGCGCGAGCCCGTGCGCTGCCGAGCGACCTGCTCGACGGCTTCAAAGCCAGCATTTCGCGGGACCGAAGCACAACCGGAAATGGCGACGCTGACGATCACGGCAAGAAAGAGCGAGATTCTACCCATCTGCCATGTCCACCTTACAGAACGAGTCCGGTTTGGAATACATCCGCGGCCTCCTTGAACCAATATCACAGGAGAAAAAGTTTAGGGTAAGGATGACGGAAAATTTACGAAAGGGACTCTCGGAAAAACCTAGAGAGTCAGACTAGGCAAGGCAGAGCGGAGGCGCGTGGCTGGCGAAGGTCGTGCGGTAAAACGGAGTGCGCGGGACCGGATCCCGTATGGGAGGACTTGGGCCGCTTGTTGCAGGGAACAGGTCGGCCTGAAGCTCTGGTTGTCGGGCATGCAATGCGGAGACTTGGAAAACCGGCGCATCGGGCTTTGCAACCCCCAAGTCTGTTCTGGGGCCGAGAATAGCCTGAAGCGCTACGCAGCAAAGCACACCATCGTCACCGCGGGTCGGGAGCCCTGAGTCGTGACCGTGGCCTGCAGCCTCGGAATGGAAAGGGCTCTCGTGGTGCGACAGCTCTGCAGCGAACGCTTCCAGGGCGCAGTAGTGAATGGCCCCCAGAAAAGCGAGGGCACAAAATGCCGCTCCCAACTTCACAAAATTCTTTTGTCGCCCCCATCCAGGACGGATCATTGCCGCGCTCACTGTTCATATCGTACATGCCAATACCATCCTCTGTCAAACATGAAGAGTAAACTTGTCATCTAAGAATTAAAAGTGGACAGGTTTTAAGGGATTTAAGGTTTAAAAGTGGACACCCCTAAATCCCCTATCCTGGAGCCCAACAGGAAAAGGGGTCTGACCCCGTGGGGTCTGACCCCTTTTGGGTTTACAGGTAGGGCTGAAGGCGGGACTTGAGGATTGCGCGGGCTCGCGCGAGGCGGCGCTCGACCGCCTTGGGAGTGAGCTGAAGGATTCGGCCAACCTCCTCGTGGGAGAGCTCCTCAAAGGTGGAGAGAATAAGGGGCGTCCTTAAATCCGCCGGCAACGCCGCCACCGCCTGGCGGACGAGGATCGCCTGCTCCGCCTGAGCGATTCTTTCGCGAGGAGAGACGGCCGACGGATCGGGAAGCCGCTCGGCCAATGGAGAACCTTCCTCCTCCCCGGGGGCGTCCAAAGAGAGGGTCCGGCGACCCGAGCCCGGCCTTCGCAGAAGGTCCAGGCAGCGGTTGACGGTGACGCGGTAAAGCCAGGTGGAGAGCTTGGCGGAGGGGTCCCATCGGGGGGGGCGCTGATACAGGGCAAGCAGCACGTCCTGGGCGACGTCTTCCGCGTCGGCCACCGTGCCCAGGAACCGGAAGGCCAAGTTGATCACTCGGGCTCCGTGACGTTCCATCAGCGTCCGGAACGCCTCCGGATCCCGGCCAACTACGCCTGCTAAAAGCTCGTCATCCTTCAAGAGTTTCTGAGTCTCTGAGTTTCTGAGTATCTGAGTCCTTTCTCATAAACTCACAAACTCACATACTCATAAACTGTTTCTACTCGATGATGTCTCCGACCACCGGCTCCACCTTGATCCCCTGGCGGATCAGGTCCCGGACCCCCTTCTCCAGGTTCTCCTTGGTCCCCTCCAGCTCCAGAACCATCTCCCCGACCGTCTCGGTGACCTTGGCCCGGCGCACGTTGGGGACGACCTGATATTTCAAAGCCATGGTGTAGATCACCGGCTTCTTGATCAGCTTCTGCGGAAAGATCAGTTGAACAATCCTTTTAGCCATAGATTAACCTCTTCAATTGAGCCAGCACCATCCGGCGAATCTGATCCACCGAGGGTGACTTCCCTACCCGTTTCCCCGACTTCAGGACCGGGCGCAACAGCGGCTCCATCTTCCATTTACGGCATCCTCGACATCGGGGAGCCGTCGCTGATTTCATCGCGCCTTTCATGCGAGGGTGAACCTCGACCCTTAAGCATTTGGGACACCGCCAGGGCATCTTCCGCCCCCCGAACTTTCCCCGCTTGGCGCAGGGGCGGCCCTCCATCTCCACCAGATCCATCGCGAAGTCGACCGTGGGGGCGTTGGAGATCGCCGTGCCGACGCCGAAACCATCCGCCCCGGCCTGAAGGAGGGGCGCGATCTCTCCCTCTCCGATCCCTCCGGAGACGATGATCTTCACATGGCGATAGCCCCTCAGATCCAGCTCCCACCGCACCTCCCGCACCAGGTCGGGCAGGTCCCCCCGTCGGGAACTGGGGGTGTCCAGGCGGACCCCTTGGAGGCGCTTGCCCAAAGCAGCAGCCGCCATCAGCGCCTCCTGTTTCTCGTCGGAATAGGTGTCGACCAAGGCCACTCGAGGGACGGAGGGAGGCATCAGATCGTCGAACGCTTTCCAGGCGGCCTTCGGATCCCCGAAGCACACGATCAGGGCATGCGGCATCGTGCCTCGCGGCTCCTTTCCGATCGCCGCAGCCCCGATCAAGCTGGAGACGGCGTCGCACCCCCCGATGTAAGAGGCCCGGTCCAGCATCGGAGCGATGGCCGGGTGCATCCGGCGGATCCCGAAGGCCAGGATCTGGGCCGGCCCGGCCTCCTGACGGAGCCGGGCCGCCTGGGTGGCCACACCGGTCGCCTGGCAGATCAACCCCAGCATCGGCGTCTCGTAGAGACAGTAACTCCCGTAAGGGCCCTCCACCACCATCACCGGGACCCGGACACCGTTTGTATCGCGCGCCGAAAACAAGGTTCCTTCCGGGACCGCCTCCACGTCCACCGGAATCCCTTCCATCAGAACCAGAACCTCCTCCAACCCGCAGAAGATCCCCCAGTCCCAAGGGAGTTCCCCCACGGTGAACTCCGCCACCCCGCGGCGGCGATCCAGCCCCCTGGCCTTGAGGATCTCCCGGGTCCGGACGAAATAGATGTCGGTGGTCTGCCCCTTCTTGATCTGCTCGGCGGTGGCGATGTGGAAGGAAGGGGAGCTCATCGCCATGACGCGGCCAACCGGCCCAGATCGGTGATCTTGGCGCCGAAGATCTTCTTCATGTAATCCAACCCCTGGCGATGGGCTTCAGGGGTCAACCCGGCGGTCCCATCCAGAGGGATAATCACCTTGTACCCCCGGAAGAAGGCGCCGGCGGCGGTATTCTGCACGCAGATCTCGGTGGCCACCCCGGTCAGGACTAGGGTATCGACCCTCAGCTCCTCCAGGCGCTCCTCCAGGTCGGTCCCGAAGAAAGCGTCGAAGGTGTGCTTGGGAATCACCGGTTCACTTTTCTTCGGCGCCAACGCCGGATCGGTCTTGGCCCCGGCCGTTCCGAACAGCCCGTGGGGGCCCCAGACCTTGAGTTCACCATCGGCCGGGCTGTGGCTGTCCTGACAGTAAAGGACCGGCACCTTCGCCCGTCGGGCCTTGAAAAGGAGCCGGGCCAGGGTGGGCCGGATCGCTCGGGCAGCGGGAGAGCCGTACCTGCCGGTCGTGAAGTCGACGATCATGTCGATGACAAGAACCGCCGGGCGCATCAGCCCCTGGCCAAAGGGCCGTGGTGCGGCGACCGAAGGGAGTCCCCGTGGGACTTCCGATAGCCGCAGCCGCCTGCGATGGCTGGGATGATGGAGACCTCGTCCCCATCCTTGAGAGGAGTCGACTCTGCTTTCAGGAAGCGGATATCCTCCTCGTTGACGTAGACGTTGACGAACCGCCTTAAATTGCCCTGCGGGTCACAGAGCCGCTCCTTCAGTCCCGGGAACTTCTGCTCCAGGTCCTGGATCAGCTCCAAGATCGTCCCCCCGGAGCCCATCACCTCCGGCTTGTCTCCGGTGAGCTTCTGTAACGGTGTGGGGATACGAACGGTAACAGGCATTTGCCCTCCTCTCTTAAAAGGTGCCAGGTCTAAGACCTGGCACCTTTTTCACAACTTACTACCTACGGCTTCCTCGAATGAACTCAACGTCGGCTTGATCTTGATCGGCTTGCCGATGTGGTCCACCACCGCCTCTTGGGTTTTCAGCCCATGGCCGGTCACGCAGACCACGATCGGCTCATCCCGCGGGATCCGCTTCTGCTCGATCATCCTCCGGGCGGCAGCCAGGGTCACCCCGCCGGCCGTCTCGGTGAAGATTCCCTCCGTCTGGCCCAGCAGCTTCATCGCCTCCACGATCTCCTCGTCGGAGACCGCCGCCCCCCACCCGCCGGTTTCCTGAATCGCGTCGACCGCGTAATAGCCGTCGGCCGGATTCCCGATCGCCAGCGACTTGGCGATCGTCTTCGGCTTGACCGGCTTGATGATGTCGG
>CAYJTC010000105.1:0-5411 GCA_964372955.1 uncultured Planctomycetia bacterium | reverse complement strand
GAACGTCGCCTAGCGGAGGTGATGGGGCCATAACCGGCTATAGTATACTATAGCCCGCAGACGATGCAGACTGCCTTTCCTCTAATCGCGGTTGGTTTTTGTCTGGTGGGATTGGGAGCCGTCACGATCCTGCTGGTGGGGCTGGCCCGCCGCCTCCGGAACCGGACCGACGAGCTGGACCAGCTCAAGAAGCAGGTCCTGGAATGGAACCGGCGTCTGGAGGATCAGGTCACTGACCGGACCAAGATCCTGGAGATCATGAACGGACGGCTCCAGGAAACCTATCTGGAGACGGTGACCGCCCTGGTGGAGGTCTTCTCCGCCAAGGACCCATACCTCTACAATCACGCCCACAACGTCGCCCTCTACGCCAAGGCGATCGCCGAAGAGCTGGGATTCTCCCCTGAACGGATCGAGCGGCTGATACAGGGCTGCAAGCTCCACGACCTGGGCAAGATCGCCATCCCCGATTCGATCCTTTCAAAGCAGGGCCCCTTGACCCCTGAAGAATTCGAAGTGATCAAAGAGCATCCGACCCGGGGAGCCCGGATCCTGGAGCCGCTGACCTTCCTAAAGGATGTCACCGAGATGGTCGAGCAGGAGCATGAGCGCTGGGACGGCTCCGGCTACCCGCGGGGGCTCAAGGGGGAGCAGATCCGGCTGGAGGCCCGGCTGATCGCGGTGGCCGACACGCTGGACGCGATGACCTCGGACCGGCCGTATCGGAAGCGGCTAGGGCTGGAAGAGGCCTGCGCGGAGCTGAAGCGGTGCTCCGGAACCCAGTTCGAATCCAGGGTGGTGGAGGCCTGCCTGAGGGCGGTGGCAGAGGGGCGGCTTAAGACAGCCGCGGGAAAAGCGGATTCCCCTTCCGAATCCTCCGGCCACTGAGAATCTCCTGCCCTTTCAAAGCGTCCGGCAGTCTCTCCTGATCGATCGGGGTGTCGAGTCCGATCTGCCTCCAGATCGACTCCGCGGTGTCCGGCAAAAAAGGCCGCAACAGGAGGGCCACAACCCGCAGGGTTTCGGCCATCCAATAGAGGAACTGTTCCAGCTCCTGCCGTTTCCCCTCGCGGGCCAGAGTCCAGGGGGCCGTCTCCTCCACCCGGTGATTGGCCCGCCCGATCAGCCCCCATAGGGCCTTCAATGCTTCCGAGGGAAGCATTGAAGCCATCCCGGCAGCGATCCGTTCCTGGATCTCCAAGCACTCGTTCTCAGACGCCGGATCGATCCTCCCTGCGGGGATCTGGCCGCCGGAATGCTTCTCCAGCATCGTCAGCGTTCGGTAGACCAGATTCCCCAGGTCGTTGGCCAGATCCGCGTTGATTCGTTTGACCAGCGCCTCTTCCGAAAAGGTTCCGTCCTCCCCCAAGGGGACGTCCCGCAGGAGAAAATACCGGAAGCAGTCCAGCCCGTAGGCCTCCACCACCGCCTCCGGGTCGACGATGTTCCCTTTCGACTTGGACATCTTCTCCCCCTTGATCAGCCACCAGCCGTGGGCGAAGACCATCTTGGGAGGCGTAACCCCAAGCGCGTGGAGGAGGATCGGCCAGTAAAGAGCATGGTGCCGGAGGATGTCTTTGCCAATCAGGTGGATTGGCCCATTAGTCTCTTTCCAGTACCTGTTGAATTTCTCTCCGTCCGGCCATCCCAAGGCACTGATGTAGTTTAAGAGAGCGTCGAACCAGACGTAGGTGACGTGGGAGGAACTAAAGGGCACCGGGATCCCCCAGGCCACTCGCTCCTTCGGCCGGGTGATGCAAAGGTCCGGCAGCTCTTTCTCCAGCATTGCCAGCACCTCGTTGCGCCGGCTTAAGGGACGGATGAACTCTGGGTTCTGCTCGATGTGATTTTTCAGCCAGACCCGATGCTCCTCCAGGGGAAGGAAGTAGTCCTCCTCTTCCACGGAGGTGACCGGCCGGCCGCACTGCGGACAGACCGGCTGGGCGGTCTCAATCTCTGAGAGCCCGAAGCCAGTCTCGCAAGGCAGGCAGTACCAGAATCGGTAGCTCCCTTGCTTAAGCTGAGGCCGAATCCTTTCTAGCACCGCCTGCACCGTCTTTTCGTGGGCGGGGTCGGTGGTCCGGATGAAATGGTCAAAAGAGATGTTCAGCCGCTTCCAGAGAGCGCGGAACGTCTCCGAGGTCTTTTCGGAAAACGCCTTCGCGGAAAGCCCGGCCGCCCGCGCGGCCTGATCCACCTTTTCCCCATGCTCATCGGTGCCGGTCAGCAGGAAAACATCTTCTCCCTGCTGGCGATGCAAGCGGGCCAGGCAATCGGCCACCACCGTCGTGTAGGCGTGCCCGATGTGCGGCTTGGCGTTGACGTAGTAGAGAGGGGTCGTCAGGTAAAAGGGCTTTCCCATCGCTATCGGCAAAGCAGGGTAGCCAGGGCGATCCGGGCAGAAGCGTTTTTCTGGATCGCTTCCTGAACCCAGTAGGTCCATTCCACCTGGTCAAGGGACTGATGGATCGTGGAGGGTGGATCGTGGATCGTGGATAAGGCCCGCTTGAGATCCTCCAAGCGGTCTTGATGAATCACCCAGTCTGGGTTCCCGCCGAGGGACAAAAGCAGCAGATCCCGCCACCAGGCAGCCGCCCATTCGAGGGCCTCTTCCACCTCCTGGCGAGGAGCAGTCCCCAGCGGAATCTCCGGCCGCTTCTGGCGACAGGCGGCCAAAATCTGGTTCACCGCTCCATTCTTCGCGGCCAGCCGCTGTCTCCGATGAAACTCGAGGGCCTCCCCCAGCCGGCCCCCGGCCCAAGTGGCCAGCATCCGGGCTTTGGCTGACTCCAATCCTTCCTGTTCCTGGAGGAACTGCGCGACCCGGCGAATCCCCTGAGGAGCGCACCGGACGATGTGACAGCGGGAAACCAGCGTGGCCGGAAGGCGATGCGCCCCGGCGGCGGTCAACAGGAGCAGACTGCGCTCCGGCGGTTCCTCCAACAGCTTCAGGCAGGCATGCGCCGCCTCTTCCGTGAGCCGTTCCGCCTCTTGGATCAGCCCGATCTTCCAGCGCCCTTCATAAGGGGTCAGCGAAATCCAGGCCCCCAGGGCCCGGATGGAGTCGATTCCTATGGAAGTTTCGGCGCTGACCGTCATCAGGTCCGGGTAAGTTCCCTGCCCGATCCGCCGGCAGGACTCGCACGTCCCGCAGGAGTCGGAAGATTTTTCTTCGCACTCCAGGGCGCGGGCGAATTCCAAGGCCAGGGTCCTCTTGCCGATCCCGCGCGGGCCCGCGAAAAGAGCGGTGTGGGCCAACCGGTTTTGGGCCAGCTGTTCTTTAAGCAGGCGAACCGCCGCCTCATGGCCGACGATGTTTTTCCAGGACATTCCAAACCGCCTTTCGAATTTCTTGCTGGACCTGCTCCCGCGGCCGATCGGCCCGAATGATCCGGAACCGCCGGGGTTCCCGCCGGGCCAGCGCCCCATATCCTCGACGGACCTTCCGGTGAAACGCCACCGACTTGGCCTCCATCCGGTTCGGGCGCTTCACCCGGGCCAATCCTTTCTCGACCGGAAGGTCCAGTAGAATCGTCAGGTCTGGCTTCAATCCGCCAGTCCCCATCCGGCCCAGCTCCTCCACCTGCTTGAGATTCAGCCCTCCGGCCCAGCCCTGGTAAACCCAGGTGGAATCTTGGAACCGGTCCAGAAGAACCATCCGGCCCGCCTTGAGGGCCGGCCGGATCACCTGCTTGACCAGGATCGAACGGCTCGCCTCATAAAGGCAAAGTTCCTCGAAAGGGCTTAAGCCCGCGGATCGACGGTCCAGCAGGATCCGGCGGATCCGCTGACCGACCCGAGTCCCCCCCGGCTCCCGAGTAAGCAGGACCGGGATCTTCCGGGACCGCAGCCACCGGGCTAACCGCCGGCCCTGCGTCGACTTGCCGGCCCCCTCGGGGCCTTCCAGCGTGATGAACAGCCCCCGCTTCCCGTCAGAAAGTGCCTGGCACTTTCTGACGATGAACAGCCCCCGCTTCATCGTCTGCGGCGCACCACGGTCTTACCCGCAGTGTCCTCCACGACGTAGCCCATCTCGATCAGTTTTCGGCGGATCGTGTCGGCGGCCTGAAAATCTTTCTTCCGTCGGGCTTCATCTCTTTGACCGACCAGTTTCTGCGCCTCCGGCTCAACGGCCCCTTCCCCGGCTTGAAAGAAGCCGAGGGTTCTTCCTAATTCACGGACCTTCTGGCCGGCCGCTTGGCCAGGATGCGCGACCCAATCATAGAGGGCGGCCAGAGCTCGAGGAGTGTTGAGATCATCCTCCATCGCCTCATGAAATTTCTTCTCCGCTTCCCGCACCTCCTGCGGAGTCCTTTCTTTCCCCGCAGCTTCCGAATGGGACAGGAAGGCGACCAGACGCTCGTAGGCGTGGGCCGATTCCTCCAGACGCTCCCAGGTGAAATCCTGCGGCGATCTGTAATGAGCGCTTAAGAAAAACATCCTCAAGACATCGGCCGAGTGTTTTTCCAGCACATCCCGAATCCGGATGATGTTGCCCAGGGATTTGGACATCTTCTGGCCGTTGACGGTGAGCAGGCCGTTGTGGAGCCAGAAGCGGGCGAACGGCTTGCCGGCCCCCAGCGACTGGGCCCGCTCGTTCTCATGATGCGGGAAGATCAGGTCCTGCCCCCCTCCGTGGATATCGAAGGTGTCCCCCAGAAGAGCGGTGGACATCGTGGAGCACTCGATGTGCCAGCCGGGCCGGCCCGGCCCCCAAGGGCTTTCCCAGGCCGGCTCATCCGGTTTGGCTTTCTTCCAAAGGGCGAAATCCAGCGGTTCCTTCTTCCCTTCACCGGCCTCCACCCGAGCCCCTTCCTGCATCTGATCCAACTTCTGATGGGAGAGCTTCCCATAAGGGTAGCGGCGCGCAAATTCCTGAACGGAGAAGTAAACCCCGTCGGAACCGGGATAGGCCAGTCCCCGCTCCACGAGGAGCCGGATGAACCCAATCATCTGGGGGATGTATTCGGTCGCTTTGGGCTCCTGGTGGGGAGCCAGCAGACCCAGCCTGGAAAAATCGGATTGAAAACCCTGCGTGTAACGATGAGCAACTTCTTGAACTCTCGCCTCGAAATCTAAAGGGGTCAGACCCCAGGTCCGAGCCCGGTCGATGATCTTGTCGTCGACGTCGGTGATGTTCCGGACGTGGGTCACGGAGAACCCCTGGTGCTCCAGAGTGCGGCGCAGAACGTCGAAGACCACCGCTCCCCGAGCGTGGCCGATGTGGCAATCATCGTAGACGGTCACCCCGCAGACGTACAGAGCGACCCGGGGCGGGTTGAGGGGCTGAAACGTCTCCTTTTGGCCGGTCAGGGTGTTGGTGAGTCGCAACATGATTCCTCTGGAAGAGGGGGCATGTTGGCCCCCACGATTTGTTTCGCTTCGCGAACCAAATCGAAACTTGGGGGCCA
>CAYJTC010000104.1:1743-5483 GCA_964372955.1 uncultured Planctomycetia bacterium | reverse complement strand
CCCTGTTTCACCGTTTTCCAAGATAGGCGTGGATCTCGGGGCCGACCCGTTCCAATTTCAGCAGAGGATAGGGATGTCGGCGCAGCCAAGCGATCAGATCCGGCTCGAACCAGTCGTCGGTGGCGATCACCTGAAGAACCTGGCCGGCTCGGAGCTGATCCATCCTTTCGGCGGTCTTCCGGACCGGGACTGGGCAAACCAGCCCGTAACAGTCCAGCACCTGGTCCGGGGTCAGACCTGGGGTCAGACCCCTGTGAGACTCCGTTTTATCTGTAAGGGGTCTGACCCCTTTAGCTTCTTTCGTCAAAAAGTGCCTGACCCCTTTTGACGAGCCGCTGAGATTCCTCAACGGCCAGGATGCTCACCCGCGCGGCCAGCCTCTGCGCTGCCTGGAGGAACGCCTGCGCCGCGGGGGAGTCCGGCTGGCCCAGGACAATCGGGCGGCCGCTGTCGGAGGCGGCCCCCACTTCCGGAACGAGCGGGATCTCTCCCAGGAACGGCACGTTCATCTGCTGGGCGGCCCGGGCCCCGCCTCCTTGATTGAAGATCGCGGTGGCCTTGCCGCAATGGGGACAAGAGAACCCGGACATGTTCTCCACCACCCCCAGGATCGGGACCTTTACCTTCTCAAACATGGAGATCGCACGGCGGACATCCTGGAGGGCCACCTCCTGAGGGGTCGTCACGATTAAGGCGCCGGCCAGCGGAAGGCTCTGAGAGAGGGAGAGCTGGATGTCCCCAGTTCCCGGTGGCAAATCCGCCAGCAGGTAATCCAGATCTCCCCACAAAACCTCCTTCAAGAATTTGTTGACCGCCCCGTGGAGCATCGGGCCCCGCCAGATGACCGCCTCGTTGGGCTTGATCAGAAAACCCATCGACATCACCTTGACGCCGAAGCTCTCCGCGGGAACTATCCGGTCCCCTTTCATCGGCGGCAGGCCGGACAGCCCCATCATGAGCGGCACGTTGGGGCCGTAGATGTCGGCATCCATCAGCCCCACCTTCGCCCCCTCCTTGGCCAGGGCCACGGCGATGTTGACCGAAACGGTAGTCTTCCCTACCCCCCCCTTGCCGCTGGCCACGGCGATTACGTTGCGCACGCCGGCAAGCCCTTGCGGGTCGAAGGGGCGGACCGGCATCACCTGGGCCGTGGTGGAAAGCTCGACCCGGGCCACGCCGGGCACGGCCGCCACCGCCGCCCGGACGTCGGAGGAAAACTTCTCTCTGAGAGGACAGGCCGGTGTCGTTAAAACCAGGGTCATGCTCACGGTGTCGCCGCTGACCTTCAGATCCTTGATCATGTTCAGGGAAACCACGTCCCGGTGAAGCTCCGGATCCTCCACCTTTTTTAACGCTTCCAGGACCGTTTCTTCTGTCACCATGACGGACATCTTTGCCCTCTTGTCATTCCCGCCCTCGTTTACACGAGGGTAAACCCTCGATCGGAGTCGAGGGCAGGCTCCAGCGGGAATCAGATCCTCGTTTACACGAGGATGGTCTTGAGGCTATAGCCTCAAGACCAGCTTTCCGAAAAAGTTCCGGCTTTCCATCGTCGCCTGGGCCTTGACCGCATCCTTGAGCGGAAAGACGGTATCCACCACCGGCTTCAAGCGGCCTTCCGCCGCCAGGTTCAGAACCTGATCCAACTCCTGCCGCCCTCCCAGGTAGCAGCCCACCACAGAGAGTTCCCGCGTAAAGAAAAATCTCAGGTCCAGCTCCACCAAAGGACCGGTGGTCGCCCCGCAGGTGACCAGCCGCCCTCCCTTGGCCAGGCATTTCATGCTGCCGCGCCAGGTGGCCGGCCCGATGTGCTCAAACACAAGGTCCACTCCCCGCCCTTCCGTCAGGCGGCGGATCTCATCCGCGAAATCCCGCTTGTTGTAGTTGATCACCCAGTCGGCCCCGAGTCCCTTGGCTTTTTTCAGCTTGGAATCGGCGCCGACGGTGGTAAAGACCGTGGCCCCGCAGAGCTTGGCGATCTGGATGGCGGCCGAGCCCACCCCGGAGCCGGCCCCGTGGATTAAGACCGACTCGCCGGCCTTTAAGCCCCCGCGGGTGACCAGCATGTGCCAGCCGGTCAAGAAAACCAGAGGAACCGCGGCCCACTCCTCCGGCTTGAGCTTTCCGGATACCGGGATCAGGTTCCGGCCCGGGACCGCCGCCATCTCGGCGTAGCCCCCGTTGATCTGAAGTCCCACAATCTTAAACTCCCGGCAAATACTGTCCCGGCCGGCCTGACAGGCCGGGCAGGATCCGCAATTCATGCCGGGGGCCACCAGGACCCTCTGACCTGGCTTGACATGGGCCACCTGGCCGCCGCATTGGGCCACACGGCCCACGATTTCGGAGCCGCCGATATGCGGCATCGGGATCTGAATGCCGGGCATTCCCTGCCGCGCCCAAAGATCCAGGTGGTTGAGCCCGCAGGCCTCCACCTCGATCAAGGCCTCGGTCTCCCCATATTTAGGAACAGGGGCCTCGGTGTATTTGAGAACCTCCGGCCCCCCATGCTGTTCGAAAAGTACCGCCTTCATCCCGCCCCTCCAGAGTCATGACCCCGCAAGTTTCGATTTGGTTTGCGAAGCAAAACAAATCGTGCGGGGTCATCATGAATCATTCTACTACAAAGTTAGCCGGTGTCTGAGGCTGGTTGTGATGCTACAATCGGTTTTATGCAGATTCTGGTCACCGGCTCTTCTGGACTGATTGGTTCGGCACTGGTGGCTTCCCTGACCCGACAGGGACACCCGGTCCGCCGGCTGGTCCGCCGGCCGCCGGAGGCAGGGGACAGCCCCCAACGGGGACACTCTGCTTTGCAGGGTGTCCCCTTGGGGACTGTCCCCGATCTGCAGTGGAATCCAGAGTCCCGTTTGATCGATCCGACCCGTCTGGAAGGAATAGAGGCCGTGGTCCATCTGGCCGGGGACCCGATCGTCAAGGGCCGGTGGACCCCTGAAAAAAAGCGGCGGATCCGGGACAGCAGAGTCCAGGGAACTCAGCTTCTTTCCGAATCGCTGGCGAAGCTGCAGCGGCCGCCCCGGGTGATGGTCTGCGCTTCGGCCGTCGGCGTTTACGGAAATCGGGGCGATGAAATCCTGCGGGAGGACAGCCCTCCGGGAATCGGATTCCTGGCTGAAGTAGGACAGGCCTGGGAGCAGGCGGCCCATCCGGCCCGGGCCAAAGGGATCCGGGTGGTCCATCTGCGGTTCGGGATCATCCTCAGCCCGGCCGGAGGAGCGCTGAAGATGATGCTCCCTCCTTTCCGGATCGGGATCGGAGGCCGGCTGGGCAGCGGAAAACAATGGATGAACTGGCTGACGCTGGAAGAGGCGGTCGCCATCATTCAGTACGCCCTGGCCACCGAATCGATCCGGGGCCCCATCAACGCCGTCTCTCCCAACCCGGTGACAAACTCAGAATTCACCAAGGTCTTGGGCAAAGCACTCCGGCGGCCCACCCTGTTCCCGGTCCCGGCCTTCGTCCTCCGAATCATTTTTGGAGAGATGGCAGAGGAGGCCCTCCTATCCAGCACCCGGGCAGTGCCGGCCCGGCTGACGGCGGCCGGCTACCGGTTCCGCCACCCGGACCTTCAAGAGGCGCTCAACCACCTCCTAAACCCGTCCCCAGTTTGAGCAAGGGGACACTCCACCCTGTGGGGTGTCCCCTTGGGGACTGTCCCCGTTTTCCGGACCTTCAAGAGGCGCTCAACCACCTCCTAAACCCGTCCCCAGTTTGAGCAA
>CAYJTC010000104.1:0-1643 GCA_964372955.1 uncultured Planctomycetia bacterium | reverse complement strand
GGGGACACTCCACCCTGTGGGGTGTCCCCTTGGGGACTGTCCCCGTTTTCTAGGACCGCCAGTTGTTATTCAGGGAAAGCTCGGCCTGGTAGGCGGCGAGCTGACGGGAAAGTTCTACGGAAGACCATCCTAAGAGCCGGCTCATCTCCTCCCCGGCGGCCGCCAGCAGATCCAACCCATGGCAGGGGGAATGGCCCACTTGGAAACGGCGCCAGAGCAGGTCGCTGATCGTCATCGCCATCTCCTCCTGCACCGCGTACCGAATATCGGGCAGGGTGAATGGATGATGCGGGCACAGCGGGCGCGCCGGCTCCCGATCGGCTCGCGCCTCAGCTCCCAGTGGAGTTTGATCGGTCCGACAGGGGGCGAGCGATCTGCCGGAAAAACGGCCAGCGATCCGATCCACCAGCTCCTGGGCGGCGTAACGGAAGGTGGTGAACTTCCCGCCGACCAAGCTGATGAGGCCATTGGAATCTTCATGGATCAGATGGGAGCGGCTGACCGCCCAGGGATCTTTCTTCTCCTGGAGAACCAGGGGCCGGACGCCGGCAAAAGTCGAAAGGATCTGGTCCTTCCGCAAATTCAGCTTAGGAAGCCGCCGGTTGGTCTCCTCGATGAGATAATCGACATCCTCTTTCCGGGCAACGGCATCCCCCGGATCCCCCTCGTAGTCGGTGTCGGTGGTCCCGATCAAGGTCAGGCCGCGCCAGGGGATCAGGAAGAAGATCCGACGGTCCTTTGAGGAGGAAAGCAGGAGCGCCTGCTTCAGGCCCATGCCTGGGTAGACCAGATGGATTCCTTTGGAGGGGCGAACGACCGGTTTGGCCGCGGGATCCGCGAGGCGCCGGAGCCGGTCCACCCAGGGGCCGGTGGCGTTCACGACGACGGCAGCCCTGATCAGGAACCGTTTCCCTGTCAACCGGTCCTCCAACTCGGCGCCGGTCACCTTCCCTGCTTCCAAATTCAAACGGGCCACACCGCAATGATTGGCCACCACGGCGCCGGTTCCAGCCGCGGCCCGGACCACCTCCAACACCAGCCGTGCATCATCCATCTGAGCGTCCGTGTAGAGGGCACCCTTTTCAGTGCCGCTGTCTGAAAGGAGCGGCTCGGCCCGGGTCAGCCGTTCCCGATCCAAGAATTGGGGCCGCTGGAGGGAAGCGCGGCCGGCGAACCAATCGTACAAAGTGACGCCGATCTTAACCAAGAGCCAGGGCCGCGGGGCGGAGCCGGCCACCGGAATCAAGAAAGGAAGCGGTTTGACCAGCTCAGGCGCCGACTCCAGCAGGATTTTCCTCTCCCGGATCGACTGGCGGACCAGCTTCCACTGGAAGTTTTCCAGGTAACGGATGCCGCCGTGGATCAGCTTGGTGGTCTTGGAGGAGGTGCCGCTGGCGAAATCCCCCCCCTCCACCAGCGCGCAGGAGAGTCCCCGCAGGGAAGCGTCCCAAGCGATGCCGGCTCCCATGACCCCGCCGCCGACGACAAGGAGATCAAAAGAGCGAGAAGACAGCCGCAAAAGGTCCCGTTTCATGGGGTCAGATCCTTAGAGACCTGGTACTTTTCAGCCAAAAGGGGCCTGGCCCCTTTTTATTCTCACAGAGCGCGGCGAATCGCGGCGGACCAGCCGGCCAGCGCAGCCT
>CAYJTC010000103.1:0-5547 GCA_964372955.1 uncultured Planctomycetia bacterium | reverse complement strand
CCCGGCATGTGGCGAATCTCAAAGGGGCCAACTCGACCGAGTTCGACTCCAACACTCCGCATCCGGTGATCTCGCTGATGAGTGAGCAGCGCAAGGTCAAGAAACTCGGCGGCACCATGCGGCTGGGGGCTCAGCCCTGCCAGCTGAAGAAAGGGACCCTGGCCCGCCAGGCCTACCGGGAATCGAAGGTGTTCGAGCGGCACCGGCACCGGTACGAGTTCAACGGGAGCTACCGGGAGGCGTTCGCTAAAGCAGGAATGATGGTCAGCGGGTATCTGCCCGGCAAGCGGCTGGCCGAGATTGTGGAGTTGATCCACCATCCTTTCTTTCTCGGCTGCCAGTTCCACCCGGAGCTGAAATCGAAGCCGGACCGGGCTCACCCTCTCTTCCGCGCCTTCGTCAAGGCGGCCTTGCAGCATTCGAAAAAAGCCGCCGCCCAGGATCCGGACGCCCTCGCCCCCTCCCCCCAGGAGCCGGTCCCCGTCGCCGCGTCATGACCCGGACAGTTCGTGTCGGCAGCGTGTCCGTCGGGAAAAACGGCCCCCTCGTCCTGATCGCCGGGCCGGACGTGATTGAGTCGGAATCCTCCGCCCTGCGGCATGCGGAGCAAATCGCCGCCATCGCCCGCCGATTCAAGGTTCCTTACATCTTCAAGTGCAGCTTCGATAAGGCCAACCGGACCTCGTTGAACAGCTACCGGGGGCCGGGCCTGAAGAAGGGGCTTGCGATCCTCAAGAAGGTGAAATCCAGCGTCGGCGTTCCGGTCTTGAGCGACGTCCACTGTGTGGAGCAGGTCAAGCCGGCGGCCGAAGCGCTGGACTGCCTCCAGGTTCCGGCGTTCCTGTGCCGGCAGACCGATCTCCTTCTGGCGGTGGGCCGCGCCAGAAAAGCGATCAACGTCAAGAAAGGGCAGTTCCTTAGCCCCTGGGACATGGGGCCGGTCATTGAGAAGATCGAATCGACCGGAAACAGGCAGATCCTCTTGTCCGAGCGTGGAACGACCTTTGGTTACAACTACCTGGTCAACGACATGCGGGGGTTGGCGATCCTGCGCCGCTTCGGATACCCGGTCGTCTTCGACGCGGGGCATTCCTCCCAGCTTCCGGGCGGCTTGAAGTCTTGCTCCGGCGGCCAGCCCGAGTTTATTCCGTTGCTGGCCCGGGCCGCGGTGGCGGCCGGTTGCGACGCGTTGTTCATCGAGGTCCACGAGGATCCGGCCCGCGCCCTGTGCGACGGCCCCAGCTCCTTGGCCCTCAAGCAGCTCCCGGCCCTATTAGAGGAAGCGGCCGCCATCCGCCACGCCCTGTCCCGTCAGTAAAGCAGGGGGCATGGTATAATTGATCGAAAGGGGAAATCAGATGCCACAGATGACCTTTTCGGTTCCGAGTGAGGTGCGGCGAGCGGTGTTGAAGCTCCGTCAGATCGACTGGGATGAGGTGGTCAGCCACTTGTTATGGGAGTACACCAAGCGTCTCCAGTTTGCTGAGCGGCTTGCTCGACACAGCCGCCTTAAGCCATCCGATGTGATGGAGATCGATGCTCACGTAAAGGCAGGTTTGGCCAAGCGGTATCGAACCTCTTAAGCGTCTGTGCATCTTGTCGTTGACACCACTGTCCTGATCGCTGGCTTGTTGAAAGTCTCCACGGTCCGTCGGCTCCTTCTGGATCCCTCCCTTCAGTTCTATCTGCCTGAACATGCCCTGGAAGAGGTGATGCGTCATGCTCCGATGATTCGGCAACGGGCCAAACTCTCCCAGGAGGAGCTCGATCTCTTGATCGCCCTCCTGACGTCTCAGATGAGCATTATCCCGGAGTCCAGAGTGAGACCGTGGCTTCCCAAGGCGGATCGGGTGATCGGCCACCGTGATCCAGGGGATGTCCCCCTTTTGGCGACGGCCTATGCGATTCCATGTGATGGAATCTGGTCGGACGATGCCGACTTCGAGGAAGCTCAAGATGTGCCTGTCTGGAACACAGCCCGTCTGCTCAAACACCTCGGCATGTAACGGAAACACCGCGGCTATCCCCTGGCGTTGTGTTGCGGTGCCAAAGTTAAGGTGTGACGAAAATTTAGTTATAATACCTTGAATTTTAAGAAGATCTCAGGTAAGCTTTCTCGTGTAACCTCATGAAGACCCAGGGAGTTTGCCTTTTCCGCTTTCTTCAGCGAGAGGAAAAGATGGCAGAGTTTTCCCGTGGCGGCTTGGCGCTTCTTCTCGCCCTTACTCTTGCCCTGCCCAATTCTGCCTGGGCCCTGCGGACAGAGAGCGGCGGTTCTGAGAAAGTCCGGGGCGGCTTGGAGGAGGCACTCAAGGAACAACCGAGTCCAGAGCTCCTAGCTCGGCTAACGCAGCTTGCCCGTACGCTCACCGGTAATTACCGCTTAACCCTAAAGCCCTGGGAGGCTCTTTGGGAAGGAGACTGGCCGCAGTGGCGCTTAATAGCTGAGTTGGATCTCCTTCAGTTTGTTCCTGAGGACTTTACTCGGTTCCCACAGGATGCGGTGGTTGGATTCTTAATGGAGTCGGTAGCTACCGCAGTCAATCTAAGACCGGATCTGGTTGAGGCGCCCTATCGCTCCAACGGAGCATTCTGGGCTCTGCTACGCGCTCTGGGTATCCCTTGGGCCCGCGCTCAGGTACTCCGATCGTTCCCTGGGATGCAGGCCGACTTCACTCGCCTGGATGAAAGCTTATACCAAGAGCCCTTGGAAACTGCGCAGGCGAGGCTGGCCCAACGACCCGCATTCTTGCAATTCCTAGAAGGAATCCTGTACGAGGGGCGCCAGGGCAAACCCGATGACCGGATCACCACCCCTGCAGTCCGAAAAGCCCTGGAGGAAACACGCGCCCTACGCCAAGGGATGACCGGGTTGGATCTGGAAGGACTTTACCAGACGATCCGAGACCACCTCTGGCCGGTGGCCCAACAGCTTCTTGAATCCGATATTCAACAGGAGTTATTCCAAAGGCTTCAACAGAGACCGGAGCTTCAGAAGCAGTTGGGATTGAGCCGAGGCCAGGTCAAGCAGGCCCAGGCCGGCCGGTTGGGCTTGGGGGCTCTTTCAACAAAACAGCGCGAGCAGCTGGAACAGGCCTTACAGGATCAGTGGACCCAATTAGAGGAAACGGCCAGGCAAGCATTGGAGGAAGAGCTTGGCCGCAGATTGATGGAAGGCCTGCAGGCCATCAGTGAACAGTTAGGCCAGGGGACTCTTCCACCAGAGCTTTTGGAAGGACTTCCGTCTCAACCGGCAAGACCGCTCTCTCCGGAGGAAATGGCACGGATGCATCAGGAATTGAAGGATCGTGCCCAGACAGCCGGTCGGTTGGCTCAGGAGCTGGCAAAGGCTGCCGAGCGGATAGCGACAGAGGCAGCGACCGCTGTACATTCCGCAGGGGAGGTTGCAGAGGGGGCTGAGGCGATCCGACATGCAGCGGGCCAAGCCCCTGTGCCTTCGCAACGGCTAACGGGACTTTCTGATTTGGCCCAGCGATTACAGGAAGAGGCCCGTGCGATGAAAACCGAGGCTGAGAATCTGGAGTCTCAGGCCCGTGCTCTCCGGGAGCAAGCCGAGCGTGTAGCCCAAGTCGCTCCTGCTCAAACCAAACAGCTCAGCAAGTTCGCCGATACCCTTCAAACACAGTCTGAGGCGATCCGAAAAGAGGCGGAGGAATTCGAGACAGTTGCGAGACAGCTGGAGGAGCAGGCACAGACGCTTGCGCAGGAAGGCCAGAAGCCAACCCCGGATGTAGAGATTCTGCGTGATCGAGCTAGGGCGATCCAGTCTCAAGCATCCTCTGCCGCCACTCAGGCAGGGCAGATTCAGGCCCAGGCCCAAGCGGCCGAGGCAACAGCCGGGCAGCTTGCCCAAGAAGCCCAGACCGTGGCTCAGGCCAAGACTCCTTGGCAGCGGATGATGGAAGCGGCCCAGAAGATCGCTGAATGGGCCAATCCGAAATTGAAAGAAGCGAGAGATCAGGCGGAAGCATTGACTCAAGCATTAAGCCGCTTGCTCCAGGGATTGGGACAGTTTCAGCAGCAGGCCCAAGAACGTGCCGATCTCAAATCAGACGCTCAAGGAGTTCAACAGGAAACAAGCAAACTTCAACAGGCGCTTCAGCAGATCCTGCAATCGTTGGGCTATCTAGAACAGCAGCGGGGTCAATTGGTTCTGGCAGCAGCTAAAGGAGATCCAAACGCCCCTCAATTGGTGGTTATGATCATTGAGGGGATCGGCCAGATTGGCCAACAGGCAGGACAACTGCAGGCCCAGATCGTTGTCATCCAGGGCCAGCTCGACAAGATAGCTCAACAGGCGCCCAATCCTCTTCAGCGCCAAGCGCAACAGATCTCGGGAGAGGCCAACCAGCTTGGGAAAGAGGCCCAGCAGCTTTCTCAAGGGATGAGCCAGGTGGCGAAAGAAGGCCAGGCCCGAGCGGATGCAGAAGGGATTCCTACCAAAGAAGGAGGCAGAGAAGCCGGCATCAGCCCAGAGAGCCGATACAGGTTGTCCGGTAGTGAGATCCTCAAGATCACTCTGCCCGCAGCCCCGGAATCAAAACCAGGCCCTGCACCCCAGGTGGCGCACCTCGATCAGGCGGCCGAAGCTCAGAGAGAATCCTTAAGCCCAAAGGAGTGGCGACAGCGGGAGATGGAGGCGCGCAAGCTCCAACAGGAGGCTCGCGAGCAGCGGCGCGGCTTGGTTAAGGAACAACTTCCTCGGTACAGGCGATATGTCAGCAAACGTCGATCCCTCATCTCCACGGCCCGCGCGCAGCTCTTCCAATGGTTCCAGATGACGGATCTGACCAAAGAGCAAGGAGAGTTGATTGAAGGAGAGCTGGACGAAGAAGCGCTGCCCCTCGTTAGAACCGGTACTCTGCGCATTATGAAGGATGAGGAACTCCCAGGCAGAGCCAAGTGGCGGCTTTCCTTACTGGTCGATGTCAGCGGCAGCATGGAAGGAGAGAAACTAGACCATGCCCTGGATCTGCTCATTGTGTTAGCGGAGGCAGCCAAGAAGAAGCCCGGCCTGGAGGTCGAGATCAGCATTTTCTCCGATTGGCGTCCACAGGCCTCTACGGTGGTCAAACGATTCGACGAGCCCTGGTCCGATGTGAAAGCAACAGAGGTGATCGACCGGGTCCTTAATAGTGATCACAGCGGGACGGATGATGTGGGAGCGGTGCGTGAGGAGATTCGCCGGCTTCGGGAAGGAGCAAGCGCCGATACGAGACTCATGCTCTGGGTTCTTTCCGATGGTCTCTCGGGAGCTGGTGGTGGTTCTGCGATGGCAAGACTGATGACCGAGCATAAGGAGATCCGGATCTTCGGCTGGGGCCTTGGGCCGGAGATGGAATCGGTTCAGGAAACGTATGGACCCTACGGAATTGCAGTGCCAAAGATGACGCAGCTTGTCAAGAAAGGGATCTTCGTGCTCAATCGGGAGATGCGCCGCCCGATCCGGGCCTGGGAGCCGAAACCTCCGACCCAGGCCGGCTTGGAGGAGGAAGATGGGCTCCCTCTGGAATTCCCGCGGCTTCA
>CAYJTC010000102.1:0-5736 GCA_964372955.1 uncultured Planctomycetia bacterium | reverse complement strand
GCAAAGCTACGGGGGCCGGAAGCAAGATCGGCCATCGCCGGGCTGCCGAGGCAGGCAAGTTAATCAGGAGGTTCCTGATGCGCCTCAGCAGCGCGGCGAATTTTTTTTCGGCATTTCTTTTACCCTTCAATAAAGTCTTTATTCCCACCGTACTGACCACCGCGCTGGCTCTGGGAACTCCGTTTTCTGCCCGGGCGGATGGAGAAGAGGTCGCGATTCAGGGAGAGCCGGTCGAGCCCTCCGCGCGGGACTTGGAGCAGACCGAACAAGCGCAGGCCTCCGAGGAGGCCCTGGAAGCGTTTATGAACACGGTCATCCAAAACTTGGGCGAGCAGGAGATCCCCGATGAGCTCAACCAAGAGATCGAGGCCGAAATGGGAGAAGATCCCGCCCCGGCTGATGAAGAGCCGGCCGACTCTGAGCCAGAACCGCCGGTCGAAGGGACGCAAGATCCGGCGCAGAGTGTCGCGCAGCAGCCGCCGCAGCCCCGCCTCACGCTCCGCCAAATAGCGGAGAGGGCGGTCATAAGACGTCTCATCCGGAAATATATAACCGAAGGTATCCAGGATGCCACCTCGGCGATCATCAACGGGGTGAACGACGGGATCACGGAATTCTTTGATTGGCTGAACGGGCTCACGGGAGAAGACGGCTCCGAATGAGAATGACACGGTTTATTCCCAATAGGGGGGTTCGCATGTTTAAGAAACTCATCGCCTCGGCGCTGTCCCTCAACACGGCTCTATTGGGGATCCCTTTCCCGGTTTTAGCGACCGACGGTGGTGAGGTCATCATGGATGGGCAGCTGGTGGAAAGTTCCACAATCAGCATTCAGCAGATCGTGGAGAACGGCGGCGTCACCGATCCCTTGCTGGAGCAGATGATTGACTCGCAGGCGATCACCGAGGGTAGTCTCGGCGGGGTCGCTCCGGATCCGGCAGAGGATGCCAATGAGGTGCCCCCCGAGGAGTATTCCGATTGGGACCCCATGACCGCGGAGCCCTCTAACCCGGTGAGCCTCGACTACGTGGATACGGAGACGGAAGCCGCCGAGGAAGCGAACTTGCTGGACCCCGCGACCTGGATCGCGCTGGGGCAGGGGCTGGTCGCTGCCGGGCAAGGCCTGGCCTCCTCGCTGCTGGACGACGCGCTGTCCCTTAAGTTCACAGCCATCAAACGGTACGGCCCGATGGAGAAACTGTACAACGCGCTGCTGAATTTTGTTGGCAACGGGGTAGGAGCGACCGCGCTGGTGGATCCGCTTCAGGATTACCGGATTTTTCTGAACAACCAGGCGCAGCAGCTGCCCGCCGGACAGGAAAAGAATGATTTGACGGCGCAGGTGGTGTACTTGGACGCGATCATCGGGGGAATGCAGTTCGTCAACGGCGGAGGCGGCTGGCCCGTGTACATGGTCACCGTGAGCGGACAGCAGCGGGACGAGATAGCCGGTCTCCGGGAGGGCTTCCGCACCGCCACGACCGGTCCGGATTACACCGCGTTGGGGAACTGGCTGTCGAACCTATTGGATAGGGCGGGAGATCCCGCTTTCCCCGGTTTTCCGGCTCTGACGGCTGACCAGCGCAAAGTGATCGAGATGATGCAGGGGGTCATCGAATTTTACGGCGCTGTGATGCACGTAACGGCTATCCGGTCGGTCGCTTTGAGCATGTTGAAAGACTTATTGCAGCAGCTCATCGTGCCGCCGCCTCCGGCACAGGAAGAGGAACCGGTGTCTCCGGAGGAATCGGAAGCGGCGGTTGAAGAGGCAGGAGCTGTCCCGGCGGCGCTCATGATGGTGGCGGAGGAGCTGGTTGTTGCGGAGGAAGAGCTCTCGGACGGGGAAGAGGAGCTGGTCACTGAGACCTACGAATCCGACATAGAGGGGGCAATAGATGCCGCGATCAACGCCACCCTGGCGGCGACCGTGGCTATCACGCAGCAGCAGCCGCCGGCGCCTAATCCGCTGGCGGATCTGGCGCGAACACTGCAGGCCATTCAAGATCTCGGCGCTCTTCAGGAAGGGTTTTCCGCGATCGGGCAGGTGTGGATTGACTCCTTCCTGGACGCGGTGGCAGCGTTTGCCGGGCATCCGGAGGCCGAAATATACGCGCCCATGGAGAGAATCCTCAATTCCCTTCTAGATTTCGTTAGGACCGGCGTCGGGGGCGCCGAATTGCTGGCGCCGGGAAGTCCGCTCCGGGCTTACGAGGCTTTTCTGGAGGGGAGGTACCGGCCGGTGGAGCAAGAAATCTGTGCCCAGCTTGCTGCTGACCAGCCTTTGAACCCGTATCACACTCATTTGGTGAGAGCCCGATCCCAGTTGGCTGCGATTATCCAGGGGGTGACGCGGCTCCTCGAGATAGGAGATCCCACATGCGCAGATACATGGGGCAGCTATAACACCAACCCCGCCCTCGACCCCGATGAGGACATGATCAACGGGCAAGGTGGGTTTCGGCCCGATTTCATGCGGCTCGCCGATCGGCTTGCCCTCGCCCTCCCCGCCCGAGATCTCGACCTTCCTCCGGGTGTGGGCGGCGGCAGCGTCTTTAATATGATTGGTACCCTGATTACTCGGGCGGGTACCGGTGCACGCCCGGCTTTGACGGCCGATCAGCAAACGGTTTTTGCACTGATGAGAGGGGTTGCCAGTTTCGACTTTTATGCATCAACGTATCTCCAGATAAGTCGCAGGAGGGTTTTGAACCGGCTCAACGAGGCCCTGCAGCGACTCAATCCGCCCCCGCCGCAACCGCCTCCCGGTCCTGCGCCGGAGGAAGAGGATTTAAGCGCAGAACCGGCCTCGGACCCGGTGATGGATCCTCTTGGCGTAGAAGGGACTTCCCCTGTTTTATTTGAGGAGAACCAGGAGCCGATGATGGGAGCGGCGCTGGACGCCGACCTGGACAGGATCTCCGGGATCTTCGACAACGTGGGGACGGTGGGTGCCGGTGCTCCCGTCTACCAGGGCATCAATTCCCTTGAGGCGAATGTCGTCAATAACTACTTGGGTGGGCTGTGGGGGGGGCCCGGCGAGACCGGCTTGCTGGAGCATATGGCGCGTCTGGCCGAAAACCCGGCATCGATGACCGAGGCGCAGAGGAACCGGATCCGGACCCTGTTCGAGATCCATTACCGCGCCATGATCGTGCGGGCCGCGAACCCTCCGTTGGGCGCTCCCGTGGATATCGCCACCGGAAAACTTGGAGTCATGCTCGTGATTTACATCCGGTCCGGTTTGGCCACCCCAACCCAAGCGGTGCTTCTTTACCGGGAGACGGTCGCTCACCAGGACGCGTGGATCGGCAGGATGCGCGACAACATGGCGGCAGGGACGGCCGCCGCCGATTTCCGCACGCCGTACGATAATGCCGTGAGGCCCTTCAGCGGCTATCTCGGCGGCACCGCCGCGATGCTGAATATGGCAGAGACGCATCTGATCCCTCTCCTGAGTCAGGGAATGGCCCTCACGGCCATGCAGCAGATACAGGCCAGGGAGGAAATCCGGACGAACGCCACCAACCGGATGACACGCGTGATCGAGGTCTGCGAAGGGGCGCAGCGGCTTGGGATCAGCACGAGCGTATTCTTGGGCGTCGGGCTGGATGATGGGCTGTTCAAAACATGGGCGGACGTGATGCGGGCCGTGGCGAACATGGTCACTGCGGGCGAGGATGCCGCGGATCCGGCCCGCAGCGTCTATCCCTCCGTGACGACCGTGATACCGCGGATGAGGACCCTCGTTGCCCTGCTGTATTCTTTGGACAATCACGACGGCCTGAGCGTGTCCCAGGTGGTCCTGGAAGAGATGCCGATGGGGATCCTGCCGTCCCTTACAGACGCGCAGAAAGGGGCCCTGCTGTTGCTTTACCGGGCCCAAGCCCAGACCGTCCGGAGCCGGTTGATTACGCTGGCCTCAAACGCGGCTTCGGATAATACGGCGGGCAATGCCGGCAGGATCAGCGGCCTGGTGGGTGCGGCGGCGGCGAGCGTTACCGCGATGCAAAACCTGGTCGGAACGACGATTACGCAAGCGGAATGGGAGACGATCTGCACGGAGATCGGACATGCCCTCCGGCTTGTGGCCGAGCGCGTGGGAGGGATGGAGGCGAGTTTTCTGCGGATGAGCTCGGTTGAGAGTTTGTCAAACAGCGCCGGCGCGTTCGCTTTCGCGATCGCGCAGATGCTGGAGAACCCGCCTTTCGCGGGAATGGCGCGGGATCAGCTGCAAGCGCTGAGCACGTTGGTTCTCGGCCTTTTCCCGCCGATCCTGCAGCGGCTGCAGAACATCGCCCCGTGCCCGAGTTCGAGCGACAACGCGGAAACGATGGCGCAGATGATCCGGGATTCCGCCCAGTGCGGCTACGAATTCCTTCAAAATTACTTGCAGAACCGGCTGGCCGCTGCTCCGGCGCCCCCTCAGGAACCCGTTCCCTAATGTTTAAGAAAACCGTCGTTTCGATTCTGGCTGTTCTGGTCGCTTCCTGCGGTTCTTTGGCGCTTGCGATGGCAGACGAGGATCTGGAGCTTTTGCCGGAGCCCCTTCCAGATGAACCGGAACCCGAGCTGCTGCCCATGCCGGCGGTGGAGTCGTCGGAGCCGGTCTCCTCGGGAGAGAGAAGCTTCAGCATCTGGGACCCGTATATCCGGGAATAATCCCTCCAGTCTCACGGCTCCGGAGGCGATTGCGCGGCGGGGCGCTCTAAAGGCGCTCCGCCGTTTTTTTTCATAATTGTTAGTAAATCTAAAATCTTAATACAATACTTGCACTCCCTTGGAATCACAGCCACACTTGTTATATGAAACACATGAACTCGAATTGCAATTACCCGGCCCCGCAGAGGGATTTTTTCTGCCCGTTTCTTTTAGTATTCAAAAAAGTCTCGACCAACCCGAAAGGGTTCCTCTCCGTATTCAGAAAATTCAGCGCCTCGGTTGTCACCGTCACGATGGTTGTTTTGGGTTCGCCGTTCCATGCTCTAGCGGATGGAGAGAATGTTTCCTCCGGTGATCCGAGCATCATTACCGATACGATTTGCGTGGATGCTTCGGCATCGGTGCCGGACATGATGGAAGCTATGAATCCGGAGATTCCTCCCGCTATGCTGGCTGGGGCCATGGCCGGCCCTCAGGAGCCTGTGGCGGCGGCTCCGGAGCCGGGGGCTGAACAAGAGATTGAGACGGATAAAAATGGGTTTGTCCCGGTGGTGTTCGCGGCAAGGGAAGACTACATGTTGACCCATCTTGATCCCGAAGGATTATGGCTGGCGCTGAATCTTCCCGGAGGGCGGGTGGTTAGGGTGATCGGGTTTGAGGTTGAGACCCTTCCCGATACGGATGAGATTGGAGCGCCCGACCAATACCGAATTTCGAACATTATTTTGAACGACGGCACTCGGAGGGAGTTCAGCGGGAACGACACATTTGAATTCTCGTGCCCTGTGGCGCGGGACCCGCAGGGCCGGCCCCAACCTAATTGGGCGACATACAATGTGCGTGTGGTGGTTGATAATTGGGCTCTACCCTTTTGCAGGCCGATCATCCGTCTGGGAAAGACGGATGGGAGCGGGTGGACTGAAATGGCCACCATCACCAGTAATTGGGGCCGGGGTTGGACGCTCAAAACGGTGCGCTAATCATGGGTTGAGCGATTAGACGGGATTTAATCCCATCAGTTCGGCGGGGCGCTTCAAAAGCGCTCCGCCGTTTTTTTTGTTACAATGCAGTTGTGCG
>CAYJTC010000101.1:0-5750 GCA_964372955.1 uncultured Planctomycetia bacterium | reverse complement strand
CTCAGCTCTGCGCTACAAGATCCCCGCCAGCGGGCTGACACTCTTCTGGAGCTGGACGGATCGGGCAGGCTTCTGCGCCTGTCCGATGGGCTGTTGGCTCAGGTGATCCAGGCGGCGGTGGCGGAGGAAGCGGAGGAGCACAGCGCAGTGTTCAATGGGGAGGATACCTATGCTTCCGGCGAGGTCCAGTGGTACGCCGGGGTGGTGATCAAGATGGCCGAGATTCAGTTGCTGGCCTGGATGGAACAGAGAGTCCGTCAGTTGCCGGTGGGTGCCTCCCTCCTAACCTCTGAGATGGAAGAGGAGTTTTCCCCTGCTGATGGGGAGGGAGGACGGGAACAGGCGAAGAAAGCGGTTCGGCAGTTCCTCAGACAGAGTCCTTCGGTTGAGCTTGTTCCCGGGCAGCCCGGCGTCTTGCGCAAGGTGGCATTTAAGGCCGGGCTTCAATCATGGCCTGAGACCGCCGGCCTGGAGGAGGAGAAGGTTCTATGGAAGGGGAACCTGAACCGCCTCGTTGGGTGGCTTCAGCAGCAAGTTCCCGACTGGCAGGCCCGGGGGATCCGTCAGATCGAGTTCATTTATCCCTACTTGATCCCCAATGAGACGGGGCAGAGGGATCTGGACTCCGAGCGGATCGGGATGGAAGGGGATCCGAAGGGAATCGCCCGGATCTTGGAGCGGGCGCTGAACCAGTTTATGCCAGAAGACCCGGAGGCGGATCTTCCTGAATACCAAGTGATAGAGAAAAAAAGGGAGATTTCGCTAGAGCCGATCCGCGATGCCGGATTAGAGGAAACTGCGGCCGCTGCTACAGGCCGCGAAGCGGTGTGGGCGGCCCAAGCGCCTCAGACTTCGCTGAAGCTGATCTTTCTTCCCTGGAATGCCGGGTTGGCTCTGCTGGTTCCGAAGGAAGGGGTGCAACTGAGGGTGATTGTGAATTCCCCTCAACAGGAACGGGAGCTTTTAGCGATGAGGCCGGATCTGCTGGCGGCGGTCGTCCCTGGTTACCTGCATGGGGTGGAAAGAGCGCTGGAGATTGCCGAGCATGAATTGGGAGCAGGCGCTATCCGGGTGGAAGAAGCCCTCTCGAAAAACAACCTGCTCATCCAGATCGGGGAAGTGCTGGAGCAATTCGGCTGGAAGGCGCCGAACCTGGACGATTCGGTGCTGGAGGACGTGATGCGGGGGACTCAGGCGTGACGAAGCTTAAGCGGCGTACGGTCGCGTCGGTTCTCCTTATCACCTCGGTTTTCACCTGGGTCACGCCCGCATTTGCTTTGCGGCCCATGGGGGAAGGTGCTTCTCCGGAAGGGCGCGGCAGGCTTGCCGAGGCGGTGAAGGCGCGAAATCCCGCCGCGTCCAAGGAAATCTCCGCCGGGCTGGAGGAGATCCGGCTTCTGCAAGATTTGACTGGGCAGTTTGCCGTAGGACAGCTCCCTCCCGAGGAAGTTTGGAAGGATGCGGATTTCGCGCAGCTTGCGGCAGAGCAAGTGGCGGTGGAGCTGGTGGAAGGGGGATACCGGGGAAGGGGCAAAGAAAAGGGAGACTTGAAGAGGAAGGAGATGACGGACGAGCTGGTCCATTTGGGGCAGGAGGTTCAATCGAATCTGGCCAGAGAAAAAGGAATTCGGGTCGAGCATGTGGCCTTCGAGAGCAAGGGATTGATTCCGGGGGTGGTGGTGCCCGGATCGAGCACGGGGGATCCCGAGGGAAAGGAAGTGGTAATGACGGTCTCGGATGTGGCGGATCCTTCTCGAGGGCTGTTGGAGGAAGCTTCGGGGGTAGGGACGTACGTGATCACGGGACGTGGGGCCACCAGCTTCGGTTCGTTTCCAGAGCAAGCCCGGGCTCTCATCGTATCGACGTGGGTGAATCCTAGCCGGGTGACGCCCCAGAGGTTGCGGTCGTTTTTTCGTCGATATAACGTCAAAACGATCGAGGAGGTTTTTGATCCCGAGCTAGCCGCGGATGAGCTCCTGCGCAGGGTTGCGAAAGCCAACAGGATTCCGGTTTCCCAGCTGGACGCGACGCTGATCGAGGAGGGCCAGGGAGATGATGTGAAGCGGCTCAAACGTCTGCAGCGCAGCCACAAGGGGATGGGGCTTGAGCTCATCCAAGGAGGCACGCCCAACCACGCCATCCCTGCCATCCTGGGATTCAGAGGAGTGCCTGGGGGGCCCGTCCGGGTTTCAGTCGTGCTTCGGCGCGCAGGGATCACCTCGACGCTGTTCAAGGCTCTGATGAGCGGTGTGTTTTCCAGCCAGGGATCCCTGACGACTTTTCGGATCGTCAGCGGACAGATTCGGTCGGGATTCGACCAGAAATACCAGTGGGAAACCGACGTGGAACAGGCCCTGCGGCGGCACCGGGCGGAAGACGCAAGGAGAGGCTGGATTCCCTCGGATGACTCGGAGCAGATTCTCCGGGGGAACAAGATCTTCTCCTCTCTCCAGCTTCGTGGAGCTGTTTCGGGCAGTTACGCCTTCCCGACCCGAGGCGGCCAGTCCTGGAGCCGAAGAATCCGAGGGGTGAGCGAGCAGGAGAACGGACAGTACCTTGTGGAGAGCATTCAGTTTCGCCGTTCCGAAGGTGCTCAAGCGCCGCCGCTCCTATGGGGCACCCGGCGGCTCGTCACGCCGCTTCGCTGGGGAACGCCTCTGGAGATGCCGGGGTTGCTTTCCAGCCGAGCCCTGGGCCCTGAGCGGGAAGAACTGCTTGGGAGGATAGAGCCGCTTGCTTCCAGACCCATGCCGGTGGAAGAGATGCACCGGGTGCTTGGGCGGACCCTCTTGGCTCGGAGCCCCTCGAACTTCTTCTTGAGCAAGCCGGAACGGGAATCCCTTCGCCGGCTTGGGGAGGTGCTGGTCAAGGACCGCGATGAGATTGCCCTCGTCGAAGGGAAAGGGAATGTCCGCCGGTTGGAGATCCGTCTTGTGGAGACCGAGGATCCTCTTTTTCGGACCCCCTCCGGGAGGTTTACGGCGGTCGTCACTCGGTACGACCCAGCCTCCAGGCAGCTGACCCTCCTACTGCCGGCCCCCTTCGTGGAGGAGAACTTTCCCAAACAGGATTTCCGGCCGGTGACCCAGGTCGTTCTGTTCGGCCTGCTGACCGAGGCGATAGGCCTTACCGAACGGGAGGCCTTCTTGGCTCTTGGTTACTACAATGCGGATCAAACCCTGCCTGAGCCCAAATCCCAGCTGGTCGTAATCCCTGACGCCTGCCGCTCTTTGGGGGAGGTGCTGCATGGCTTGTCTCTGCGGGGGGATCTGGAGGCGACGAACGCGCTCACGGCCCTATTCAGACAGCGGTTCCGTCTCACCGGCGCGGAGCGTCACCAGCTTCGGACGGAACGGGGCAGAAGCGAACAGGATGTGGACCGAATACGATTCCTGTCCGAGCTTCTGGCGGAGGTTGTTCAGGGCTGGGGCGCGGAGATTCTGCGTCACTTTGACAAGTACCAGATCCTCCAGCAGGAGGATCTGGCCCAGGGATATGTTCGCTACCGGATCGCTCCGACCCACCGCCAGGAATTGGATTCCCTGTTTGGATCCCCTTCCCACCCGATGGAATATTACAGCATTCTTTTGAAAGGCAGCGCTCCCCTGGCTTTGTTGCGCGAAGATCCAAACAACTTCACCATTAAAGCAAAGCCCTATTCAGGAACTCTGGAAGGTCCGGCCCGTCTGGAGGCCTATCAGGCGGCCCTCCTGGAGTTTTCCCATTTCGTTACCGTGAAAACGGGACATCTGCTTCTTCTTTATGAAGAACGGGGAGATCATCTCAGTTTGGCGCTTCGGGATGACGAACGGTTCTATGCGGTCGACCCCAAGGTTCCAGGCCGGAAGCTTCGGCCATTTCGATTGGGCGACTTGGAAGGTCAGCGGCGGATCCTGGGGAAGACCACCCTGGCCTCATCGGAAAGGATTTTTCAACTGGAGTTCAGGAACGCCCACTCCTCTCAATCCTCTCTGCTGGTGGAGATTCATTCCCCCGAGGCGACCTTTGGCCGGGGTCCGGCCTTCCTGATCCTGCCGAAGAAAACCGTGCTGGTGGTGGGCTACGGGACCATCGGAGGCAAAGTCGCCAATGAACTGCGGCGTTTCGGTTTTGATGTGGTCGTGGCGAATCGGAACGTGGACAAGGCCCAAACGGCCATGAACCATGGGTTTCCCATCTATTTCCTGGCCGACTACTCCATCGGTGATTCCCAGAAGCGGGTGGACGATCTGGAGAAGCGTCAGAGGGCTTTCCGGCGGGCAGGGGTTTCTTGGATGGAGGAGAAATTGGAGGCCTTGCTGAGGAGGGGAGGGGCCGACGTGATCGTCAACGGCGTGGACAAGTCCTCCCGCCCCTATCTGGAGCACCTCTACCGGCCGGCCCCGGAAAAGACCAAGGTGATCCTTCAAGGCGGCGATGACACCAAGTGGGCTGACGCGGTCATTGAGCCGACTGCCCACGAGATCACCGGAACGAGCTTCGGTTCTTACCTCGAGAAACGGGTCTTCAAGCACCCCTCCTGCAACGTGACCTTTGCGTCTCATCTGGTGGGGGCCCTCCGTCTTATTCCAGACCTGGCCCCGGTG
Source organism: uncultured Planctomycetia bacterium (assembly GCA_964372955.1). Classification (GTDB taxonomy): domain Bacteria; phylum Omnitrophota; class Gorgyraeia; order 1-14-0-20-64-10; family 1-14-0-20-64-10; genus CAYJTC01. Next base: position 1,164 of record CAYJTC010000101.1, on the reverse strand, counting down.
AGTGGCCGCATCCTCTATATCCGCCGGCAGGGAGATCCTTACGCGGGAAAATCCGACCTTGCCGCCGGCGGGCCGGCCATCCGTCCCAGCTCGCACCACGCCCGGGAGATCCTGGAGATATTTCAGGCGATCCCCCCAGAGAACACGGTGGCCTTTCAATCCTCGGGAAGGACCGGGCAGCCTCAATGGAGCACCACAGCCACCTTTGGTTCGCAGACCAAAGCCCATGAATCGGTGGCTGCCCTTCGGCTGCAGAAAGTCGACGGGACACCTCTGGATCCGAAGGTGTTGAAACAGGCCTTGGCCGCGGTGGGTTCCATCGCCCTCATCAACTGGGGAGAGAAGGACTTTGAGCCAGGCCGCGTCCTGGAGGCGGCGATGGAGGGATATGGGGCCAGCCACCCCTATCTGCATCCCATGGGAGTAAAGGCCAGCGGGGATGAAGTGGAGGTCATCGGGTTGACCCCTCAGGAATCCAACGTGGTTCCCGGGAATCTGGCGCTGGTGATGGCGCTGACCGGCGTTGTTCCTGTAGAGGATCGATGGCGTTTCACCAACGGCCTGGTCAGGCACGTGCTGGGGATGACAGGCCGGAAACAGATTCTGGAAGAAGCATTCCCCGACCCTGAAGTGGCGGTGCCGCTTTACCCCGTCGTGTCTCTGTGGCCGCCCGTGGCGGCCCAGAGCCGTTTCGCCCAGATCGCGCAAGAAAAGGTTTTAACGGATCCGGAATTCTTGACGCAGATGCTTCGCGGGATCGAGGATGGGTCTTACGATCGCCAAATGGGAACATTCCATCGGAGAGTCCTGGAAGGGGAAGCAAAGCCCGCTGAGGTGGAGCAGCAGGTGGCGTATCTTAAGGTTCTGTTGGGAGAGTTATGGCAGCAGCAACAGCTGGCCATTGACTTTGTCATCACCCGAAGGGCATCGGCCAAAGACGACCGCCAGGTTGCCCTGAAAGCCCAACAGAGGATAGAGCAGTTCATCGCCCAAGTTTCTGAGGAACTAAATTGGCTCAGGGGACGTCTCGTTGACACAGGGTCTGCCCCAGGATCCTCCCCGTCCGCCGCCGGGCTGGAGGAGATGGCAACCGCTGTCGCGGACCGGGGGGCGGTCCTCAGCGAGATTCGGTCTGCGCTGGGGACGTTCCCGGCCAGCGAATTG
>CAYJTC010000100.1:0-5785 GCA_964372955.1 uncultured Planctomycetia bacterium | reverse complement strand
TTCGACCCTTCGACTTTGCTCAGGATCAGCACGAACGGTTTTGCATGACTCGTGTCTATTATATAAAGCCGGGCTGGCTCCATCAAGAAGATTTAGCCTTCAGGATAAATTCCCGGACCCGGCCCGGATCCTTCTTTCCCGGAGCCGCTTCCACCCCGCTGACCACATCCACGCCGAAGGGCCGGACTTGGCGGACCGCCTCCTGTACGTTGCCCGGATGAAGACCGCCGGCTAGGAGGATCGGAACGCCGTACTGCTGGGTCTGCGCCGCCAGGCTCCAGTCAAAGGCCTGGCCGGTCCCCCCCTGCTTCTGAGGGTGATAAGCGTCCAGCAGAACCGCATCCACTCCCCGGTAGGCCGGGATCTGTTCTAGGCTGCGCGCATCCCGCACCCGGATCGCCTTGATCAGCTTGGCTTCTCCTTTGAAACGCAAGACCTCTTCCGGCGGCTCCTGCCCATGAAACTGCAGAGCCTTCAGCGGGCAGACCCGTAGCAGGCCGGCCAGGAACTCGGGACTTTCATTGGCCACCACCCCAACGGTCAGGACGGTCGAGGGAAGAGCCGTCAGGATCTCTGAGATTTCCCGGCGGGAAAGCGACCGGGGGCTAGTGGGAACCAGGATGAACCCCAGCGCATCGGCCCCGGCCTGCGCCGCGGTCTGGGCGTCTTCCAGGTTCGTCAACCCGCAGATCTTTACCCACACCCCATTAATTCCTTGATTCGTTTTCCGACATCCGGCGCGGACATCAGCTCTTCCCCGATCAGGACCGCCTGGACTCCCTGCGCCCGGACGAACTCCAGATCCTGGCGGGATCGGATCCCGCTTTCGCTGACGATCACCTTCTCCCCCCGCGGGACGCGCCGGGCCAGCCGCTGAGTCGTCTTCAAATCCACCTGGAAGGTCCCCAGATCCCGGTTATTGATCCCGATGACCCGGGCCCCCGCCTCCAGCGCCTGGTCCAGCTCCCGCTCGGTGTGAACCTCCACCAACGCCTCACATCGGAGGTCCCGGGCCAACCCCAACAGCCGCTTCAGGACCGGCATCTCAAGGGCCGCTACGATGAGCAGGAGGGCATCGGTCCCGGCGGCGGCCGTTTCCACCACCTGGTATTCGTCCAGAATAAAATCCTTCCGGAGGATGGGGAGACTCACCTTTCCCCGGACCGATTGGAGATCCTCCAGGCTCCCGGAGAAAAACTTCGAATCGGTCAGCACGGAAAGGGCCTGAGCCCCAGCCTTCTCATAAGTTTGGGCGACGGTGACGGCGTCGGCGCCGGGCCGGATCGGACCGGCCGAGGGGGAGGCCCGCTTCACCTCCGCGATCAATGAGAGCTTCCCGGTCCGAGTGATCGCGCCCCGGAAGTCCCGCACCGGCGGCCGATCCTTCAGCGCCCGCTCCAGCCGAACCACCGGCCGCGCTCGCTTGGCTTCGGCCACTTCCTCTCTCTTGTAGGCGAGGATCTCCTCCAGCTTCGTCATCCCACCACCTGCCTTGGGCCCGAAGGACCCTCAAATCTTCGATTTGATCTGCTTCCGGCGGAAAAGACAGGTGGTGGGATCATCCCTGTCCCCCCGTGATCCGCCGGATCCGTTCCAACACCTCCCCGGCCCGGCCCCGGTCGAGGGCCTGGGCCGCCAGGGAAAGACCTATTTCAATGTCGCCGGCGGCACCGGCCACGTACAGGGCGGCCGCGGCGTTGAAAAGGACGGCGTCCCGGATCGGGCCCGGGCGGCCCGCCAGCACCTCCTCCGCGATTCGAGCATTCTCCTGCGGGGATCCCCCCTGAAGCTGATCCAGCCGGGCCGGCTGGATCCCGAAGGTCTCAGGCAGGAGGCTGTAGTGGGCCACCCGGTCCGGATCGATCTTGCCGTTGAACTCGATCACCTCGGTGGGCCCGGTGGTGGACAGCTCATCCTGGCCGTCGGCTCCGTGAACCACCAGGAACCGTTCCGCCCCCAGCGCCTTGAGGGCCTGCGCGTACAGCTCCATCTTGCCGGAATCGGCTACTCCCACCACCTGATGCCGGACGCCGGCCGGGTTGGTCAAGGGACCCAGCAGGTTGAAGATCGTCGGGACGCCCAGTTCCTTCCGGATCGGCGCCACCGCTTTCATCGCCGGGTGGAACCGGGGGGCGAACAGGAACCCAAAGCCGGCCTGCGCGATGCAGCGCTCCACGACCGGCGGCTCCACGTCGATGGCCACCCCCAGCGCCTCCAGAAGATCGGCCGATCCGCAGGCGGAGGTGATCGACCGGTTCCCGTGCTTGGCCACCGGCACACCGGCCCCGGCCACCACCAGCGCGGCCAAGGTAGAGATGTTTACGGTTTTCAATCGGTCCCCGCCGGTCCCGCAGGTGTCCACCAGCTCCCGGCCGTCAGCCCGGATCGGGGCGGCGTGCGCCCGCATCGCTCGGGCGGCTCCCACCACCTCCGACAAGGATTCCCCCTTGCGGCGCAGGGCCAGCAGGAAGGTCTTGATCTCCTCCGCAGGACAGTTCCCTTCCATGATCCGGGTGATCGCCGATTCCGATTCTGATTCGGTGAGGTGGGTTCCGGCCTGAACCTTAGCCAGGAAAGATTCCAGCGGGGCCATTAAACCTTCAGGAAATTCTTCAGGAGCTGTTTGCCTTCCTTGGTGAGGATCGATTCCGGATGGAACTGGACTCCGTGGATCGGGTATTTCCGGTGTCTTAAACCCATGATCTCATGCTCCTCGGTTTCGGCGGTGATCTTCAACTCCTCTTTCGGGAACTCCTCCCGCTTGACAACCAGAGAGTGATACCGGGTCGCCTCGAACGGATTGGGAAGCCCTTTGAAGATCCCGCTCCCGTCGTGGTGGATGAGACTGGTCTTGCCGTGCATCAAGCGATAGTTGCGCTCCACGACCCCGCCGAACACCGCTCCAATGCATTGGTGGCCCAGGCAGACCCCCAGGATCGGGATCTTGGGGCCCAGCTCCCGGATCACCTCGTTGGAAATGCCGGCATCCTTGGGGCTGCCGGGGCCGGGGGAGATGACGATCCGGTCGGCTTTAAGCCGCTTCACCTGATCCAGGGTCAGCTTGTCATTGCGGTAAACCAACAGCTCCTGCCCCAGCTCCCCTAAATACTGCACGAGGTTGTAGGTGAAGGAGTCGTAGTTGTCCACCATCAGGATTTTTTGTTTGGTCATGAATCTTACCTTTGCTTCAGATACCGCCGCACTTCATCATGATTCCCAGCCAGGACGAACGTTACAACATCCTTCTCCAAGGTCAGCATGACGCGATCTCCCAATCCCGCTCGAAGCTCCCAAAAGTTGGCTCTCAACTTTTTCAATCCAACCCCTCCAGGAAGAGACCCTACATTGAGCAAATCGATCAGGCGATCGATACATTCCCGAACTCGCTTCTGCCGGTCGGAAGGAAAGCGCCTGAAAGAGCGGTCGAGAGATGGGGCAAAACGGTAGATCAACGACTAAGACGCCGGAGATGTCGCTTCGCTTCCGCTGCAGTCTTGTAGACCGCACCGGGTTCTCTAGCAAACTGTCCGAGCTTCTCCCATTCCCGCTCGGTGAACGACTCCACGCTAAGATCGTTTTCGCTGATCCTTCGAAGGGCCGCCTTCGGCTTACCCCGCACGGTCAGGATTACGTCAGACCGCGATAGGCGACGCAGGATTTCCTCCGTGTGCGTCTTGAATTCCCGAATGTTTACGAATTGAACCATAGTCCCTCCAATGTATCTCATTCGTACTGCAATAAGAATACACTAAAACTTTACAAACAACAAGACGTTATTGATCTTCGGGTGTCCCGAGTTTTTCATGGGCCTTTCCATTTAACCAAACGCATTACATCAATCCTTGCTGAGCCAGGCGGATCGCCTCGAGCATCCCGGCCGCCTTGTTGCGGGTTTCCTGATACTCCCGCCGAGGCAGGGAGTCGGCAACGATGCCGGCCCCGGCTTGGACGTAAGCCCGGCGGCCCTTGACCAGGATCGTCCGGATCGTGATGCAGGTATCCAGGTTTCCGGTGAACCCGAAGTAGCCGACCGCTCCGGCGTAGGGGCCGCGGGCGTCCGGCTCCAGATCGTTGATGATCTGCATCGCCCGCACCTTGGGGGCGCCGGTCACCGTGCCGGCCGGGAAGGCGGCCCGGAAGACATCAAAGGCCGTCTTTCCCCGCCGCAGGCGGCCCACCACGTCGCTGACCAAGTGCATCACGTGGGAATAGCGCTCGACACTCATCCAGTCGCTCACCTTGATCGATCCGTACTCGCAGACTCTCCCCAAATCGTTTCGGCCCAAGTCGGCCAGCATCAGGTGCTCGGCCCGTTCCTTCGGATCCCGCTTCAGGGCCTCCTCGATCTGCTGGTCCGCCGCCGGGGATTTGCCCCGGCGCCGGGTGCCGGCGATCGGCCGGGTCTCCACTCGCCGGTCCTCGCACCGGACCAGGATCTCCGGCGAGGAGCCAACCAGCGAAAAATTCCCTAAGTTCAGGTAGAACATGTACGGGGAGGGATTCAATGACCTCAGGGCCCGGTAGATCTGGAACGGCGGGCAGGTCACCGGAACCTGGAACCGCTGGGACAGGACGATCTGGATCGCCTCCCCCTGGCCGATCGCCCGCTTGGCCTGGTGGACCGCCGCCAAGAATTGCTGGCGCGTCATATTCGATTGAACGGAAAGAGCTCCCCTCTTGCGGCGGGCCTTCGCCGGCCGGGACGAGGGGGCCGGCCGTTGAAGATGGCGGATCATCTCCTCCACCCGGCCGACCGCCTTCAGGTAGGCCTGCCGGGCCCGTTTCTCCAACGAGTTGCTGCCGCCCGGCGGGATCAAGGCGTTGGCCACCACCTTCATCCGGTGTTCCAGATGGTCGAAGACCACCAGCGTGTCGCTTAAAAGCCAGACCGAATCGGGCAGACCGAACGGATCCTTCTTCGCGCGCCCCACTGGCTCCAGAAATCGGACCAGCTCGTAGCCGGCGAAGCCGACGAATCCGCCGGAGAAACGGGGCAGACCCGGCACCCGAACGCTCCGGTACGGCTTGAGGAGTTTCTCCAACTCGGTCAAAGGATCGGCGCCGGTTCTGAAAACCCGGCTCCGGCCGGAGGCCTGTCTTAACCGGATCCGGGTCCCTTTCGATTCCACCACGAGACCCGGTCCGGCTCCCAGGAAGGAATAGCGGCCGAGCCGCTCCCCCTGTTCCACCGATTCCAAAAGGTAGGCCGGTCCCCGGCCCTCCAGCTTCAGGTAGGCGGACAGGGGTGTCTCGAAATCGGCCAGGATCTCCCGGTAGACCGGAATCAGGTTCCCCCGGCGGGCCAGCCGCAGGAATTCCTTGAAGGAGGGCTGAGCCTCAGCCCGTGGATTTCCCATAGACCTTGGAGGGATCAAATATTTTCTTGCCGCGGGTTTTCCAGACCTTCCCGTCCCGGGAGACCCGGAAGAAGCAGGAGAGGTAACCGGTGTGGCAGGCCCCGCCGGTCTGCGTCACCTGCACCAGCAGGGTGTCCTGGTCGCAGTCCAGGGCGATCCCCTTCACTCTCTGGATGTGGCCGGAGGTCTCCCCTTTGAGCCAAATCTTTTCCCGGGACCGGGAATAGAAATGGGCCTTGCCGGTCTTCAGGGTCTTCCGGATCGCCTCCCGGTTCATGTAGGCCACCATCAAAACCTGTTTCGACCGGGCGTCCTGAATGACCGCCGGAATCAGCCCGTTCCCATCAAAAGCGAGCCGGTCAACCCAAGAATTTCTCTTTTCCCTGTTTACCCTGTTTCCCCTGATTCCCCTGTCTCCCCTGTTTCCC
>CAYJTC010000099.1:0-5800 GCA_964372955.1 uncultured Planctomycetia bacterium | reverse complement strand
GCGGGTTTCTCTTTCGGCTGCTCCTGAACGACCACCGAATGGACGTGCTCTGGGTTCACATAAACCCGCCAGCCGGGCATCTGAATCACCAGCAGATCCGGCTCCGCGGAGATCAGCTTGCCCCGAAGGAACTGTTTTTCATTGCCGCTGGAGGGGCTGACCCCCACCGTTTCCCCTTCCAGGCCGGCCTGCTTCAGGCGCTTTCCAAAGCCTTCCTCGGCGTACGCCGAACCGGCTAAGAGCAACAGAAGCATCCCTGCCACCCATCTCTTTTTCATCTTAGCCCTCACCTCTTTTTCTTCCCTACCTTATTAGACCCTCCCCAAGCCGAAATATTCCAGGTGTGGTGACAAATTGATAGAGTAAAAATTAACGCAGCGGACGTCGGTAAGGCCGTTCTGGCGGTAGCGTTTGGATCCATCCCAAACAGCAGGGGGACTAGTGATGGAAGCTTTGCTGGCTATTGCGGGGTTTTTAGTATTCGTATTCGTGGTGATGTATATCGACCATCGGAATGCCCGCCCAAAGCACCGCGAAAAGCACGCTCACTAGGAGCTTATCCACAGTTTATTCTCGGAGGCCGAGGAGCTGCTTGATTTCGGATTCGCCCACGGCGGGGAATTCCTGGGCCAGCTCCTGAAGCGCCTGCAGCCGAATGAGCGGCAGGCTCGCCTCGGAGAAAGCCCCGGCGGCCTGCAGGCGAGCGACCTCCTGCTCCTGCAGTTTGTAGTAGCGGGGGGTGATGACCGCGATAAACTCCTGCACCTTCCGGAGGGTCAAGGGAATGTCCGTGGCCTTCATCCCCGGAAACTCTTCGTGCAGCTTCAGCAAGATCTTCTCCTCATGTTCCCGGAGCGCCTCTTGGGCCTCTTGCATCTTGGCCTGCCGCTTCTCTTCGCTGAGCTTCTCCAGCTCCTTCGGATCCGGGAACTTGAATTCCGCCAGCAGCGCCTGATGGCGAGTCCAGAGTTTGAGATCCTCCGCCGCGGGAGGAGCCATCGGAACAGATACCTGCATTCGTCCTTCGACAAGCTCAGGACGACCGGATGGGGATAAGCGAGCGGGCGCGTTGCGCTGGCCCAGCTGCATGCCTACCGCTACCCCAATCACCGCCGCTACCGACATTCCCATTAAAATTCCGACCTTCATTGTTTCACCTCCTTAGAATTTGTTAAAGGTTGAGACCTGACCCCTCAACTGGGTAGCCGGCACTCTGCCAGCCTGGGAAACCCTGCGAGTATTGTAGAACAGAAGGCCAGCCGTGGGCAATGAGCCAGCGCCCAACGATCAGGCTGTGCGGGCACTGGGGCCCGCCGCAGTAAACCACGATCACGGCATCCTTGGGCAAAGCCAGGCCCCGGGTCTCCACCTGGTCGAAGGGCACATTGACCGCGCCCGGCAAATGCCCCAGGGCATATACCTCCGGCCCCCGGGCATCCACCACAACCACTGGCGCCTTCGCTGAAATCAACCCGTGTATCTCCTCCGTACAGATCACTGGAAGTTGAGGTCCCGCTTCCAGGTCGATCTCCTCGTGGGCACAGGCAACTACTGAGAAAAGAAGCCAAGCTGCTAAAACAAAAATGTTTGTTAATACTGCATATTTTGTTGTTGAGGAACGCCTGCGGCATGATATGCTAGGGCTATGAGTCAGTGGACTCCGAGGCATCGTGATTTTTTGGCGCGCTCGCTGATGGATTTCGCTAAGGCGATGTTCGCCGTTGGACTGGCCAGCTATTTCTTCAGGGAGTTCCCAGTGACCTTGCGGATCGGCTGCGCCATTAGTCTGATCGCGTTGTTCGTAGGATCGCTGGCCCCTTATCCAACCAGAAAACCGGAGGACTAGGAATGGAGATGTTTGCAGCACTGGCCATTGCCCTGGCCATTGTAGCGGTCTGGGCATATTGGTCCACTCACCACCATCCCCACGCCAAGAAGAATCGCTGACCTTCCGCGACTTCATTCTTTCACACCCAGCAGATAGCACAGTTAGTCCTGCTCATGCCAGAGCAGACGGATGAATTCTTTGAGTTGAGGCTGCTGCGGGATCGCTTCGGAGGAGCCACCCGGCCCCTGCGGGGAGGGTCTGGCGGTAAAGCCGGTCAAGGATTCCTGGGCCACGGCCCCTTGTGGAGTCACGGTGAAAGCCATTCCAGCCGGCAGAGATCGCCAGGGCTTTCCGGCCGGCTTGACCCGGACGGTCCCCTCCCAGAGAAAGAGGCGGCTTCCCTGGCTGGCCCGATGCCCGACCAGAAGCTGGGTCCCGGTCACGCGAATCTGAAGCAGAGGAGTCTTGATCCAGATCTGTTTGGGAGCATGGGAAGCGGCGGACAGCAGGAGGTCTCCTTCCTCCAGCAGAAGCTCCCCCTCGATCCGTCCGGTGATCAGGTGCCGGCTCAGGCGCCTCATCTCCAGGCGGGCCGGCCCATACAAGAGCAAGGTTCCATTTTCCCGCGGCAGGCGGATCGTTTCGCTCTTTCCCTCCATCAGCGCAATCGATGCCCCGCTGCGGAGAAGCAAAGTCCCTTGCCAGGCCGCCGCTAAGAGGAGCAGGCCCGCGGCCAGCAGGCCTTTTCCGGAAAGGAGCTGGTAGCCAACCGGCGGCTCCCTTAAGAAATTGGCCTCCAGCGCCGGCGGCTCCGGAACCGGGCATTGTTTCAGCTCCGCCAAAGCCGTCTGCTGTTGAGGAGTCAGGTCGTTTAAGTCCCGCGTCAGGTTTTCCATCTCACTTTATTAGATCAAGCTCCCATCCGTTTATTCCCTAAAATGCGACATTGTCTCATTGGAAATGGGGTCAGGTCCCAAGCTGCTCCACGATGTAGGCCTTGATCCGTTCCCGGACCGGCAGAGGGATCCCGACAAACTCCACTCCCAGGATGAGGCGGACCTTTCCTTCCTCTCCCCGCTCCTTCCGAATCCAGGCCACCTTGGCCGCCCCGCCGACCTCTTCCGTCTTGGGATCCAACGGGATGGAAAACCAGATCTGAGATTCCAGGTCCACCCCGGCGAGCAGGCGGGCGTCCTCCACGCTGAGCCGGCAGCCGCGGGCGCTCAAGTTCCGGCAGACGGCGGCCACGGTCGAATCGCTGTGGTCGGGGGTCCGCCAAAGACGGGCCGACAGCAGCAGATCCATCCGTTCGAATTTCCCTCGAGGCGATTTAAGGCCCATCTTATTCGATTCCAAGCTGCTTGAGACGCTCGGCCAAAGCCCCGCGGGCCCGGTGAAGGCGGGACATCACCGTCCCCTTGGAGAGCTTGAGACGCTCGGCAATCTGCTCGTAGGAAAGCTCTTCGAACTCCCGGAGGATCAGGATTTGGAAGTCGTTCTTGCTTAAGCCAGCCAGGGCCTGCCGGACCATCTGGATCTCCTCGCGGCGGACGGTATCCTCCTTCGGAGAAAGGCCCTGAGCCGGGACCGCCACCTCTTGAAGACCCCCCTCTTCCCGCTCGGGAGGATGATCGATCGGGACCGCTCTGGCTTCGATCTTGGCGTGGGTGTCGGTGAGGCGGCGGTAGCAGAGGTTCAGGGCCGTCCGGTAAAGCCAGGTGTAGAAGTGGGATCGGCCGCGGAACAACTGGATCTTCCAGAAGGTGCGAAGGATCGCCTCCTGGGTGACCTCCAGAGCGTCCTCCGTGTTGCCCAGGAGCCGGACGGCGGTGGCGTAGACCCGTTCGTGATAGGGCTGGATCAGCCGAAGAAAGGCCTCCCGGTCCCCCTTCTGGGCCTGCCCTACCAGCCGCTTTTCATCACCAGCGGTCGGCATTACTAAATGTGACAAACTCCGGTTCAATGACGGGGTCATAGCCGGTCATCGGATTGGGGATCGGGAAGGTGACCAGCTCAATGGCCCCCACCAGCATCCGGCCCACCCCTAAGACCACGCCGCGGCCCAGACCTATGGTTACGCCGGCCAGCGACCCGGACTTCTCAGTCGTCTGGAAGATCTGGAACGGCAGCTCCAGCCAACCAGAGGCCAGATTCGCGGCCCCGCGGCCCAGCTTCCGGATCGGCCCCCCCTCCACCGCCGCCCGCGCCGGAGGGGCCCACAGCAAGGACAGGATCAACCCTAACCCCAACACCCATCGTGCCGTCCGCATCCCGTATGGCCCTCCCTTTTACGACTTACGACTCTACGACTGCTCTTACGGTCGAATAAATAACGACGCCCCCTCAAAATCCAGCCGAGTCACGGTCACCGTTAAATTCTTGCCCGTGATGACCACCAGGTCCCGCACCTCTTCATCGTCGTCGTAATCGTACAGCCCGGTCCGATCCAGGGTCTGGATGTTGACGAACTCGTTGGCGGCGACCGTTTGCTCCAGGATTCCCGAGGTAACGATCTTGCCCGGTGGCGCCTCCATCTGGAACCGCTCCAGGATCAGGTCCTCCTCCTTGGGGGCATTCTTGAACTTCAGGCGGACCTTCCAACGGGGGGTCCCCTGCGCGGCGACCACCAGCTCCACGATCCCGTCCCGGCGCAGGCCGTAGAAATCCCCCAGCGAGAAGGCCTTGATCTTGACCGCGGAAGGCATCGGCAGCTCCGCCCCTTCCGAGATCGTGGCCCCAATCGTGGAGACGTTGCGGACGTTGGTGAAGGAGGTCAGCTCCTTGATTTCGTTGGCGCGGCTCAACAGAATGTACAGCTTCACCGCCGTCGCCCGCTTGATCGCCAGGGAAGACAGCGAGTCTCCCCCCTCCATCGGGATCAGCCGGTTCAGATTATCGTAGTAGAGGAAGATGCACCGCTCCGCCCGGACCTTCTCATGTTCTTTAATGAGGTCCCGGGTCTTTCCCCCGTAAGACTCGAAGACATGCCGGGTATCGGGGTCCCAGCGGAACACCTTGACCACCTCATGGTCGTTCTCCCCATCGGGGGTATAGAGAACCTTGATCTCCGACCCGGAAGGAATCGGATCCGAGAACTGAACCACGTCGTCAGGCCCCTTCGGATCCCGGCTGCTGCCGTAAACGAATTTGATCGGCATGGAGAGGAAGTCGCTGGAGTTCGGCTTTTTGACCTGCCCGATCGGAGTGGGGGCGCCCGGCTTGAACTGCCGCTCGAGCACGAACTTCTGTTCCTTGTTCTTGACCGGGTCCGGCTTGTGGGACCGGTCGGTCCACAGGGGCACGAAACCGATGGAATGCAGGTCCGCCTCCGTCAGCTCCACCGCGTCCCGGATCCCTTCCCCGTCGTATCCCCCTTCGAGGAGGTTCTCCATCAGGTTGTCCGAAACCCGCTGGAGACTGACCTTGGCGTTCCCATACGTCCAGGCCTCCATCCCGGTCTGCAGGAGCAGGACGTCGATCCCGGCGACGATCGCCATGACGGTCATGGAGATCAGCAGCTCCACGAGGGTGAACCCTCTCTGGGTCACTTCGACATCACCGTCACCATGCTCAAGATCGCCCGGCCGGAGAGGGCGTCTCGAAAAACGTAAACCGTGACCTTCAGAGGGGCCGCCTCCGAATCCACGACCCGCACGGTGAACCAGAACGTCCGGTTCAGCACGATGGGAGGGCTGACCACATTGCCCAGCTGTTTGATCTGCTCCTCCGTCAAGGCCAGGTTCTTGATCTTCTCCACCTCTTCCCGGGCCAGGTCCAGCGCGGTCCGGAACTCATCGACCGTGCCGCACTCCTCCACCGCGGTGGCGAACATTCGCATCAGGGGGACCGCGGAGACGGACAGGATCACCAGGGTCAGCAGAATCTCAACGAACGTAAAACCAGCCCTGTCATTCCCGCCCTCGATCGGAGTCAAGGGTAAACCCTCGATCGGAGTCAAGGGTAAACCCTCGA
>CAYJTC010000098.1:0-5863 GCA_964372955.1 uncultured Planctomycetia bacterium | reverse complement strand
GCCCCCAACGATTTGTTTCGCTTCGCGAACCAAATCGAAACATGGGGGGCAGCCAGTTGCCGGAGAGGAGGAAAAGATGAAGCTGTTCTTCGATCTGAAGCGAAAAGCGAAGAAGAACATCTTTTTCTGCCTTTGGACGGCCTTCCTGACCCTTTCCTTTAATATCAGCCTGATCCAGCCGGTGTGGGCTTCCGATGGAGCCACCGAGGCGCTTCAGCTTCGGTATCAGGCGGAGCTGGCTATTTCACAGGAGCAGGCGGCCGGCCACAAAAAGATGGCCGAGGCGATGAGGGAGTCCCTGCCTGGCCTGCTCCAGGAGTACCTGGCCACCCGAGACGGGACGATCGCTCTGGATACCGTGGATGCCGCATTTGTCCAGGAGCAGTTCAAGGTGGCCCGGGCCATGGAAGAGCCGGGGGTGGCCCTGGCTCTGGACGTCTTCTCCGGGCCCGGAACCGGCACTGAGAATGAGATCCGTTCCTCTATATCAAAGCTGGCCGACTTCCAGCCAGAGGCCTTGGAGCGCCGCGTGGAAAGGGAGCTGCTGGATCCCAAGGTTTCAGAGCGGGCCTTGGACTCCTACGAGCGGGTGATGGAGCGCCAGATGGAGCGGCTCGAGCATAAGGCGGCCCAAGAGTCGGTGACCGCGGGCCGGTTTGACGCTAAGTTTGAGGCCAAGATGGAGGCCCGGCTCGACGCCACAACGGCCCGGTTTGAAGAGCACAAAGAGCATGCCAACCGGCTGGCCGAGAAGGCGGAGAAGCTGGCCGAGAAGGCCGAGGAGAAAGCTCAGGAGAAAGTTGAGAAGGTGGCGGAGAAGGTGCAGGAGAAAGCCGAAAAAGCAGCTGAGAAAGCAGTGGATCGGGCTGCTTTGGCCGCCGAGAAAGCGCTGAAGGACGCGGAAGCGAAGGCCCAAGCGGATGCCGCCGCCGCTGAAAGAGCCGCCCGAGGCGCTGAACTGGAAAAACAGCGGGCCGAGGAAAAAGCCGCAGCGGATGCCGCCGCCGCTGAAAGAGCCGCCCGAGGCGCTGAACTGGAAAAACAGCGGGCCGAGGAAAAAGCCGCAGCGGACGCCGCCGCCGCAGCCCGGAAGAGAAGGGACTGATCTAGAAGCTAACCGAGACCCCTGCCTGATGAATCCAGTCGGTGAAGTCCAGCCGAGGGTCGTTCGAATCCTGATAACGGTACGTGATCGAGTAGCTCAAGGAAGTGTGCGCAGTCCATTGCCAGATCAAAGAGCCCGCCAGTGTCAGCAGGTTGTCCCGCTGGGCCATGTTGATGGTCGGGACCGATCGGCTCTGGTAGTTTTTCCGCTCGTGGCTAGCCGATAAGGTCGTGATCCAGCGGGAACCCCAAAGACGGGTCAGCGTCCCCCGCGCGCGTAGGTCCCCATAGTCGTAGAAATCCTGGTAATGGTCGTTTGAGAAATTCCGGTAATACTCGCCGGCGATCCGGGCAAAGGATCTCAAGATCTTCAGCTGCAGCTCGTATAAGGCAACATGCCGCTGGTCCTCCCGATTCAAGCCGGCCAGCTTGTTTAAGTCCGGATCCCGGGCCAGCCGGGTGTCGTATTCCCGCCTCTGGTAGGTCCACCCCGCCTTATGGGTGAGCCACCCGGTGTGGGAAAACAGGAAGTGGGCCTTCACCCGCTGATCGAAGAAGCCGCTGTCGGTGTCCCGGGGGAAATTCAGGATCCCATACTCATATCCAAGATCCAATCGAAGCCTCCGGTGCGGCTGAATTTGGAAGACACTGCTGAACGTGTTCGACCAGAGGTTGCTGTCGGTGAACTCCCGGAAGTGAGTATTGAGCAGACTGTAAGAAAAATCCCCCTTGAGCCAGGGGGTGAATGAGGGCCGAAAAACGAAAGAGGCGCTTTCCTCCGTGAAGGTATCCGCCTTCCGGGATCCATCCAGGTTGACGTTGCTTTCATAACCCTCCGCGACTCCGCTGGAAACGGCAAACAGGGGCGGCGGGGGCTCCCGATGCGCCTCCAAGATCCGCTCGGCTCTCCGCTTCAGGAGGGCGATAAAAAGCCGCGCCCGTTCTTCGGTTTCCTGCTCAGCCGCAAGAACCGGTGAGGGGTGAAGGGTGAAGGGTGAAAAAAACAAAAGAAGCCCAAACAGAAGCCATGCCCTTGCCTTCACCCTTCACCCTCCACCCTCCACCCTTTCACTGAAGCCGGCGCTCCGCGTTGGCGTCCAGGACGGTCTCATGGCGCCGCTCTTGGGATTTAAGCCCCTGCTCCAGGGGGATCGGCTTCTCAGGTCGGACGGCGGCAGGCAGAGGACCCATCTTCTCCTCCAGCGCCAAGAGCAGTTGCTCCTGCTGGGCTTGGAGCTCCCGGATTTGATTCTGGATCTGCCGACGGGTGGAAGAAGAGGATGCCCTCTTGAGCCGGCCCGTCAGATCGGCCAGCGCCCGGTCGAGGCGCTCAATCTCATCCATCTGCTGCTGAAGCGTCAGAGCTTCCGGGCCGCTGGGAACCGGTTCCTCCGCCTGCACTCCGCAGGCGCACAGCAAAACCCCCGCTACGAGCAACGCCTTGAAGCCAGCCACGGGGCTCATTTTAGCACAAGTGAACCTCCGCGTTCGTCTGATACAATAACGCCAATGCGCGTAGGCCTAGGCGGCAAACTGCTGGGGATCACGCTGGGACTGCTGAGTCTTCTGACGGCCGGAGCCCTGCTGACCGTGCGTCACGAATTCGGACAGCAGCTCCGCCGGCAGGCCCAGCGGGAGATCCGGGCCGGCTCCCACGTCTTAAGCTCCATCCTGGAGCGGTCCGGCGCCCAACTGCTGGACCGGGGCCGCGTGTTGGCGGATCTGCCCAGTCTCCAGACCGCGCTTCAGAAGGACCCCCGCCAGCTTGAACCGCTCCTGATCGAGGTCAAAGCGATCCGGGCCGCCAACCTCCTCTGGGCCACCGATCCCCAAGGAAAGGTGCTCGCCTGCACCGGAGAATATCCTCCCCTCGGAGAAAGCCTGGCTCCGCAGCCGTTGGTGTCGGCCGCTTTAAACGGGCAGGAAACCTTAGGGTTCGACCTCTTTGGCGGTCAGTGGTGGCTGATGCTTTCCTTGCCTGTCCGGAATACCCTTCCTCCAGTGAAAGCGGCGAAAGGAAAATCCGCTCCAGCTCCCAACGCCGTTTTAGGAACCGTCAGCTTGACCCTGTTGATCGGAGAGGCCTATTTGAACCGACTTTCAGAGTTGATGGGATGCCAGGTCGGCTTCATTTGGGGGGAGCATCAAATCTGGTCAGCCGGCTGGCCGGAAGAGGCCCATGTGGCGATCAATCCCCAGACCGTCCGGGTCCTGACCGGTCAGCCGCAGGAATTGATCTTTCCCGGGGGCCGTTACCTCTGGCTGGCCCGGCCGGTCACCGGCGGGACCCCGCCGATTGCCGCCGGCCCCATCGCCCTGCTGGGAATCCGGCTGGACGAGTCGGTGATCCAACGAACCACCCGGTCGATCGGCTGGATCGCGTTGCTGACGATGACGATCGGAACGTTCCTTTCCTTTTGGGCGATCCGCTCGGTGACCCGGCCGCTCAAGGCCCTGGTGGCCGACAGCCAGCGGATCGGGGCCGGAGACCTGACCCATCGCAGCCAAATCCAGGGCAATGACGAGATTGCCGATCTGGCTCATTCTTTCAACGAGATGCTGGGGCAACTCCAGGCCTCCTACAGCCAGCTCTCGGAGTTGAACCGGACGCTGGAGGAGCGGGTCAAAGAGCGGACCCGCCAGTTGGAAGAGGCCCAGGCGCAGCTGCTTCAGGCGGAGAAACTGGCCTCCATCGGCCAGCTGGCCGCCGGGGTGGCGCACGAGCTCAACAACCCCCTGATGGTGATCATGGGCAACACCCAGATGGCTATTCGGATGCTCAACCAGAGCAAAAAGATCCCCTCCGAGGCGGTCTTAGAATTCAAAGAATTGTTGGAAGCCCTGGACAAAGAAACCCAGCGCTCCAAGATGATCGTCAACAATCTGCTCGATTTCGCCCGAATCAAGCCGCCTGCCCTCGTTGAAACCGACATCCGGACCCTGCTGGATGAGAGTCTGAAACTCGTGGAGCATCAAGCCAGTCTCCAGTCGGTCCAAGTTGTAAAGCGATACCAAAAGGATCTTCCACTCCCCAAGGTCGATCCGGGCCAGATCAAGCAGGTTTTTGTAAACGTGATCATCAACGCAGTTCAGGCGATGCCCCTGGGCGGCACCCTGACCTTGGAGGCGGCGGCCACCGAACAGAATTTGACCGTCGCGGTCCGGGATAGCGGCGTTGGAATTCCGCCAGAGGAACTGGAACGGGTGTTCGACCCTTTCTTCACGACCAAGCCAGTCGGAGGGGGGACCGGGTTAGGGCTTTCCCTGTCCCACACGATGATCCAGCGGCACAAGGGGACGATCCGGATGGAAAGCAAGGTCGGCCAAGGCACCTCCGTCCTCATCACTTTGCCTCGAAGCTAACCGTTCCCTCAGGGCCGGCTCGGGGGATTCCCGGAGCGGGATGAAGGCTAGAGGTGATCCCCTTACCCCATCGGGAATCCGGAGATTTTCCCTCCGTTCGCCCTGAGCTTGTCGAAGGGCGAAGAGGGCGGCTCCTCGCCGTCCGTGGTTCGACAGGCTCACCACGAACGGTTTGGACTCCCGAATTCCTGGGAATCTCTTCATGGGTATCGGGATCACCTCTAGTAGACGGGGCGGCGGACGCCGACGGAGAGGATCATCCCGCCGGCGGTCAGGCAGGTCAGCAGCCAGGAGCCCCCGTAGCTAAAGTAAGGCAGCGGCAGGCCCACCACCGGCATCAAGCCCATCGTCATCCCGATGTTGACCAGAATGTGAGAGGCCAGCATCGTCACCAAGCCCACCACCAGCAGGCGGCCGAACGGATCCCGGGTCTGGGTGGCGATCAAGATCCCCCGGTATAAAAGGAAGGCAAAGAGGGCCAGACAAAGCGACGTCCCCAGGAATCCCCATTCCTCCCCGATGACCGAAAAGATGAAATCGGTGTGGCGCTCCGGCAAAAAATTCAGCTGGTTCTGGGTCCCGGTCAGCCATCCCTTCCCCCACAGTTCGCCGGATCCCACGGCGATCTTGGACTGGACCAGGGTGTAGCCGGCTCCGAGCGGATCCATGTTGGGGTTCAGAAAAACCATGAGGCGCGATCGCTGGTAATCGGCCAGCCCCATCCATCCCAGAGGAACCGCGGCGGCTCCGAGCCCCAGCAGGATCCCAAGAATCTTCAACGGAATCCCCCATACCCAAATCATCGCCAGCCCGATCGGCAGGAAAACGGAGGCGGTACCCAGGTTCGGTTCTCTGAGAATCAGCAGCATCGGGACCCCCAGAAACAGGGTCAGCGGCAGCAGCGCTCTCCACCCCCTGTAGAGGGCCGCCTTTCGTGAGCCCAAGTAGCGGGCTAACACCAGGATCGTGGTCAGCTTGGCGAACTCGGAAGGCTGGACGGTCAAGCCGCCGATCGTCAACCATCGCTGGGCCCCTCCCCGCACAACCCCGATCTCCAGGACCAGAGCCAGAAGGATCAGGTTCAGCCCGTACATCAGATAAGCCCACTCGAGCCAGCGATGATAATCGATGGCCACCAGAAGAACTGCCAGCCCCCCTCCCACCACCGCCCAGACCAGCTGCCGGCTGAGGTAATGGATCCCGGTCATCTGGACCTTTTGAAAGGAAGCGCTGTAGAGAGCCAGAAACCCGATCCCCAAAAGGGCCAGCAGCGTCAGCAGAAACGGCCGATCCAATCCTCTCCATTCCCTCCGGCTCAACATTTCCCCTGTTTCCCCTGTTCTCCCTGTTTCCCCTGATTCCCCTGTTTCCCCTGTCTTCCCTGTTTCCCCTGTCT
>CAYJTC010000097.1:0-5906 GCA_964372955.1 uncultured Planctomycetia bacterium | reverse complement strand
TCTTCTCCTGGGACAGCATCTCCCGCATGGCGTCCGCGCATTCGGCGTCGTCTTCAATCAACAACACTTTGATGGGCGGATTGCTCATGGGGTGTTAGACCTGTGAAGGGATCTGCCTCTCGACGTATCGGATCACCTTCCCTACCCGCTGTAGCTGCTCGGCGATCAACGCACGCACCTGCTCAGCCACCGACATCACGCTCCTCCTCGTGTAAAACGGTCCATCCCACTAAAAATACGACGGCCCGTCCACCATCGTTTTTGGCAGACGGGCCGTCGTATCTGTCCTGAGGATAAATTACAGCTTCGAGGCGCCCCCCCCCTCCTGATTTCTGAAAGTATTTATCTTTTGAATTTTATACAATTCTCCCAATCCATCGAGGGGCGCACCTCGAACTTACAAAACCGCCCTGTCATTCCCGCCCTCGGCCGTCCCCCCGAAAGGGGGGATCCCCGATCGAGTCGGGGATGACATCGAGGGCGAGGATGACGTTTTAAAGGTGAATTCCCCATTCACCTTCGCCGCATACAAAGCGCTATGCTATCAAAGTCCGCAACCCCCTTCAATCACTTTTACTGTTGCCTACAAGCCGTGCCTGGCGCCGGAGAGCCCCCAGCGCGTCCGCCAGGTTCTTCGCCTGGCTTGGGTTAAGCTGAGGGAGACCTGCGCCAGGGGCGGATCGCCACCAGCAGGGCGGCGATCAGGGTTACAACCAGCCAGTCTCTCCCGATCAGCAGAACCGCCAGAGACGGATAGCCCCCGTAAGGGGCCCGGATGTCCTTGAGCAGGTCGGCAAAAAACAGATAGGCCAACACGCCGGGAATGAGGTACCGGATCGAGAAATCGAACGACCGCCCCACCCGCCAGGAAGAAATGGCGTTCACATGCTCTCTTAAAACCGCGGCCTTGTAGATCCATCCCACCAGGATGCACTGGAGGATGCAGGCCAGGAACAGGCCGTAGTGGCTCAAGAAATGGTCCACGATGTCCAGCCAGGCCAAGCCCCCGCCGGTGGCGAAGATGATCCCGCCTAAGAATCCGATGATCGAGAGGATCGTCACCACGGTCCTGCGGGGATAATGGAACTTGTCGATCACCGCCGCGGTAAAAGCCTCCAGGATGGAGATGGAAGAAGCAATGCCGGCCACCGTCAGGGCCAAGAAGAAAAGCACTCCGAACAGCTGGGCGAACCCAGGCAGCAAGCTGATCGCCTGGGGGTAGGCCACGAAGGCCAGCCCGATCCCGTGCTGGACCACCTCCTCGAAGGGCTTGCCGGTCCGGGCGGCCATGTAACCTAAGACCCCAAACACGGCCAAGCCGGCCACCAGGGAAACCACGGTATCCAGCAGGCTGGTCACCCAGGCGTCCTTGTGGATGTCCGCCTTGCGGGGAAGGTAGGAAGCGTAGGCCACCATGATCCCAAACCCCAAGCTCAACGTGAAGAAGATCTGGGAGTAGGCATCGATCCAGACCTTCGGGTCTCCGAGCTTGGCGAAATCCGGCTTGAGGTACCTGAGAATTCCCTCTTGGGCCCCCGGCAGAGTGAACGCCCAGGCGGTCAGGATGAGCAGCAGGACAAACAAGAGAGGCATGAACACTCTGTTGGCCCGCTCGATTCCTTTCTCCACGCCGAAGAAGACGATGACCCAGTTGACCAGCCAAACCACCACGAGCGCCAACAGGATGGGACTGCGGACATCTCCGACCACGTGTGGGCCGGCGGTGGTCCCCAGGAACGTCTGGAAAAAAAACGCGTTCGGATCGGCCCCCCACGCCAAGGTCAGGGAGAACACCAGATAGCAGAGGCACCAGGAGATCACGACCGAGTAGTAAAGCTCGATCCCGAACATCACGAAGATCACCATCCACCAGCCCAGCCATTCCCAGTTGGGGCTGACCTTGGCGAACGACATCGGGGCCGACCCCCGCATCCGGTGGCCCAACCCGTACTCCAGGATCATCAAGGGAACCCCGGCAGTGATGAGGGCCACGAAATAGGGGATCAGGTAGGCCCCGCCGCCGTTCTCATAACAGACGTAGGAGAACCGCCAGATGGATCCCAGTCCGATGGCGGAGCCCACGGCAGCCAGGAGGAATCCCCACTGATTCTTCCATTGGGCCCGGTGCGGCTCCATCCCTGTCACGACTGTCTTATTTCCCGTCAATCCTAATCCTGCAGCCCGGCGGCATGCAGAAGCAGGTTCACCCCGTAAAAGGCCAAAGCGCCCGCCAGAACCGCCAGCACCGTCCCTTTTGATTCTCCCTTCTGGGTGGCCGGGATCAGGTTGCTGGCTCCGATGAAAAGAAAGGTTCCCGCGGATAAAGCCAACAGGGGATACGACCAGGCGGGCTCGGCCACTCCGATTCGCCAGGCGGCTACCCCGCCGGCAACCGTCATCAGCGCCGTCCCGGCCGCCGCCCAAATCACCACCCGGCTTCCCTGTCGGGCCGCTCCCAGGATTGACGTCAGGCTGGACCCCTCGGGCACTTTATGGATAAAGACCGCGGCAAAAACCAGGGTCCCGACCGCAGGATGGATCAGGAAGGAAGCCACGATCCCCACCCCGTCCAAGAAAGCGTGGATGAACAACCCGATCACTCCGGCCCAGCAGGCGCCGGGAGAGATGATGGCCGTGTGCCCGCCCCAGGTATCCACCAGGGTGTGAGCATGCATAGGCATCGGGGCGGAAGTCTCGGGATGGGCGTGGGAAGCGAACAGGTTTTCCAGGATATAGAGCCCGAAGTAGCCCACTAGAATAAGGCCCACCAGGGCCGGCTGGTGCTGAACCAGGAGAGGAATCAGGTGAGCGATCGTCCAGGTCAACAGGTATCCCCCGCTCATCCCCATCAGGTACAGGAGCGCGCGGCCGGAGAACTGAAGCTGGGTCAAGGCCAGCACCGCTCCCAGAAAATCGGCCAGTCCAGCCACAGCGGCCAGAAGCAGGGGTCCGATCATCGGTCCGATGGAGGAAGAACCGCGAAACTCATCCGGGCTGCTCCCGCCGAGCGCCCGGCATCGAAGACCGCCACCAAAGACCGGCAGGGGGCCGCCTCATCGGCCCGGACCAAGACCGCGGCGCCGGGCTGGCTCCGGATGATCTCTCCGAGTTCCCCCTTCAAACGGGAAACCGGGATGACCCGGTTGCGGATGAAGCAGCGCCCATCCCGGCTGATGGTGACGACGACCGGAGACTCGGAAAGTTCCTGCCCGGCAGAGGCTTTCGGAAGGGTCACCTCCAGGCGGGAGATCCGGTCCGGGTTGAAGGTGTAAACAAGACTGAAGGAAACAAAAAAGAAAAGGAACAGGTTCATGACCGTGTCGGTCAGCGCGATCGGCTCAGGATTCAACAGGTAGGCGCGCGTGGACAGCGGCTTCATCGGCAGTTCCTTTGGAGTGACGGCGGGCGTATTCTTCCAGGAATTCGTTGGAGGCGTCCGTCAGCTGGCCGGCGATCCGCCGGATCTGGCTGACGAACCCGTTGTGCGCCACCAGCAAGGGAATCGCCACCAGCAGACCGGCGGCGGTAGTGATCATCGCTTCGTAGATGCCGGAGGCCAGCAGGCTCACCGTCACCCGGTTGCCGGCACTCTCCCAGGCCATGAAAGCCCGGATCAATCCGGTGATCGTGCCCAAGAACCCCAGCATCGGTTCCACGGCGATGATCGAGGCCAGCGTCCCCAGCCAGCGCTCCAGATGCCGGATCTGCTGCTGGGCGGTCTGTTCCATCAGCCGTTCCACCGTCCCCAACGGCAAGCCCCACTGCTCCAAACCCCGGCGCAGGACCGGAGCCACCGGATGGTCCGTTCCCTCAACGGCGGAAAGGGCCTCCGTGAGCCGGCCTTGACGGATCCCGTTAAGCGCCCGATCCAGGCAGGCCCGCCCTTCCCGGGCGGAGATCCCCAGCAGGACCACCATCCGCTCCACGACGATCGCCAGCCCCAGCACCGATCCGACCACGATCGGCGCCATGACCGGTCCTCCTTTGACCAGCCACGACCAGATCATTTCTGTTGTATTTTACTTGAATGGTTGACGAAAGAACAGCCCCTAAGGTAGCATGAAACCGTCATGTCTCCAGAATCGTCTCCCGCGCCGGATCGATCCCGGCCGTCCCTGGTCGTCCGGGTCGGCCACTCTCTCCGGCGCTATTTCGTGGCCGGATTGGCGGCCCTGTTCCCTGCCGCGGTCACGATCTACCTTTTGGTGATGCTCTTCCGATTTTTGGACGGCCTGCTGGGGCGGTATCTGGCCTTTCGCGCGCCGGGACTCGGATTGGTGTTAACGGTCTTGATTCTGCTCCTGGTGGGCTTTCTTTCGACGCATTTCTTCGGGCGGGTGATCTTTCCAACCCTGGAGGCTGGATTCAGCCGGCTGCCGATTGTCCGGCAGATCTATCCGGCCATTAAACAGCTCTCCCAGTTCCTATTTGGCGGGAAGGGGGGGAAACAAAGCCTTCAGCGGGTGGTGCTGGTCCAATACCCCCGGCCCGGGATCTATACCCTGGCCTTCGTGACCCATGAAACCCCTTCCTCAATCACCGGAACTCAGGAGACGATCTTGACCCTGCTGGTCCCCACCCCGCCTTCCCCCTTCAGCGGGCCGCTCCTCTTCGTTCCGGACAAGGAGGTCATTCCGCTGACGATGCCGATCGAGGAAGCCTTGAAGTTGATCGTCTCCGGCGGCGTGGTTTCTTCGCCTCTGCAATCCGCGGGCCGATAGCCCGACAGTACGGGCCCGTAGCCCGACGGTTTTCCGGTTCCCATCCGATGACATCCCGAATCCTTACCTCACGTTAGAAATCCCTGATCCCTGCGACCACCCCCCTTCTGCTAATGCCTCGCTAATAGATTTCTCCGCTGGGAGCGAGAATGTCTCCGCCCCACGAAAGAAACGAATTTAACGAACCAATGGAGAGGGTCTGCGTTCCACAGCGGGAAATACCGGATTTGACAAAGACTGACCCTTGGGGGAGGAAAAAGGTGTGCTAGGAACGGCTAAGGTTTTAGCGTCTGACGGCGCTTACACCTGCCCTCGGTCGATGATGACGTGCGGCCCGATGTTTCGGAAAACAATCGCCTCCTCCGTGATGGAAAACGTGAACCGATACTTCATCGTCACGTAAGCCCCCCAGGCATCGGATTCTGATTTGTAGCGATGGATTCTCAAGGAAGGGTGCTTCGGATTCTCCAGAAACAGCTTCAGTTGCTTGTCGAATCGTTTCTGGATGGCCCGAGGAAGGTTCTTGTAGTTCTGCTTGAACCGATCCGTGAAGGCAAGCTCCTTAGCCACTCAAGCCTTCTTCAGCCACTGGATGGCAGCTTGTGGGGTCCTAAATTTGTGGACCCGACCGTGCCGAATGTCCTCCTCGGCCCGTCGGCTCTCCTCCTCCCAATCAAAGACGTTCCGGCTCTTCGTGCAAAAAACCGCCAGGATCTTGTTGATGAACGTCGACCGGGGATCTTGACCGCGGAGCGTATCGATCCAGCTCAAGACCTGGTCATCCAACGTAATGTTGATGTGCGCTTTCCGGTACATGTTTGACCTCCTCTACTACTAAAGTAGAATACTACAAGAGTAGATCCATGTCAAGGTCCACCAAAAGAATGTCTAAGGAAAGATATGGGTGCGTATGGGTGCGGGAAGTACCGCTGGGCTGATTAAGGGGAAACGGGTGAGCTACGGATCAATGTGCGAATGCAAGACCTGACCCCCCTCATGTGAAAAAGAGGGATCGGCAGTAACTTCTACGGGGACAAAAGGATAACAACGAATGACAAATTCCGCTAAAATGGGACGAAGGGCCGATAGCTCAGCGGTTAGAGCAGGTCACTCATAATGACTTGGTCCGAGGTTCGAATCCTCGTCGGCCCAACCCCGTTCCTTCGAACCGAGGACCAAAGGGGG
>CAYJTC010000096.1:0-6160 GCA_964372955.1 uncultured Planctomycetia bacterium | reverse complement strand
GTTTCTTGGAGGAAGGGGGAAGAAGCTTGGGGACGGCCGCCATGGGTAGGCAGGTAAAGGACCTGCTCCCTCTCCTGTACATCCTGAGGTCCTGGTAGAGTGTTCCTTAGATCGGCAGGCGGAACGATAAAAGGATGAGGGGACGGAGCTGTCCGGCCGACCTTCTGGCGACACGCAGACCCTTCGGCCCATACCCAGAAGGCCCCCAGATCTTCTGGATCCGAGGCGGGAGGACCCCAAATCCCATGAATAACCTTAGGAGCAACGGCAGAAGGTAAAACACCCGGGTTGATCTCCCTGGCGGGCCGATCTCTTCGATTCAGAATTGTGCTTTCCACGCTTCAAGTAAGCACTCTGACTTCAAGCCCCGGAACCTGTCGAAACGCCCAGCGTCGGAAGACCGCCATGGTGAAGGAGACCTTTCGGAGACTCGCCTGAATCCCTTCTTCCAGACAGCGCACCGCTCCCTGGCGCCAACGCCACAACGCATTGGGCGTAAGCCAGCCGATGCGCAGGAAAACATCCACAGCCTCCACATACCCCTGGTTCTTCAGGGCAGATTCAGCCGCCCGGATGACCCGCTGTTCCAGTCGCTCTCTTCCGCCGGGATGCATCAACAAGCCCCTGCCGCTCGACCCTGGCCATCTGCCGCCCTCGACCGTTGGCCTTCCTCAAGAAGTTCGGTGTCCTCGGATGTGTGCCCACCGCTCGCCCGTAAGACGGATGCCGCGATCTTCAAAGTCTCGGAATCGCTGTGTTGCCAGGGAAGACAATTATACCCCAATGGGAATGGAGAGTTTGAGGTGAAAGAGGGAGCGGAGAGTTTCTCAAGATCGTTGGCAGGTTCCGTCGCATGGAGGAGAAACGCGGAATCTGAGGACCCGTGCGATCCCGCTCGACAGCTTGTCGCGAAACTTGAAGGACTAACCGACTGACGACGTGATCGGCGCTGCGCGCGTGCGCATGTGATTTGCAGGCTGAAACTTCCAGCCGGCGAGGATGCCCGGGGCGATCGAGGCGTAAAAGAGGATTTCGCGCCAGCGCCGCAGCCAGTTCCCGATGAACCGGCGGTTGGCCATGCGGGAGAGAGGGAAATAACCGCTCTCGTACATGTCCATAAGGGAGTTGAACAGGTGGTAATAGAGAAGAGCCCGGCGGGTCTTCAGGTGGTACCGGACGCGTTTGCTTGCGGTGAAAACAGAGAACATCCGATTTTGGCAGCAGTCTTTAAGGATTGCCGGGTGCGTCGTCAGTTTAAAATCATGAGGGGTTTCCGGATCGGCCTGCGTTACTTCTCTCGCGCGGAAGTCCACCAGCCAGAAGGCGGATGTCGCGCCCTGCGCATGAAAGAGAGCGCGGGCCGGGAAGAGGAATGAGAACCCCGGCGGCAAGGAGGCCAGGAGCATCAGGAAGTACCGTTCGAAGCTCTTCCAGTCCGGACGGACGGCATCTTCTCTCTCGTAATAAGCGCTGAGCGCGGCCGCGTGGCGCTCCTGGAGCGCTTGGAGGTGCTCCTCGCGGCGAGTGAAGTAATCTCGCTTGGCCAGGGAAAAGCCCTCCTCGCTGGACCAGGAATCGCCCGGGATCATCACCTGGCACTCGGTCATGTCTCGCCGGTGAGCGTCGAAGTAGCGCTTCACGTCGTAGGGAGAGACAACCGTCTCGTTGAAGTGGAACGTCTCCTGGTGCAGAAAGCAATGGTTGCTGGCGAAGGGAACGGCATAGCGAGTTCTCAGGGATTCGCAGAAAACGAGAAACTCCCGAAGATAATCTTCCCGCTCGCGGTGGTTCAGATGCTCTGGGTAATCGGAGGAAACGCAGTATGGATAGGAAGATGCGGAGCTGTGACTGCGCAGGACGAAATCGATTTTTGGGAACTTCCGCTTAAGATGCCACAAGGGGCCACCCATCAGCTTGCAGTCGTTTGCGTTGAGAACCGTGACGCCTCCTGCCTCGATCACCAGCGCGCTGTCGAGTGAAAGCCTGAACTGGAAGCTGGTCAGCGCGAAGCCGCCCGGCATCTTCTCGGATACCCCGTGGGTCAGCTCCCGGACGTTCCGGAAGCCGAGGGAGCGCAGGTCATGAAGCATCCGGTCGAAGTGGGCACGCGGCACCAGGACCAGCGTCCCCGGGTCGAAGCGTCTCAGGGAGGGGCTGTGGAAATGGTCCCAGTGGAGGTGGGTCAGGTAGATGAAGTCCGGTTTAAGCCGGTCAATGAGTTCGGGAGGGGGCGGCGGGTAGTTCCACCAAGAGCGCCAGTAGCAACTGCCGATCAGCCAGGGATCCGTCAGGAGCGATCGGCCGTTGGATTCTACGAGTAGACCTGCATGGCTTACAACAGTAAATTTCATCTGGCTAACTGGACTTTTGCAAAATCACTTCTCTCCGACGTATGATAGGCATAACCTTTCACTCAATTGAGGCATTGGAGGGGGCTCCCCCAACCGAGGAGGGGAGTCTGTTGCCTGCGATCATCGAGTGGCCGACGGTTGTTAAGGAAGCGCTTACCCGCTACGGCGATCTGTTCAAGAACGAGCCGGAGCGCCGGCACTTTGCCGAATACCTGACGGGGTTGATGATCGCCGAGCGCAAGACCGTCTCCGGCATCAACGCCGAGTTTGCCCTGACCACCGATCAATCCTGCCTGAACCGGTGGATCACCGAAGTATCCTGGGATGTTCAGGCGCTCAACGAGCGGCGTCTGGCCGAGCTCCAGCGGGATTCCTCCACCCGATATTCCGACCGCGGGGTCATCGCCGTGGACAACACGCTGATCGATCACGAGGGCAAGTTCATCGAGGATGTCGGCTGGTTCTGGGACCACGCCGAGCAGCGGAACAAGATTGCCCACGATTACCTGATCTCCAACTATGTCTGCTCCTCCGGCAAGCACTACGCCCTGGAGTTCCGGCGCTTCCGCAAGCAGGAGGACTGCTCGCAGGCGGCCCCTTTCAAGGATCACACGGAGTTGTTCAAGGAGCTGGCCGACTGGGCGATCCAGCGTCAGATTCCCGGGGCGTTCGCCTTCGACAGCTACTTCACCAACGGCCCGGTCATAAACCATCTCAACGCCAAGAGGCGAGCGTACGTGGGGGACCTGAAGACCAACCGGAAGGTTATCTTCCTGGGCCGTGAGATGCGGGCGGATGAAGTCGCCCGGAGCATTCCCGCGAAGGATCGCAAACCCATCCAGATCGGCGACAGGAAGCAATGGCACTTCACCCGGAGTGTGCGCATCCCTAAGGTGGATCACCCGGTCCGCCTCCTGATCCTGTGGGAAAACCGAGAAAATTCCCAGGTCAGGAAGATTCTGATCACCAATCGAACGCAGTGGGAAGTAATCCGAATGCTTTTGGTCTATCGTCATCGCTGGACAGGCACGGAGTCCTTTCATCGGGACGGCAAGCAGCATCTGGGGATGGGAGATTGCCAGCTCAGGAACGGCCAGGGCCAGACCCGGCACCTGTACATGGTGATCCTGGCGCACATCCTCCTGGTCTCTCGGATGCGGCAGAACCGTGCGAAGGAATGGGCCGTTGCAACGCTGACGACCATCGGCGAAGCCTGTCGGGCCGTGATGCGGGAAACCTTGCAGCGCACGATCACCTGGGCGATCGAACGGGCCACGCTGGATGGTTGGACAAACCCAAGAATCTGTCATGTGCTCAACTTAGCCTGAATTTGCAAAACCTCAGTTACCAGAAAAATAGCCAAAAACACAGGAGACGCCGCGTGAGCTTCTCTCGTAACATCCTGGTCGAATAGTTTCATCCATTTCTCGCCGAGCGAGTTCGCCCGAGGGGGGTCAGCGACTCTCAAAAACCTAGCGAATGACCTACAATCCTCTTTTGCTGCTGCTCTTCCTGCTCATGCCATCGACGGGGATCGTCTATCAAAAGCTGGGATCCGCTGGTCTTTGGGCCTACGGGCTCTATGGGGCAACCCTCTCTCTCTACTTTTCGAGAATTCTCTCCCGGCGCAGTACCTTCGTACGTGTACCTATCCCTCCACCCAACGTTTGCTTTGGGATCACCCTGGCTTTCCTGTTTGCTGCGTTTCTGCTTGTTTACCCATGGGCGAACGCCATCGAAGGCCCTGCGGGGAGCGACCGGGATGACGCCCTTAACCTGGCTGCAGGCGAATTGCTCCGTGGACACTATCCTTATGAGCGCACTACGTACCTAGGGAATATCCTCGCGCCCTTCCCGGGTGCAGTTCTGCTCGCTATTCCCTTTGTCCTATTGGGTAACAGCGCATACCAAAATTTCTTCTGGGTAAGCATCTTCTTTATCGCACTCAAAGCTTACACACAGGATGGACGCGCATCCATCTTGTATCTGTGGCTCGTTCTCCTTACGGCGCCCATCATTCTGCACGAAGTCGTAACCGGTGGGGATTTACTGGCAAACAGTCTCTACCTCACCATCGTCCTCATGGTTTACGTGAGGTTCTTCCCATCCCTGAATCCCCTCGGAAGGATGCTTTTCTCCTTGTTCTCGGGAGTTACGCTCTCTTCTCGGCCGATAGCCATTCTGCTCGCCCCTGTAATCTTTCGTAGCATCGCTACAAGTCTGGGGCTCAGAGCTGCCCTAGTTTATTCGGGGATATCTCTGTCTGCCTATTTGGGTGTCACTCTGCCGTTTTGGGTCTGCAACCCAACTCATTTCTCACCGCTGGCTGTTTTGACCATCAAGCTCCTTCCCTTTGAACGCGCGCTCCCATCGGGGGGAATTATCGTGCCCGCCGCTATCCTGTTGGGAAGCTGCCTGCTGACCTTCTACCCAACAGCAGACCGAACCCTCCTGCGCAGAGCAGCACTTATCTTGATCGTTCCAGTTATCCTCGCCATTCTATCGGATTCAATGATGCGGCATCGGCTGTCGTTTGCGTACGCCGGATACAGCCTGCTGGCCTTATTCTTGGGCACTATCCCGCATAACATGTCCCAACCATCGGCTCTCCAGCGAGATTACTCCGGCGTGCTAAAATGAATTTCTTGAGCATGTAGATGGCGTCGCATCTGTCCAAATTAGGCGAACGCCAGTTCATTATAGTGGCCCCGCAAAACTGGACCAAAAACTCACCCCGGCTAAGATATAACTGGACTTTTGAAAAATCACTTCTCTCCGACGTATGATAGGCATAACCTTTCACTCAATTGAGGCATTGGAGGGGGCTCCCCCAACCGAGGAGGGGAGTCTGTTGCCTGCGATCATCGAGTGGCCGACGGTTGTTAAGGAAGCGCTTACCCGCTACGGCGATCTGTTCAAGAACGAGCCGGAGCGCCGGCACTTTGCCGAATACCTGACGGGGTTGATGATCGCCGAGCGCAAGACCGTCTCCGGCATCAACGCCGAGTTTGCCCTGACCACCGATCAATCCTGCCTGAACCGGTGGATCACCGAAGTATCCTGGGATGTTCAGGCGCTCAACGAGCGGCGTCTGGCCGAGCTCCAGCGGGATTCCTCCACCCGATATTCCGACCGCGGGGTCATCGCCGTGGACAACACGCTGATCGATCACGAGGGCAAGTTCATCGAGGATGTCGGCTGGTTCTGGGACCACGCCGAGCAGCGGAACAAGATTGCCCACGATTACCTGATCTCCAACTATGTCTGCTCCTCCGGCAAGCACTACGCCCTGGAGTTCCGGCGCTTCCGCAAGCAGGAGGACTGCTCGCAGGCGGCCCCTTTCAAGGATCACACGGAGTTGTTCAAGGAGCTGGCCGACTGGGCGATCCAGCGTCAGATTCCCGGGGCGTTCGCCTTCGACAGCTACTTCACCAACGGCCCGGTCATAAACCATCTCAACGCCAAGAGGCGAGCGTACGTGGGGGACCTGAAGACCAACCGGAAGGTTATCTTCCTGGGCCGTGAGATGCGGGCGGATGAAGTCGCCCGGAGCATTCCCGCGAAGGATCGCAAACCCATCCAGATCGGCGACAGGAAGCAATGGCACTTCACCCGGAGTGTGCGCATCCCTAAGGTGGATCACCCGGTCCGCCTCCTGATCCTGTGGGAAAACCGAGAAAATTCCCAGGTCAGGAAGATTCTGATCACCAATCGAACGCAGTGGGAAGTAATCCGAATGCTTTTGGTCTATCGTCATCGCTGGACAGGCACGGAGTCCTTTCATCGGGACGGCAAGCAGCATCTGGGGA
>CAYJTC010000095.1:0-6161 GCA_964372955.1 uncultured Planctomycetia bacterium | reverse complement strand
ACAGGGAAAGACAAACCTGGAGTTGCTCAAAGCGCCGGAAGAGATGAGGATCCTGCGACTGATGCGGGAGTTTCCAGGCGCCGTGGAGCTCTCAGCCCGGTCGCTGGAGCCGTTTGGGCTGATCTCTTTCCTGCAGGAGCTGGCCGAGGCGTTCCACCGCTTCTATGACACCCATCGGGTGGTCAGCGATTCCCCGGATCTGACCGCCGCCCGCCTGCGGCTGATCCAAGGGGTCCAGGTCATCCTGGCTACCGGCCTGCGCTTGTTGGGTGTTTCTGCTCCCGTCAAGATGTGAGTTCTTCCTCCGATTTTTCCGCTCTGAAAATCTGCAGGGGACAGCGGTTGGATCCCCATGCCTTCCTTCAGATCCTGATCGGCCAGGGTTATCAGCGGGTCGCCAAGGTGAGCGACCCGGGCGATTGCGCCCTGCGCGGCGGGATCCTGGACCTGTTTCCGGAAGGGTTTGAGGCGCCGGTGCGCGTCGAGCTGGACCATGAGACGGTGGTCCAGATCCGCTCGGTCCATCCGGCCACTGGCCAGCCGTTCTTCTCCCACGAGATGGTGATCATCCTACCCACCACCGCGTTGCGCCAGCATCCCTTGAAAGCTTCCCTGAAGCATCTATTCCTGGGAGAAGAGATCCCGCTGGATCCGTTCGTGGACATCCACGTTGGAAACTGGGTGGTCCATGTCACCCATGGGATTGGCCGGTACTTGGGTTTGAAGAAAATCCGGGAACGGGAACGGATCCGGGAATACATTGTGCTGGAATACGACGAGGGAGACCGGCTTTACATCCCTCTGGAAGAGATGCACCTGATCCAGAAATACATCGGGTTCGAGGGCCGGGCGCCGAAGCTGTCCCGACTGGGAACCCGTTACTGGCAGCGCTCCAAGGAATTGGCCCGTAAAGGGGCCGCCTCCGTCGCTTTCGAGATGCTCAATCTCCAGGCCCGCCGGATGAGCGCCGTCGGTCATGCCTTCAGCCCGGACACCGACTGGCAGAGAGAATTGGAGGCGGCCTTCCCTTACTCAGAGACGCCGGGCCAGACCCAGGCGGTCAAAGAGGTTAAGGCCGATATGGAAGCAACCCGCCCGATGGACCGTCTGCTCTGCGGCGATGTGGGCTACGGGAAGACCGAGGTAGCCCTGCGGGCCGCCTTTAAGGCGGTGATGGACGACAAGCAAGTGGCGATCTTGTGTCCTACCACGATTCTGGCCGAACAGCACGCCTATACCTTCAGCCAGCGGTTGAAGGCCTTTCCGATCGCCGTGGGGATGCTGTCTCGGTTCCGGGGGCCGGCCGCGCAGGAGCAGGTCCTCAAGGGACTTTCCGAAGGCTCCGTCGATATCCTCATCGGCACTCACCGCCTGCTTTCGAAGGACGTCCGGTTCAAGGACCTGGGACTGGTGATCATTGATGAGGAGCAGCGGTTCGGCGTGCGGGCCAAGGAGCACCTGAAGAAACTTCGTCTGCAGGTGGATCTCCTGACCTTGACGGCGACTCCCATCCCCCGCACTCTCTATTTATCGCTCATGGGGGCCAAGTCGATGTCGGTGATCGACAGCCCTCCTTTCGAGCGGCTGCCGGTCAAGACGGTGGTGGCCGAGGAAAGCGAGGCCCTGATCCGGGAGGCGATCGGCCGGGAACTGGAACGGGCCGGCCAGGTGTTCGTGATCTATCCTTGGATTGAAGGGATCGCCCGGCTCCACCGGAAGATCGCAGCCCTAGTCCCGCGGGCCCGACTCGCCGTGGCCCACGGGCAGATGCCGTCCCGCGCGCTGGAGAAAGGAATGCTGAGCTTTATCAGAGCAGAGGCGGATCTCCTGATCTCCACGGCGATCGTGGAGTCCGGGATCGACATCCCGAACGCCAACACCATCCTGGTCTTCCGGGCCGACTCCTTCGGGCTGGCCGATCTGTACCAACTGCGGGGCCGGGTGGGCCGGTTCCGCCGGCAGGCCTATTCTTTATTCCTGACGCCCAAGGGGATGCCGCTGACTGCCGAGGCCCGGAAGCGGCTCCATGCGGTGGAACAATTCTCCAGCTTAGGGGCTGGATTCCAGATCGCTCTCCAGGATCTCCAATTGCGGGGGGCCGGGAACCTGCTGGGGGTCGAACAGCACGGCCATATCCTGGCGGTCGGCTTCGACTTGTACTGCCGGCTCCTCAAAGGGGAGATTGACCGGCTGAAACGGGCATGATACACTGCCGATTCATGAAACCTCTTCGGATTTTCCAGATGGGGCTGACGGTTCTTCTTTTGGCCGGATGCGGCTCCCAGGGAAAGATCATGGCCGTGATCAACGGCCAGGTGATCACCGAGCGGGATGTGGACCAGCGGATGAGCCGCTTGAACTTGCCTACCCGGACCGCCCTGGGCAACGACCGCCGGCGCCTCCTGGAGGAGATGATCATGGAGTCTCTTCTTATCCAGGAAGCCAGACGCCGCGGCCTGGAGCAGGACCGGGAAGTCCGGCTCCTGTTGAAAGAGGCCCAGCGCCAGATTCTTCTGGGTCGCCTGCTGGAGGTGGTTCGGGCCCAGGAGCAGGCAAAGGTGACCGATGAAGCAGTGGCTCAGTTTTACGAGCAGAACCAGGAAAGGTTCAAGGAGCCGGAGACCTTTCGGGCCAGCCATCTCCTCGTGGAAACCGAAGAGGAGGCCAAGAAGGCCATGAGCCGGATTCAGGGCGGCGAGCCGTTCGTCAAGGTGGCCCAAGAGGTTTCCAAGGATCCGAGCAAGGCCCGCGGCGGGGACATCGGTTATTTCACCAAGGGTCAGTTGATCCCGGAGTTTGAAGCCGTCTGCCAGAAGCTTAGGCCCGGAGAGTCCAGCGGCATCGTAAAAAGCTCCTTAGGGTATCACATCATCCTTCTCACCGAGCAGCGGGAGTCCCGCGTGTTGGCTCTGGAGGAGGTCCGAGATCAGATCCGAAATCAGC
This sequence comes from uncultured Planctomycetia bacterium, assembly GCA_964372955.1. GTDB lineage: Bacteria > Omnitrophota > Gorgyraeia > 1-14-0-20-64-10 > 1-14-0-20-64-10 > CAYJTC01. The sequence goes on along the minus strand of CAYJTC010000095.1, from coordinate 3,218 downwards.
TGGCCGTTGCGCGCCAGCAGCAGAGGGTGGAATCGTTCGTCCAGGAGCTGCGCGGGAAAGCCCAGATCAAGATCCATGAGCCGGCCGCCGCCGCGCCGGTCTCCGCAGGAGCTCCTTTAACTCCCCCTGCCGCCGCCTCCCAACCCGCCAATCCTTAGAGCTAAGAAGAAGCAGATAGTTCAGGGTCGAGGGTTCATGGTCAAATTCCTTCCTATCCTTCTAACGGTTTTTTTCGCGAACTCGGTTTCCGCTGGAGCCGAGGAGATGCGGATCGTCGCAGTGGTCAACCAGGAGGTGATCACCCAGTCTGATCTCAACCGGGCCTTCCTGCCGGTCTATCTTCAGATGCAGTCCCACTATCCGCCGGAGCAATTGGCCGAGAAGGCCAAGGAGATTCGGGAGAGAGTCCTTCAGCAGTTGGTTGAGGAGCGGCTGATGCTTCAGGCGGCCCTCAACCCTCAGCCCATCGAGATGGGCAAGGGCAAGATCGGCATTCCGATGCCGATCGCGGTTTCCCCTGAGGAAGTGGAAGAGATGCTTGCCGAGACGAAGGCCCGGTTCCAGAGTTTCGAGGAGATGGAAGAAGCCCTCCAGGAACAGGGGCTGACGCTGGAGGATCTGAGGGCCCGTTTCAAGGAACAGATCACGATCCAGAAACTGATCGACCGGGAGATCCGGTCGAAGGTCTCGGTTTCTCCGACCGAGGTGACCGCTTACTACAACGCCCGTTCCCAGGAATTCCGGGAACTGGCCGCAGTGCAGGGGGCGGTGATCCTGATCAAGCCCAAAAGCACTTTGGAGGTGAGCCAGGCCATGGATTTGGCCAACCACCTGCGTCAACAGGCCCTTCAAGGGACCGACTTTTATGATCTGGCGGTCCGCTACTCGGACGGGCCCAACGCCAAGATGGGCGGGCGATTCGGCCTCCTGGAGAAGGGTAAAAGCCGCAAGGAGATCGACCAGGTCCTGTTCTCATTGAAAGAAGGAGAGATTTCCCCGGTGGTTCAGACCCCGGCCGGTTTCCATCTGTTCCGGGTGGAGTCAATCCGGCCCGAGCGCCAGGCCTCCCTGCAGGAGGTCCAGGATGAAATTCATCTGCGGCTTTTGCAGGAGAAGGCCTCGGTCAAATATCGGGACTGGATCAACAAGCTCAGGGCCGATGCCTATATCTCCGTCAAACCGTGAGTGTTCGCCTCCTGGTCACGATGGGAGACGCTTCCGGGATTGGCCCGGAAGTCCTGTTAAGATCAGTTTCCCGCCTGCGTTTTCCCGCCTCCCTCTCCGTCATCGGAGATCTGCGCTGGTTTAAAATCTTAAACCGCCGCCTGCGGCTTTCCATTCCCTGGAGTCGATATCGCTGGGTGGATCAGGGAGGGGTGCCCCCTCGTTTTGAGCCGGGGGATCTGCGGCCTGTCGCCGGGCGCGCGGCTCATTCCTATCTGATGGAAGCGGTCCGTCAGCTGCGGGCAGGGCATGCCGACGCGTTGGTGACGGCGCCGGTTTCGAAAGAGGCGATTCACCGGGCCGGGGTCTCATGGATCGGGCACACCGAATTCCTGGGCCGTCGGTTTCGCTGCTCGACGGTGATGATGTTCATAACCGGCAAGTTTCGGGCCAGCTTGGTTACCACCCACGTCAGCCTGCGGGACCTTCCCGGTCGGCTGACCCAAGCGAAGGTCCTTCAAACACTGCGGCTGACGCGGGAATCGCTGATTCGGGATTTCGGAATCTCCAGGCCCCGGATCGGATTGGCTTCTCTGAACCCTCACGCCGGGGAAGGGGGACTCTTCGGATCGGAGGAGAAGCGGATCCTGATCCCCGTGGTCCGGCGATTGAGGGGGGCTGTGGAAGGACCCCTCCCGGCCGACACGCTGATGCGGGAGGCGGCCCGTGGCGCTTACGACGCCGTGGTGGCCCTCTATCATGATCAGGCCCTGATCCCGGTAAAACTCCTCGGATGGGAATCGGCGGTCAACGTGACGCTGGGCCTGCCTTTTGTCCGGACTTCTCCGGTGCATGGGACCGCTTTTGAGCTGGCCCGGAAAAGCTGGGCCAGCCGCCGGTCCCTGGCGGATCCCCGCTCCATGCAGTCGGCCATCCAGCTGGCCATCCGCCTGGCCCAAAAGCGTCAAAAGGGGTCAGGCACTTTGTGACACGTGACAACCCGTCAAAAAGTGCCTGACACTTTTTGTGAGAGGAGGGTCTGTTTAGGAATAAATCGGCGAAAGTGGGAGCCGATGAGATGACTGATCTCACGAGCAAAGGGAATAAAGAGACGTGAAGGTGCTTTGCTGAGCCAATCCTTTATGGCTTCTTTATCTCCTTCCCTTAGGAAGTTTTGGAGCCGTTGGGTTCTTTCCCATTCTACCGAGAGCAGCTCTTTATAGCCGTTGAGTTCAATAGGAGTTGGATCTAGGAGAGGATCGGGTATCCTTTCGATATGAGCTTTGGTGCTCGAGAAGGCCCAATCTATGAGATTCGGAGCTAGGCCGGCTCTCGCGGGATTGAGGTCTATGTACACCAAACATTGAAGGAAGTATGGTTCATCTTGAATAGGGCGATTCTTGAAACGCCCTTGCCAAAGGTGTCCTCGAATTTTGTGACGGATGTTGTAGCGGGCGGCGGCAGAACCGTTAAACCAGTGCATAGCCTCACTCAAAGTTCCTGAGGAGGATTCTTGCAGAAGAAGGTGGTAATGGTTTTGGAGCAGTGCGTAGGCGAATAGCCGGATTCCCGATCGCCGTCTCATTTCTAACAGCAGTGCACAAAGATCCTGGAAATCCTCCGCATGTAGGAGGCGCTCTTGGTGATTGCACCGATTTGTTACATGATGATAAGCTTCCGGATAAGAAACGCGTGTGGCGCGTGGCATGTTTACTCTTAGATAAAATAAATTAATTTATGTATAAAGTCAAGCTAATCCTCCTATCGTCAGAAAGTGCCCCGTCAGAAAGTGCCTGACCCCTTTTGACGATGTTGAATGTACGGGCGATTAAGGAGCTGGTCCGGCAGTATAACCTGGGGATTTCACCCCGGCGGATGGGCCAGCATTTCCTGGTGGATCCGCGGGCTTTGGAAAGGATCGCCGGTGTCGTGGAGGCCAAGCCGGAGGATCGAATTTTAGAGATCGGCTCCGGCCTGGGAGCGCTCACGGAGCCGCTCCTGGCCTCCGGCGCGGCGGTGACCGCGGTGGAGCGGGATCCCCGGTTTGCGAAAGT
>CAYJTC010000094.1:0-6246 GCA_964372955.1 uncultured Planctomycetia bacterium | reverse complement strand
CGGCCTTGCCGAAGGGCTCAGGATGAGCGGCCGAGTCGAAGGGCTCAGGGTGAACAGCTCAGATTGCATGACTCGTGATAGTCCTTGAATTAAGACAGCTCGAGCCGATTCGGGTGGGGCTCACGCAGCGGAAGAGGCGGGAATCACACAACCCGTACGGGGCGAAGCCCGATGCCGGTGGATGGGCTGCCCCATGACAGGACCCCGGAAGGAGCCACCCCTCGAACGCCGGATGGCTTATGATGCCTATTGAATTGGACACCAGCTGTCCGGCTGATTCAGGCATTAGGGAACCTCCGGAAGTTTTTGATCTGCTCCTGCGCCTGCTCGTAGTCGGCCATCTGCCCGATATCCAGCCAGTATTCCCGGACCGGGAAGCTGATCACCGTCCGCCCTTCCAGGAGAAGGCGCTGGATCAGCTCGGTCATATCGAAGCGCTCCCCGGCCGGGATGAATGGATAAACCGACGGCTCCAAAAGATAAATACCGGCATTAACCAGAACGTTGAAGGTCGGTTTCTCGCTCAATGTCCGCACCTGGGCTCCCTCGCACTCAATGACTCCATAGGGAACCTTCAGATCACACTGCCGGACCGCGACGGTCAGATCCGCCTGGTGCTCCTTGTGGTAAACACCCATCGCCTGAAAATCGATGTCGGTTAAGATATCCCCATTGATCACTAGAAGCGTCTCCTTCGGGGTTTCCATCAGCCCCAGCGCCCCGGCGGTCCCCAGCGGGCGGTCCTCGGACAGGTAGGAAAGCTCCACCCCGAACTTCTGTCCGTCCCCGAAATGGGAGGTGATCTTTTCCGGCTCATGATGAGTGGCCACATTCACCCGCCGGATCCCGGCCTCCCGAAGCTGCCCGATGATGATCTCCATCAGGGGCCGATCCCCCACCGGAAGCATCGGTTTCGGGAGGGACTCGGTCAGAGGCCGCAGACGCTCCCCCGCTCCGCCGGCCATGATCAGCGCCTGGGTGGGAAAGATCTCCTCTCGGGGAACGAACTCATCCAGGGTGACCAGCCCGACTACCCGGTCTTCTTCGTCGAGAAGAGGCAGATGAAGCAGCCGGTGTTCCTTCAGGAGGGAGGCGTAGAGCATGCCGTCCTGCCCCGCCGGGGCGGTCACCGGATGAGCGTAGGCCGAGCCGGCCTTGCGGGCCAACAGAGCCTCCACGGGTGATTCCAGATCCACGTCGGCCAGAATCGCCCGCCGGAGGTCCCCGTCCGTGATGGTCCCCATCAACCGGCTCTCCTCATCCACCACCAGGACAATCCCCAGACGGCTCTTGTCCATCCGGAGGACCGCCTCCCGGAAGGTGGAACCTCTTCGGAGGCAAAGGGTGGTCAGATCGGTGTGCATGAGGCCTCCCAGATCGGATGGCGCAGCTTCCATGTCCCGTTCTCCCGTTTCCACAGGTGGGGTGAGCGCCGCCGCTCGCATAGCTCAAGGAAACGCTCCGGCTCCATGCCGATCGCCTCCATGATTTCCTTGAAATATTTCTCCGGAAACTCCCCATCAAACCGGCGGACCAGGGCCACCCCTTCCTCCCGGGTGAGATGTTTGTTTCGGATCTCCTGGGAGGCGTCGTAGCTGGCGCGGCCGAGCCCGAACTTGATGTAGGTGGTGTAGTAATGGAAGCCGTCGATCTTGTCGTCCAGGCTGTTGTACTTGCTGTAGGTCCCCTCCGTGCGGAAGGGGTTGGCTTCAAAGCCGGTGTGCTCCACTGCGTAGTAGTAGCTCTCCTGTGGGGTCCACTTCATGTAATAGCCGAGGTAATGGACCTCAATCTGCGAATGCTCCAGTTCCCTGGAATCGGCCGGGAGGTAGGCCGCTAGATCGTTGAGGGAAAACCGGTAGCGCTCCATCAGCTCCGGGATGGAAAGGCCCGCCAGGTAGACGTCGGAGAGGTTCCCCATGGTGTAGTACGACTTGTCCCTGAGCGACGTGGCGGTGTCGGCGATCGGATTGCCGTACTCCGCCTCGTTCTCGCCGTAGAAGATCAAAGGAACCTTGGTCTGAAGGGAGATCTTGGGAGCGAGGTTTTTCTGCCCCAGGATAAAGGTCTGGAACGGGTGCAGGAGATTCTCGATCGCCAGCTGTGTGAGAAGCCGGTGAACCCGGGCGGTGGGCTTGAAGGTGATGTTGTCGAATCCGCCCACCTCAAGCCAGTTACGGAAGTTCTTCCTACCAATGTCGGTGTAAAGAATCGGAGGCCAGGTGACGGTCAAGGGATGCATCCCGTACTTGTACTTTAAGAGATGGGCGGCATAGCAGCTGTCCTTGCCGCCGCTTCCGGGCACGATGCAGTCGTAAGATCCGTCGTTTCGCCGGAACCGGTCCAGCAGCCGCAACAGCTCCTCCTCCCTCTTTTTCCAGTCGATCGACTCCTTCATCTCGGCGAACCGGCAGGCGTCGCAGATACCCTGCTCGTCGATGTGAAGCGACCGATGCTGATGCTCCCGATTGTGCCGGAACTCGATCGAGGAGCAGGGGCGCTGGTTGGACATGACGCACCGCCTGCAGTACACCACCTCTCTAGGCAGACCGAACCAGGCCTCCCGCTCCCCTTCCTGTGGCTGGGTCAGCAGATTTGACATCCATTGCCCTCCTCTCTCGTTTCCATGGATAAAGACAGCCGCTGCGCGATATTCTGGTAGATCTTCAGCCCCATCGCTCCGGATCGCTCCGGATGAAATTGGAAGGCGACGATGTTCCCCTTGCGGATCGCGGAACAGAAAGTGGTCGGGCCGTAGCAGGTCGTGCAGAGAACCGCAGACGGGTCTTTTGGACGCGCGTAAAAGGAGTGGACGAAGTACATGAAGGCGCCGTCAGGCACATTCTCAAAAAGAGAATCTCGAATCTCGAGTCTCGAACCTCGATTTGAATTCGCAACTCGAGATTCGCGATTTGCAACTATCTTTACTTGGTTCCAGCCGATGTGGGGAACCTTCCCCAACCGGTTCCCATCCCGGAAAACGCTCAATTTCATCACATCCCCTTCGATGAGTCCCAACCCCTGGTGCCGACCGAACTCGAAGCTTTCGCTCATCAGAAGTTGCAGCCCCAGGCAGATCCCCACCAGGGGCTTGCCAGAATGGGCGCACGCCTTCAAGGGTTCCACCAGCCTCAGTTCCGACAGCGCGGCCATCGCGTCCCCAAAGGCCCCGACTCCCGGCAGGATCACCGCATCGGCGGCGAGAATCTCCTCGGCGTGGCTGGTGATCACCCCCTCCATGCCCGCCTGGGTGCAGGCCTGCTTGACGCTGAAGAGGTTTCCCAGCCGGTAGTCGACAATGGCCACTCGCGGCCTCCGGTCGTCAGCCATTCCCTTGTCCCTCCAGAGCCGGCGCCGATCTCTCCATTCCCACCGAACGGCAGAGGATCCCCTGCCGGATCAGGAACTCCTTCAGCTCCGGGAGCGAGGTTTCCTGGAAATGGGAGAAGCCCCGCCCGCTTTTTAAGAATTCGATGTTCCCCTCGCCCGAATAATCCCCGTCCCTTTTCATCCGCCGGATCAGGTTGTAATGAAGCAAGGAGGCCAGGCAGATCGCGTCCGCCCTGCCCTCCGTGATCACCTGAACCAGATCTTCCATTCGGCCCGCTCCCCCGCAGGCGATCACCGGAATCGACACCTTCTCCGCAATCCGGCGGATCAGTGTGAGATCAAATCCTTTTCCGGTCCCCTCCCAGTCAACCGAAGTCACCAGGATCTCTCCGGCCCCCAGCTCCGCCGCCCGGCCCGCCCACTGCACCGCATCGGCGCCGGTCCTCTGCCGGCCGTTATCGGTGTAGGCCTCGTAACTTCCGTCCGGCTGGCGAAGCGCCTCAACCGAAATCACAATCGTGGAGGAGCCAAAGGCCCCTGCCGCCTCCCGGATCAGCTCCGGCCGCTGGATCGCCGCGGTGTTCAAAGAAACCTTGTCCGCCCCGGCCCTTAAGACCTCCCGGATGTCCTCCAGGGACCTTAGGCCTCCCCCGACGGTCAAGGGGATGAAGATCTCTGTGGAAGTCCGCCGGATGATCTCCAGCAGACTGTTGCGTCCGTAGAGACTGGCCACGACATCCATGTACAACAGCTCATCCGCCCCCAGCTCGTAATAGAGCCGGGCGAATTTCTCCGGTTTTCCCAGAACCCGCAGGCCCTCCAGGTGGATCCCCTTGACCAGGTTCGGACCCTTGATATCCAGCCGCGGAATCACACGGACCGTCATGTCAGAAAGTGCCTGTCAGAAAGTGCCTGACACTTTTTGACGCTTTTTGACGCTAGGGGACGGGCCGGCACTCCGGCCACTGTCGTCCAGGGCTCCACTTCCCCCACCACCACCGCTCCGGCTCCCACAATCGCCCCCTCTCCAATCCGAACGCATTGTTTCACGGTTGCCCCGGCTCCGACATGGGCCAGGCGCCCGACTTGGACGGTGCTGGCCAGCCGGGCGCCTGTGGCGACATGAGCGTGATCGCCGATCCGGCAGTCGTGCTCCACAATCGCCCCGGTGTTCAGGATAGTGTTAACACCGATGGAGGCCCCCGCGTTGACCACGCTCAAGGGTCCCAGGAAAACGCCCGCTCCAATCGAGGCCGACGGAGAAACGACCGCCGTCGGGTGGATGGCCGAAACCGGAACCAGATCCTGCTGGATCCCGAATTCATAAAGCCGTTTCCGGGGCCGATTGTCTCCTGCCGCTCCCAGGCCGATGATGAAAGATCGAGCCCCCTGCTTAAGCAGCTGGGGCAGAAGATCATCCCCGCCTAAGACGGGGATTCCCAGCAGGGATTTTCCCCAAAGCTTCGGATCCGCGTCCAAAACCGCGTAGGGATGAGCCGATCCGCAAGCCCGCAGGGCTTCGATCACCACTTGCGCATGGCCTCCTCCTCCTAGAATCACGCAGCGGGGCGCGCCCGTTTTCTCAGTTTTCACGGGTCAGGCTTATCTTCTCTTCCAGAACCGGCCGATCGACGAACCGCTTGACGATCAGGCGCGGTCCCAACTCCACCTGCTTCAAACGTTCCACGATGATCTGTGAAGCATTCCCCTTGCCGTAAGGGTTCTCCGCCGCCCGAGCCTGTTTCCTGAATTCCGGAGTCAGGGCGGCACGGATCCCCTCCAGAATCTCCTGCCGGCCGCACTTCACATCGATCACATTGCCTCCCCGGAGGCGGCCCTGCTGGCGAGTCCCCACATTGACCACCGGGAGCCCAAAGGAGGGGGCTTCCAGAAGCCCGCTCGAGGAGTTCCCGACCATGGCAGCGGAAAACCCCATGAGACTGAAGTAGGCCTGAGTTCCCAGATTCGGCACGAAACCCCAATCCGGATGCTTGGAGAGGGCCCCTTCGACCCTCCGAGCGATGAGGCGGCCCTGTGGATCGGAGTTGGGCGCGGTGAAAACAACCGGCAGACCGGACGCTTCCAAGGCTGCCAGCAGCTCCTGAATCTGCCCTTCGGCCTGCTCCAGCTCCCGGGTAACCGGATGGTAAGTGACCAGCAGAGGAGCCTGATCCAGCTTCAGCCCGAATCCAGACTCCAATTCCTGCTTGGAAAACCGCCTAAGATCCGCCAGGTTGTCCAGACTGGGCGCCCCGGAAACGACAACTCTCCAGTCCTCTTCCCCCATCTGAAGCAGGCGATTCCGGTAGATCTCCATCGAGACAAAATGGAGATGGCTCATCTGGGTGATCGCGTGACGGAACAGATCATCCACCGCTCCCTCCGAGACCTCCCCTCCGTGCAGGTGGACGATCGGCAGGTTGAAAGGGACCGCGGCCGCCGCTGCGGCAAACATCTCAAACCGGTCCCCGGTGATGAAGACCCCATCCGGCCGCAGGCGAGCGTAGGCCTGCGAGAATCCGGCCAGGCCCCGTCCCATCGCGCGGGCCATTCCCTCTGGCGTGTCATCTGAAGGATCCAGCATCTCCACCCGCTGGGCGATCGGGATCCGATCCCGCTCGATCTCCTGAACGGTCAAGCCGAACTCAGGAGCCAGGTGCATCCCCCCTACGATCAGCTGCAGCTGAAGCGCCGGATCCGCCAGGATCCGACGAAGAATAGGCCGCAGGATCCCATAGTCGGAACGGCCCACCGTCACCACCGCGATCGATCGCCTCATTGTTTGCGCCCTCCCCCCGCTGATTTGTTTTGCTTCGCAAACCGAATCAAAACGTGCGGGGTCCGGGTCGGCCGCCCGCCGTGGGGTGGCTCGGCCGGACGGTCTGTCGCTTACGCCGATTCGGCGGGGCACGGCTC
>CAYJTC010000093.1:0-6293 GCA_964372955.1 uncultured Planctomycetia bacterium | reverse complement strand
TAGCGCGCCTGCTTGACATGCAGGAGGTTCAGAGGTTCAAATCCTCTACCGCCCAGGTTTAATCTTAGACATGGACGCGGAACTGCATAAACTGCGGCATAGCGCCGCGCACATTTTAGCCCAGGCGGTCAAACGCCTGTGGCCCAAGACGAAGCTGGCGATCGGCCCGCCGATCGAGGAAGGGTTCTACTACGACGTGGCCCCGGAGCGGCCGCTGACCGATGAGGATCTGCCGAAGATCGAGGCGGAGATGGAGAAGATCATCCAGGGAAAGTTCCCTTTCAAGCAGACCTGGATGAGCAAGGAGCAAGCGGCCGCTTTCTTCCAGGGCCGGGACGAGCCGTTCAAAGCAGAGATCATCCGGGAGATTCCGGATTCCAAGGTTTCCATTTATACCGACGGGGATTTCGCCGATCTGTGCGAAGGGCCGCACGTCGCCAGCACGGATCAAGTGAAAGCGGTGAAGGTACTCTCCCTGGCTGGAGCTTACTGGCGGGGCAATGAGCGCAATCCCCAGCTGACCCGGATCTATGGAACCGCCTTCTTTCATCAGGAGGAGCTGGAAAATTTCCTGAAGGTCCGGGAGGAGGCCAAGCGGCGGGATCACCGCAAGCTGGGCCAAAGCCTGAAGCTGTTTTCGATTCTGGAGGAGGCAGGAGCCGGGCTGGTTTTTTATCACCCGAAAGGGGCGATCTTAAGACAGCTGGTTGAGGAGTACTCCAGACAGCAGCACGCCGCCCGCGGGTACCGCCCGGTGATCACCCCGCACCTGCTGCGCAGCGACATCTGGGTTCGCTCCGGCCATTACGAATTTTACAAGCCGAGCATGTTCATCTTCCGGATGGAGGAGCAGGAGTGGGGCATCAAGCCGATGAACTGCCCGGGGCACATCCTGATCTACAAGACCGACCGGCACAGCTACCGGGAATTCCCCCTGCGGTTCTTTGAGCTGGGCACCGTCTACCGGAACGAAAAATCCGGAGTGCTGCATGGCCTGATGCGGGTGCGGGGCTTCACTCAGGACGACTCTCACATTTTCTGCCGGGAGAGCCAGATGGAAGAGGAGCTGGAGGGGGTGCTGGAGTTCATCCAGACCGCCATGAAAGATTTCGGATTTTTCGAGTACCGGGTGGAGATGAGCACCCGCCCTCCCGATTTCCTGGGGGACACGGAACAGTGGAACCGGGCCGAGAAGGTGCTCAACCAGGTTCTCGAGAAGAAGGGCCTCTCTTACGAGGTGAGCCCCGGGGCCGGCGCTTTCTACGGGCCCAAGATTGACATCCATGTGAAGGACAGCCTGGGCCGCTATTGGCAGTGCGCCACCGCCCAGCTGGATTTTGTCCTGCCCCAGCGGTTCCAGCTTAAGTACGTGGAGGCCGACGGCAAGGAGGCAACGCCGGTGATGATCCACCGAGCGATCTTCGGATCGCTGGAGCGGTTCCTGGGAACGCTCATCGAGCATTACGGCGGGGCCTTTCCGGTCTGGCTGGCCCCGGTGCAGGCGGTGCTGATCCCGATCACCCAGGCGCAGGAAGCGTACGCCCGCCAGGTCCGGGAGGCATTGGCTCAAAAAGGGATCCGGGCGGAAGTGGACGACCGGCGGGAAACTCTGCAGTCCCGCATCCGGGACGCGGAGATGGAAAGGGTGCCTTACATGTTGATCGCCGGGCAGCGGGAGGTTCAGGCCGGGACCGTCTCCGTGCGGGCCCGCGGCCAGGGAGACTTAGGGACCCTGCCGATGGAGAAATTCGCCGAGCGGGCGCTCGATGAAATCCGCGGCAGGAAATAACGAAAGGAGGGCTGCATCCAACCCAAGGGTGAATTAAGGATCAACGAACGGATTCGAGTGCGGGAGGTCCGGCTGGTCGGACCGGAAGGAAAACAGGAAGGGGTGGTTCCGATCGAAGCGGCGCTGAAGATGGCCAGCGAGGCCAGTCTGGATCTGGTGGAGGTGGCCCCCCAGACCAGCCCGCCGGTCTGCCGGATCATGGATTACGCGAAGTACCGGTACGAGCAGGAAAAACAGGAACGGGAGAATCGGCACAACCAGCGGCACGCGCACCTGAAGGAATTGCGGTTCCGCCCCCAGATCGACGAGCACGACTACCAGACGAAGCTGAGGTCGCTGATGAAATTCTTGAAGCGGGGGGATAAGGTCAAGGTCACCGTGATGTTTCGGGGACGGGAGATCACCCATCAGGAGTTCGGGCAGAAGCTCTTGGAGCGGCTCAGGGGCAATATCTCCGAGATAGCGCAAGTGGAACGGGAGCCGATCCGGGAAGGGCGGTTCATCTTCATGACGGTGGCTCCGAAGTGACCGCCGAAGGCGGTCATCCCTCGGTCGAGCCGAGGGCAGGCTCTCGCGCAGGCGAGGATCCGGTCATAAGATAGATTCCCGCTGGAGTTTACCCTCGTGTAAACGAGGGCGGGAATGACCCAGGGAGGCATCCTGAATGCCGAAAATGAAAACGCGCAGGTCGGTCGCCAAACGATTCCGCGTGACAGCCAGCGGAAAAGTAAAGCGGGCGCACGCTTTTCGCAGACATCTTTTATCGGGAAGGGACAGCAACCGGAAACGCCGGCTCCGCCGGCCGGATCTGGTCAGCCCGACGGACCAGGAGCGGATCAAGCGCCTGCTCCCTTACGGATAAAAGGGGGAAAACGGAGGAAAGAATAAAATGGCACGAGTCAAGCACGCGGTCTCCAGCCAGCGCCGGCACCGCCGGATGGTCAAGAAGGCCAAGGGAGCATGGGGCAAGCGCTCCAAGCTGTTCCGCCGCGCCAAGGAGACGGTCAATCGGGGAATGGTCTTCGCCACCCGGCACCGGAAGGCGCGCAAGGGGGATTTCCGGCGCCTCTGGGTCATCCGGATCAACGCCGCCTGCGAAGCGGCCGGCTTGGGCTACAACCAGTTCATCGCGGGATTGAAGGTAGCCGACGTCCAACTGGACCGGAAGATCCTGGCCGACCTGGCGGTGACCGACGAGGCCGCCTTCCGGCGGCTGGTCGACCTGGCCAGAGAGTCCGCCGCCAAACCTCCGCCGAAGGCGGATTCGCCTCAGGCGAGGGCCGCCGCTTAACACGCCGTTGGTCGAGATCGAGAGACTCGAACAGGAACTGGATCAGCTCCTGAAGGAGGCGGAGGAGGCCTTGGCTCAGACAGCGGCTCCGGAAGCCCTCGAGGAGCTGCGGGTCAGATATCTGGGCCGGCGCGGCCGGCTCAACGACTATTTCAAGCTGATGCGCCAGGAGGGGCTCTCGGCGCAGGATAAAGGACAGCTGGGCAGCCGGTTGAACGCCGCCAAACAGAGGCTGGAACAGCTGTTGGAGGAGCGGGGCCGGGCCCTCGGGCCGGCCAAGCCTTCCTCGGTCTTAGACCCGGATCTGACTCTCCCGGGTTATTCCCCGCCCCGCGGAGGGCTCCATCCCCTCACCCGAACGATCGAGGAGATCCTTTTCTTGTTCGGGGCGCTGGGTTTTTCCGCCGTCGAAGGGCCGGAAGTCGTCACCGAGTTCGAGAATTTCGAAGCCCTCAACATACCGGCCGACCACCCTTCCCGGGAGAGCTTCGACACTTTTTATCTGAAAGAGGAACGGCCTTCCGGCTCCCGGTACCTGCTGCGTTCCCACACCAGCCCCATGCAGGTCCGGTTCATGCAGAACCATACCCCGCCCCTCCAGATCGTCGTGCCGGGCCGGGTTTTCCGGCGGGACGCGGTGGATCCCTCCCACTGTTTCCAGTTCCACCAAGTGGAGGGGCTGGCGGTGGGGCCGGGCCTGAATTTCGGGGACCTGAAAGGAGTCTTGACCGCCTGGGCGCGCGGGACGTTCGGGCCCGAGGCCCGGCTGCGGTTTAGGCCTCATTACTTCCCCTTCACCGAGCCCAGCGCCGAGGCGGACCTGGCCTGCGTCTTCTGCGGGGGCAAGGGCTGCCGGGTCTGCGGCCAAAAAGGATGGCTGGAAATCTTAGGCTGCGGAATGGTCCACCCGGAGGTGTTCAAGGCGGTGGGCTATCCGGTCGGCACGATCGGGTTCGCCTTCGGAATGGGGGTGGAACGAATCGCCATGCTCCGGTTCGGAATCGAGGACATCCGGCTCTTCTTCGAAAACGACCTGCGTTTCCTAAGGCAGTTTCCCTAAATGCGCGTTCTTTTTTCCTGGCTGAAAGAGTTCGTGGAGATTTCTCTGCATCCGGAGTCACTGGCCCATCAGCTGACGATGGCCGGAATGGAGGTGATCTCTCTTTCTCCGGCGGGCCCGGATTGGGTCTTCGAGTTGGAGGTCACGCCGAACCGGCCGGATCTTTTAAGCCATGTGGGGATCGCCCGGGAGGTGGCGGTGATCCTGGGGCGCCGGTTCCGTCTGGGCCGCTGGCTGAAAAAAGAGGCGGCCCTTCCCTCCCGCCCAGCTCCCGCGATCCCGGTGACGATCGAAGATTCCCAGGGCTGCTGGCGGTACGTCGGAATTCTGATCGAAGGGGTCCAGGTCAAAGAGAGCCCGCCGGATCTGGCCCAGCGGCTCCTGCGGTTGGGTTTGCGGCCCGTCAACAACGTTGTGGATGTGACCAACCTGTGCCTGATGGAGTTGGGCCAGCCGCTGCACGCTTTCGACCTGGATCGCCTGGAGGGCCCGGCGATCCGGGTCCGGGTCTCCGGCCCGAAAGAGACGTTGGTCACCCTCGACGGGGAAAACCGCGCCCTTGCCTCCGGCTCGCTGGTGATTGCCGACGCCAAGCGCCCGATCGCTTTGGCCGGGGTGATGGGGGGACGGGAGACGGAGATTTCGCCCAAGACCCAGCGCGTCTTCCTCGAATCGGCTTGGTTCAATCCGGCCCGAGTTCAGCGGGCGGGGCGGTCCCTGCGGCTGGTCACGGAATCCTCCTATCGGTTTGAACGGGGAGTGGATCCGGAGATGGTCCTGGCGGCGGCCTCCCGGGCCGCCCGCTTGATCGAAGAACTCTCCGGCGGAAAGATCCAAGGAGGGCCGATCGATGTTCAGGGGAACCGCCCTGCTCCGCGCCGGATCCACCTGAAAACCAGCCGGGCCCGGGATTTTCTGGGGATGCGGGTTTACCCGGCCCAACAGCGCCGGTATCTGGAGCGGCTGGGGTGCCGGGTCGCCGGGACCGTCCGCAGCTACCAGGTGGAACCCCCTTCCTGGCGCCCCGACCTTAGAATTCCGGAGGATCTGTACGAGGAGCTGGCCCGTCTATGGGGTTATGACCGGTGTCCGGCCACCCTTCCCCCGAGAAGCCGGCAGCCGGTTGGATCCGACTGGAAATTGATGGAGGATCCCTGGGTCGCGCGCCAGCGCCAGATCCGCCAAACCTTAGCCGGCGCCGGCTTCCAGGAGATTTACACCTACAGTCTGTTGAGTCCGGAGGATCACCGACGGGCTGGCGTCCGGGAAGAAGGAACGCTGGCGCTGGAAAATCCGCTGAGCGTAGAACAGGCGGTTCTTCGAAAAACCCTGCTGGGCGGCGTCCTCCAAACCGCGGCCCGGAACCTTAACCGGAAAACAACCGATGCGCTTCAACTCTTCGAACTGGGAGCCGTCTTTCAGAGCGCAAACCCCTTGTCCTCCGGGCCGCCGCGGGAGAGCCGGGCCTTATCTCTGCTTTTGGGAGGGACTCCTTCCCCGGCTTGGGGGCTCAAGCCAGGGCCGCTGGGGATCTTTCATCTGAAGGGAGCGGTTGAGCGGTTGTTCCAGCGGCTCCAGATTCCATTGGAGATCAAAACAGAGCCAACCGGCGGGCCCTTCACAGGCGAAGGGCTGAAATTCTTAGCCGGCGGCAAGGAGCCGGTGGGCCAAGCCGGCCGAGTGGACCCCAAAATCCTCTCGGCGCATGAGATCCCGGACGGATTCGGGATCGTTTACGCGGAGCTGGATCTGAAGCGGCTCTTCTGGGTTTCCCCGCGTGAACTCCGGGTCCAGCCGCTTCCGAAGCTCCCGCCGGTCTTGCGGGACCTGGCGATGGTCGTGGATCGAGGAGTCTCCCACGCGGCGGTCCATCAGGCCCTTCTAGAGGCCGGCCGGCCCCTCTTAAAGGAAGCGCTCCTGTTCGACCTGTATCAGGGTCCTCAGGTGCCGCCCGGAAAAAAGAGCTTGGCCTTCCGGTTGAGCTACTCCGCCGGCGACCGGACCTTGACCGACGAAGAGATAGCCGCCAGCCACCAAAAGGTGGTTGAGGCTCTCAATTCGGCCTTCCAGGCGACTCTCCGGTAATCCACCCACAAAAAGCTGTCATACCAAAGTGATAATGTCCGGTTCTACCAATTTTAAAATGTCCTCTT
>CAYJTC010000092.1:0-6339 GCA_964372955.1 uncultured Planctomycetia bacterium | reverse complement strand
AGGGGAAACAGGGAGAACAGGGAAAACAGGGGAAACAGGGGTTGAAGGCAGTTGGTGCCATCATTGTCCTAATGGTCTTTGTTGTGACCTCTCTCGCCTCCTGCCCCTCTTTCCCCGTTCTCCCAGTTTTTGCGGAGGAAGAGCTGGTCAGTGAGATCATTGAGCCCGCACCGATCCAGGTGGCCCAGGTTTCCGGAGCGGCTCCCGTAGAATCCTCCAAGATCTCTCTGGATTTCAAGGAAGCGGAGATCCAGACGGTGCTCCAAGCCCTGGCCCGGAAGGCCAAGGTGAACATCGTGGCCGGCAAGGATGTGGCGGGCCTGGTGTCGATCCGCTTGGAGGAGGTCACCTGGGAGCAGGCCCTCGACGCGATCATCAAAACCTACGGGTACGGCTATGACAAGGACGAGAATGTGATCCTGGTGACCACCCTGGAGGAGCTCAAGAGCCGGCGCGACGCCATGAAGGAGCTGACGGAGGTAGAGCCGGTCACCACCAAGGTGATCCATCTGAAATATCTGGACGCCGGCGACGTCAAGGCCTTCCTGGAGCCCCAGCTGACGGGCCAGGGGAAGATCTCCGTCCTGGAGATCACCGGGCAGAAAGGATGGGCCTTCGGCACCGCCGAGGCCGGAAGCGGGGGCGGGGATGAGGAACGGGAGCGCAAGGCCCGCGAGAAGGCCCGCTCCAAGGCAATCGTGATCACCGACACCCCCACCACGATCGACCGGCTGGAGAAGATCCTGACCCGGATCGACGTGATGCCCCGGCAGATCCTCATCGAGGCCCGGGTGATGGAGGTCAGCCGCGATCTCCTGCGGGACCTGGGGCTGGAGCTGGGAACTGGATCCAGCTCCACCAGCATCAGCTCCACCGCCGGGTTTGTCTCCGGCACCACTTCCCGGAGCTTCAACCAGCAGTCGCTTAACAAGATTCAGGGCCAGGCGGACCACAAAACCTTCGGCGGGTCGGTCTTGAACCAGTTCCTCACCCCCTCGATCTTTGTTCCGGAGACGACCGGATTGACCGCCGCCAACACCGGGCTGTCCCTGATCCTTCGCAAGCTCCGCGGAACGCAGCTGGAGGTATTGATCCGGGCGCTGGAGGAGGATGTGCGGACCAACACCCTCTCGGCCCCGCACGTCCTGACCCTTTCCGGCCAAGAGGCCCGGATCCTGATCGGAGAAAAATACCCGATCCTGGAAACACAGGTGTCCGGATCCGACACCGCGGTGACGACCACCTCCTTGTCGTACTACCAGGACATCGGGATCGAGCTGTTCGTTGTCCCGCAGATTGGCGGGGATCGGCACATCGACATGATCATTCACCCGGTCATCTCCACCCGGGGCAGCACCGTCGGGAGCAACGCTTACCCGATCTTGAACGTCCGGGAGGCGGAGACCCAGGTGGTGGTGGAGAACGGGGAGACGATCGTGATTGGAGGGCTCTTGAAGGACGTCAAATCCAAATCCCGCGTGGGGCTTCCGTTTCTGGGAAAACTGCCGGTTGTGGGACCTCTTTTTTCCCGGACGACGAATGACATCGAGAAGATCGACCTTTTGATCTTCATCACCGCCAAGATGGTCGAACCGGGGACGCTGACGTCGGAGCAGACGGACCGACTCCGGGAGAGGTACGATGAATTTCTGACCGAGCGGCTGAAGCGCAGGAAGTCCAAGAGGCAAGCCGGAAAGCCGCAAGCCCCCCAGGAGCAGACGTCCACCGCCGAGCCCGCGGCCACAAACCGCGGGTTCCTTTACCAGAAGAGCCCCTCTCCGTAACCGTTTTCTAGGCTGAAGGGGAAGTAAGCGCGTTGACCAAGACCGTTAAAGCGTACGCCCTTTTCCTGCCAGAGCTCAAACAGCTTCTTGAGGCCAAGGAGATGGCCACCTTGAAATCGGTCCTCCGGGAGATCAACCCGGTCGATCTGGCCGAGGGCTGGAAGAGCTTCGGCCGCGAGGAACAGATAACCCTCTTTGGGCTGCTGGCCATCCGCCGGGCGGTGGTCCTCTTTGAGGAGCTGGACGTGGAGGACCAGGTCTTCCTCCTCCAGGCGATGGGGGAGCAGGCGACCGGCCAGATGATGGAGTCGCTGGAGCCCGGCGAAGTGGCTCACCTGTTCCGGAAACTGCCTCATCGGGTGATCCGCCGCATGAGCAACCTGGTCAAGCGCCAGGAGGCGGTGGAGCGTCTCCAGCAGGTCCTTTCCTTTCCCCCCAAAACAGCCGGATCCCTGATGCATACTGAAATCGTCCGGCTCAAGGAGTCAATGACCGCCTCCCAGGCGCTGGAGCTGATTCAGGCGGTGACCCGGAGCCACGTCCATGAGGGGGGAGTCCTGTCCAACCTGTATGTCGTCAACGGCAACAACCGGCTGATCGGGTTCGTCACCCTTCAGGCGCTGGTGGCCGCTCCCGGAGACAGCCGGGTGGGGGAACTGATGAGCTCTACCCGAGCGATCCAGATCGCGGCCACTGCCGATCAGGAAGAGGCGGCCCGCCTGGTTTCCAAATACAATCTGATCTCCGCTCCCGTCGTGGACGACCACGGGAGCTTAGTCGGCGTTCTGCTGGTCGATGATGTGCTGGACATCGTCTCCCAGGAAGCCAGCGAAGACATCGCCAAGATGGTCGGAACCCAGCCGGAAGAGTTAACCCGCCGCTCAATCGCCCATGTGGTCCGTCTGCGCCTGCCCTGGCTGATCGCTTCGATTTTGGGGGGGTTCCTGGTCTCGATCGTGGTCAAGCATTTCGAGGGGACGCTGCTGCAGCTGATCGCTTTGGCCTCCTTCATGCCGCTGATTGCCGCGATGGGAGGCAATGTCGGAGCCCAGTCGGCCACCATCGTAGTCCGAAGCTTGGCCACGGGGCAGTTGAGGCTTGGGGATTGGCCCAAGACGATGGTCCATGAATGCGTGGTGGGACTTATTTTGGGCTTGAGCTACGGGTTTCTGGTGGGAGGATTTGCCTATCTGCTTTATGGGGTCCAGCTGGGATGGTATTTCGCGGTGGTCGTAGCGCTAGGGATGATCACCTCCATGACGGTGGCGGCCACCATCGGCGGGATCGAGCCGTTCATCTTTGAGCGCTTCGGAGTCGACCCGGCCACGGCGACTGGGCCGCTGATCACCACCCTCACAGACCTGATCGCCACGTCGGCCTATCTGGCTTTGGCGACTTTGATTTTGCTTTGAAGGAGAGCTTGGAGTGAGGAAAAGAATTTTGATGGCGTTGATTTCTGTGGGGGTGTTGGCGGCTTTAGGGGGCCTGGCCTTCGGGCAGTATCGGCCCCCTCCAGCGCCCGGGGAAAAGGAGTCTGCCGAGGGGGACTCGTTCGAGCGGTCCGTGGATCTGAAGCGGTACCGGAAGGGATCTCCCCAATGGAACACCCAGGAGCTGATCACCAGCGGCATGACCGCCCTGCATGAGGAACATCTTAAAATTCTTCGGGAGCTTGAGAGTTTGAAGCGGGAGATCCACCAACTGAAGGAGAAGAAATGACCCCACCACCTCCGTTTGTCTGCCGCAGGCAGACCGGCCTGCTAGGCCGATCTGGCCTTCAGATTTCCAGACCCATTGTTGGCCAGATAACGGAGGTGGTGGGGTGACCCCCCCACCTCCGTTAGGCGACGTTCTGAAAGTGCTAAAAGCGACGCTCCGTCGCCTCGACAAGCGGGGCGCTGGATACCAACGGCGCGACCGCTCGTCGTTGCCGATGGCAAAAACGGAGGTGGTGGGGTGAAGGAGCTGTTGATCAACGTGGAGCCGATGGAGACGCGGGTGGCGGTTCTCCAGGACGGTTCCTTTGAGGAGTTTTACGTGGAGCGTTCCACCCCGCCCCCCCTGCAGGGGAACGTCTATAAAGGAAAGGTCACCTCGGTGGTGCCCGGCATCCGGGCCGCGTTCGTGGACCTGGGGTTGGGGAAGAACGGGTTTCTCTACCTGACCGACATCATCGGCCCCACCCCCGATGTGGAGGAGATCGTCCGCTTGGAAGGGGAGCGGCCCTCGTCGGCTCCGCTGGCCGGTTCCCAGCAGCCCCGGATTCAGGACTTAGTCCGGGTGGGACAAGAGATCTTAGTCCAGGTGATCAAGGAGCCGATGGGAACCAAGGGCCCGCGGCTGACCACCCACCTGACCCTGCCGGGCCGCTTCATTGTGCTCATGCCGATGGATGCCACTTTCGGGATCTCCAAGCGAATCGACGATCCCAAGGAGAGGGACCGGCTGCGGGACCTCCTCAAGGAGCTGCGTCCGCCGGAGGAGGTGGGACTGATCGTCCGGACGGCGGCCCACGGAGCCAACCGGAAGCAATTGTCCCGGGACTTGAGGTTCCTGGGGTCTCTCTGGAAGCGGATCAAGGCCCGCTCGATCAAGGCCTCGGTCCCCTCCCTGATCCATGAGGAGTACAACCTGTCGCTTCGGATCGTCCGGGATTCCCTGACGGAGGAGGTCGGCAAGATCATTGTCGATTCGAAGGGGGAGTTCCATCAGCTGGTCCGGTTCCTGGCTCAGACGGAGCCGCACCTGCGCTCCCGGGTGGAATGGTACCGGCAGGAGATCCCCCTGTTTGAGAAGCGGGGGCTGGAGAAGGAGATCGAGCGAATCTACAATCGGAAGGTGGAGCTTCCTAGCGGGGGGACGGTGGTGATCGAGCAGACCGAGAGCCTGGTGGCCATCGACGTCAACAGCGGCAAGTTTACCGGCAGGCGCAACCTGGAGGAGACCGCCTTTGTCACCAACAGCGAGGCGGCCAAGGAGATCCCGCGGCAGATCCGCCTGCGCGACCTGGGAGGCATCCTGATCATCGACTTCATTGACATGAACTCCCAGTCCCATCGGCAGAAGGTATTCAACGCCCTTCAGAGCGCCATGCGCAAGGATAAGGCCAAGACGAACCTGGTCTTCCTGTCGGAGTTCGGGCTGGTGGAGATGACCCGTCAGCGGGTCCGCCGGTCCCTGGCGTCGGTCTCGTTCCAGGAATGTCCCATGTGCCAGGGCAGGGGCACCATCCGGTCGGCGCTCACCGTCTCGATCCAGACTCTGCGCCTGATCCGCCGGACCTTCCAGACCTCCAAGAAATCAACGATCGAGGTGACGGTGCATCCGGACCTGGCTTCCCGGCTCTCCAATGAGGACCGCAACGCGATCGCCTCCCTGGAGTCCCAGTACCGGGGCAAGGTGGTGGTCAAGGGGGATCCCACGCTTCACCCGGAGACGGTGAAGGTCGAGCCGGTGTAAAGGCGGTGGAGGGTGGAGGGTGAAGGGGAGGGCATGGTTTGGGCTTCTTTTGTTTTTTTCACCCTTCACCCTTCACCTTACACCGGTTTTTGGGGAGGAGGCCTCCGCTTTCTCCAAGGCGGTTTCCGCTTACCAAGACCGGAAGCTGGATGAGGCGCTTCATCACGCCCGGGAGGCGGTTCGGGAGGACCCGGGGCATGTGGAGGCTCATCTCCTACTCGGGCAGCTCTATTACCTGCGCCAGGAAATGGGAAAGGCCCGGGAGAGCTGGGAGAAAGCCCTGAAGCTGGCCCCTTCCCGGGAGGATGTTCGAAAGAACCTGGATCGACTGGGGAAGGAGAGCTCTTTGGAGAAGGAGTTCTCCCGCAGCGACACGCATCCTTTCGTCGTCCGGTTCGCCCAGGACCGGATGGATCTGGAAGCGGGGGCCCTTCGGGAGATGCTCCGCGAGGCCCACCGGCAGGTGGGGCAGTCGTTCGATTACTTTCCGGATCATCCGATCACCGTGATCTTCTATCCGGCCGAAAACTTCAAGCAGGTGCAGGGGGTCAGCCACCAGGTGGCCGGGCTCTACGACGGGAAGATCCGGCTCCCCCTGCAAAGCGGCGCCGGCGGGGACGTCCGGCTCAAGCGGATCCTTTGGCACGAGTACGCGCACGCCCTTGTCCACGACCTGGCGAAAGGCAGTTGCCCGATTTGGTTGAATGAAGGGATCGCCACCCTGCAGGAATTCCGGGTGGCCCCGATCCGGGTGGAGACGGTCCGGCAGGCCTTGGCGACAGGAAAACTGATCGCCTGGGAGCAGCTTTGGAAGGAGGGGTACACCGATGGGGACCTGGAGCTGCGCTACGCGCAGAGCTATCAGGTGACCCAGTACCTTGTGAAGCGCTGGGGCTGGCCCGGCATCAGCGGCCTTCTCAAACGGCTAGGGCAAGGGTACCCGGTTGCCGATGCCCTCCGGGCCCAGTACCGGACCGACCCGGCCCTCCTGGAAAAGGAGTGGCTGGCCTGGCTCAAGCGCCAGTAAGATCGGAGGGGTTGTGAGATCTCCCCTTGTTAAGGAAGGGGAGGGCGTGGTATCCTGAATTTTTGGAAC
>CAYJTC010000091.1:0-6475 GCA_964372955.1 uncultured Planctomycetia bacterium | reverse complement strand
TAGAAGCTGGCGGGTGGCGTAATGGCTCCAGGGAACGACCCGGTCGTTGTTGGGGTCCAGCCCCAGGCTCAAGGTGAAGGCTACCACCAGCACCGGCGCTGCGATTGCCAGAAGGCTCACCCCGGAGGTCCGCATCGCCAGGATCTCCCGGTCGCTGGAGAGCCGGCCGAAAGCCAGCAGGGTTCCGGTCAGAATCGCCATCGGGACGGTGTGGGACAGCAGGGTCGGCACCAACAGGCCGAACATCTGCAGGATCGCCAAGACCGGCACTCCCTTATTGATCAGCAGGTCCGCCAGCTTGACCAGGTTGCCCACCAGCAGGACGAAGGTGAACAGCACCAGCGCCATCCCGGTGGGCTGGAGCATCTCCTTGAGTAAGTAAAGTCTTAGGATCCGCATATCGGATTAGCCGCGCGCTACAGTCACGACCGCCACCGACGCGGCCCCCGCTTCTTTGAGCAGGCGGGCGCAGGATTCGGCGGTGGCGCCGGTGGTGAAGACGTCATCCACCAAAAGAAGGCGGGAAGCCCGGATGAGAGGATCCGCCTGGATGCGGAAGGCCTCTTCCAAGTTGGCCCGGCGCTCCGACCGGGTCAGCTCCGTCTGAGAAAGAGTCGGCTTGGTCCGGGAAAGCAGATCCAGCCGACACGGAAGATCCAACCGGCGGGCCAGATCCCGGGCCAACGCTTCCGCCTGGTTGAAGGTTCGTTCCCGCCGGCGGGTCGGATGGAGAGGAACCGGGACGATCCCATCGGCCGGGTCGGTTCCCAGACACTCCAAGATCGTCTCAGCTAGGATTCCGCTCAGAAAGGAGACCAGCGAGAGTCGGTGGTTGTATTTTAAGGAAACGATCAGGGTTTTGGCGACCCCCTCATAGGGAAAGGGTGCGATCAGCCGGTCGAAAGAGGCCCCCCCCGGGCCCAACCCGCAAGTCCGGGAGGCGGTCAGCGCCTGCCGGCAGGGAAGGCAAAGCGAGGTCTGCATTTCTTCCAGCGGGTTGCCGCACCCGGCGCAGGAGGCCGGAAGCAGAAGGGATGCTGCTCCGTACAGGAGGTCTCGAACCGCTGCCATTTGCTCTCCATATACCATCCCGTCGAGGGCTTGACAAGGGGGAGCGAGATATTATAATGAGTTCTACATCCGAAAGGAGGCGTATCCGATGGTGTCTCGCAGTTTCTGGATCGTTGCGGTTCTCGTTTTTGTTTTCACGATGACCCTAGCCCCCGGGGCCTTGGTGGCCCAGCAGGAGCATGGAGGGCAGGAGCATGGGGGCGCTACGACCGCGGCTCCGGCCGCCACGGGTGAGCAGGGGATCGAGGTATCTGTGCCGGAACAGCCGGCCGCCCCGCCGGCACCGGCACCTGCCGCTCTGGTGACCCCGCCCGCTCCACCGGCCTTGAAGCCGATCGTGATCACCTTCAGCGGCGACCTGGCCTCGGTCAACACGCAGGCGGCTCCCGCCATGATCACGGTTCAGGATCGGTACGGCGTCAAGAAGGAGATTGAGGTTCCCGCCGGGGCGAAGATCGCCCAGGGGACGGCCGCCAAGGCGCTGGCCGACCTGAAGGTGGGAGACAAGCTGACGGTGGAGTACACTTACGATGTAGCCACCGGCAAGCGCTCCGCCCAATCGATCACCGTGGGCGAAGCCGCTCCTTCGGCTTAATCGAACCGGTTCTAGAGTTTTTGTCCCGTTTTAAGGGCCGGAGGCGGGTTCTTTAAGTCCCGCCTCCGGCTTGTTGTCTCAACTCAATGATTCCTACAAGCCTTTCTCCCCATCGGGTGTCTGCCCGGTGCGCCCATTTCGGGCCCTGCGGCGGCTGCGATCTCCAGCACTTGGCTTACCCAGCGCAGGTGGATTGGAAAACCGCAGAGCTGACCCGGATCCTCCGGCAAGAGGCCGGCTTGAAGCAGATTCCACCGATCCAGGTGGTCTCGATGGACGAGCCCTGGGGATACCGGAACAAGATGGAGTTCAGTTTCGGCCAGGAGGCAGAGACGATTACCCTCGGTCTGCATCAGCGGGGCTCGTTCCAGCGGATCGTCAACATCCAACGCTGCCACATCGCCCCTCCGGCGGTCTCCGACCTGCTGGCCGGGATCCGGGAAACAGCCGGCCGGTTCCCGCTTCAGTCGTACAACCCGAAAATCCACCAGGGATTTTGGCGGTTTGCCGTCGTCCGGTCCAGCTTCTCCACGGGAGAACTGATGCTGCTTTTGGTCACCCACGAAGGGCCCCGGGAACCCCTGGAGGCGCTGGCGGCGGAACTGCCCTCCCGCGTGCCGGCTTTGAAAAGCTTTTACTGGGGGGTTTCCACTCGGGTTTCGGACGTGGCCCAGCCGGAGCGGATGACCCTGCTGTGGGGATCCGAGATGTTGGAGGACCGGGTCGGAGAGGTCCGGTTCCAGGTCCTGCCCACCAACTTCGTTCAGCCCAACCTTCGGCTGGCTTCCCGCATCTACGAGGCGATCCGGGAAAGGGCCGGCTTCTCCGGACGGGAGGTGGCCTACGACCTGTACTGCGGGATAGGGCTGATCGCTCTGTCTCTGGCTAGCCGGGCTCAGGCGGTTTATGGGGTGGAGGCCGATCCGGAGAACACGGCTCTGGCCGAGCGCAACGCCGCGTTGAACGGAGCGGAGAACGCCTTCTTTCTCTGCGGGAAGGTGGAGGATCTCCTGAGGGGGCGGGCCCTTTTCAAGGCGGGCCCCCAGCCGGACCTGATCGTCGTAGATCCGCCGCGGGTCGGCCTGCACAAGGAGGTGTACGGTCCTTTGCTGGAGGCCCGGTCGCCCACCCTGATGTATCTGTCCTGTAACCCGGTCAGCATGTCCCGGGACCTGAAGGTCCTGCTGGAGCGGGAGCCGGCCTACCGGGTGGACGATATCTGCCTGTTCGATTTCTTCCCTCACACCACCCACCTGGAAGTTCTCGTCACGCTCCGCCGATAAGGCCGGACAGCTGTTACTGAATCCCTTAGGCCTCTTGAGCCATTCGGCGTTCGGCAGGTGGGCAATTCAAAAAAGCTGTCCGGCCGCTTCTGAGGGGGAAACCATATCTGGGTTTCCCCCTCAGTGCTCCCCCTTCCAGCAAGAGCGATCGGTCTCATTGGCCCCCAAGTTTCGATTTGGTTCGCGAAGCGAAACAAATCGTGGGGGCCAACAGGCCCCCTCTTCCGAAGGAAGGTCACGCCGGCCCTGCGAGCCCAGGGGTGGCATGGGGCGGGCGCCCATCCGCCGCCTTCGCCAGAGGCGAATCCGCCTCAGGCGGAAGCAGGACCCGAGGCTGTGATGATCAACGAGGTAAACTTGAATACCGTTGTTTGTCCAGACCACTGGACGCCGAAACGAGTGCCCCAGAGTGTCGGAGACTGAAGGCGGGGAATTTGTGAATACTTCAGGGGCGAAGCCCGATGCCGGCGGATGGGCTGCCCCATGACAGGACCCCGGAAGGAGCTGCCGGTGAATTGACAGAAGCCGGCGACTGCGGCTACAATTGAGGGCAAGATGCCCGCCAAATCGAACGGAAACCTCAAGGAAGCCAAGATCTTTTCCCTGGTCCTGATCCCTCTGCTGGGGCAGTACGTCGTGACCCTGGAGGAGATGGAGGGCCAGCGGCTGATTCCGATCTGGATCGGGGTCAACGAAGGCAACGCCATCGGGCTCAAACTGCAGGGTGAGGAGCTTCCTCGCCCGATGACCCACGACCTGATGACCACCATGCTTTCCAGCCTCGGGGCGACCGCGGAGCGGGTCGTCGTAACCGATCTGAAGGACGGGACCTACTACGCGCTGATCATCCTTTCGGCCGGCTCGCGCCGGTACGAGATCGACGCCCGGCCCTCCGACGCCATGGCCCTGGCGGTCCGGACCAGCGCCCCGATCTTCATCGACGAGCGGGTCTTAAAGAAATGCCCTCTCATCATGAAACCGATCAGCGAGGATGAAGTGGAGAAATTCAAACAGAACCTTCAAAGTCTCAAGCCGGAGGATTTTTTCAAAGGCCTGGAAGGAAGCGCCCCTGAGTAACAATGGCCATCATCCGCTTGATGAAGGAAGGACAGGCCACCGGCAAGGTCAAAGCGATCTTCGACGAGATCAAGGCCACCTTCGGCATGCCGTTTGTGCCGGACCTGTTCCTGGCTTTAGGCGCCAAGCCGGAGCTGCTGGAAGCGGTTTGGTCCCAGGTCAAAGACCTGTTCGGATCCGGGGCGCTGGACGTGAAAACCAAGATGCTGGCCTCGCTGGCCGTGGCGGCCTCGCTTCGTTCTTCCTATTTCGTCACCATCCACGCCATGGCCTTAAAAAGACTGGGAGCCACTGATGAAGAGGTGGCGGAGGTGCTGGAGGTGGCGAGTCTAACGACCGGTTTGGCCACCCTGGTATCGGGCCTGGGGCTGAAACCGGAGTTTTGACGCTGCTGGAAACAGCCCGAAAGATCCCGCATCGACCTCTGCCGCTGACCGGCTTAAGGCCGATTGTGTTCGAGGCCCAGACCTGCCAGGATTTGGAAACGGCCGCCTCCAAGGAATGGATCATTTCCAACGGGTTGGGCGGATACGCTTCCTCCACGATCCTGGGGATGAACACCCGCCGCTATCATGGCCTGCTGGTGGCCGCGACCCGCTCTCCATGGGCCCGGGTGGTAGCCCTCTCGAAGGTGGAGGAGACGCTGATCGCCCCCAGCGGACGCTACGACTTGTCCGCCAACCGCTACGCCGGCCTGCCCGATCGGAAAGGCAGCGTCGTTCATCCGGAAGGGTACCGGTATCTGGTCGAGTTCCGGTTGGATCCCTGGCCCACCTTTTTTTACCGGGTCGGCGAAATCCTGCTGGAGAAGTCGGTCTTCCTGCTGCCGGGGGAGAATGCCGTGGTGATCGGATACACCCTGCATTCCGGGCATGGGCCCGTTGAGCTGGCGATCCGTCCCTTGGTGGCGATGCGCGATTTCCGCTGGACCTCCAGCGAAAATTCGGAGTTCGACGTCCGGATTCAGGAAGGATTCGGGACATGGACCCTGCGGCCCTACCCCCACCTGCCTGCGCTGGTCCTCCATCACACCGCTGAGCTGGCGGAGAAGTCCCCCTGCTGGTACAAGAATTTTGAGTACGTCCAGCGGGAAGAAGAAGGGATGCGGGTTCAGGAGGACTTGTGGTCACCCGGGCAGCTGCTGTATCTGTTGAAGGTGGGGGAATCCTGCGCCTTGGTGGCTTCCACCGGCCGGCGGGGCGGGGTGGACTTAGTCTTCCACGAGCGGCGCCTGGAAAATACCCAGAGGGTGTTCGTGCAGAACATGACCCCGCCCGGATCCGGGCCGCTGGCCTCCCGCTTGAGCTGGACCGCCGAGAGCTTCGTGGCCCGCCCATCGGCTACGGCGCCGGAAAGCTACCTGTTGGCCGGTTTCCCCTGGTTCTCCGTGTGGGGCCGGGACGCCCTGGTCGCTTTGCCGGGGCTGGCCCTGAACACCGGCCGTTTCGATCTGGCTCGTTCCATTCTAGAAACCATGATTTCAAAAATGAAAGGGGGCTTGATCCCGGTCCGGTTTGAAGAGGAGGACGGGGCTCCGGAGTACGATTCAGCCGACACCTCCCTCTGGTTTTATTGGGCGGTCTGGCATTACTGGAAAGCGACCCGGGATCTGAAGTTCATCGCCAAGAAGCTGCTGGATCCGATGCGGGAGATCATGGAGACTTATCTGGATGGCTCCGCTTTCGGGATGAGGATGGATGAGGACGGGTTGATCCTCCTTTCGGAACGGGAGCTTCCTTTGACCTGGATGGATGCCCGGGAACCGGGGGACCGAGGAGGCGAGGTCCCGGGCCCGGCGGTCACGCCCCGGTTCGGCAAGCCGGTGGAGATCAACGCTCTTTGGTACTGCGCCCTGTGCGTCATGGGCCAGCTGGGCCAACGGCTGGCCTTAAAACGGGCCGCCACCTATGCTCGGTTGAGCCGCCTGGTCGGAGACCATTTCCGGGAGACCTTCGCTTCCCCCAAAGGGTATCTCTACGACCGGGTGACGGAGGTATTCGAGGACTCGGCCATCCGCCCGAACATGCTGATTGCTGCGAGCCTGCCGTTTAGCCCAGTTTCCAAAGTCCAGGCGGCTCAAATCCTGGAAACGGTCGAGAAAGAGCTGTTGACTCCGGCGGGGATTCGGAGTCTCTCCCCGGAGCATCCTCAATATCGGGGGCGATACCTGGGAGATCTGAAATCCAGGGCCCAGGCCTATCATCAGGGGACCGTCTGGACCTGGCTGATCGGGCCCTACGTCAGCACGGTCCTGAAGGTCCGGCGCCTGACCCGTGCTACCCAGGCGGCTCTCAAGCGGCAGATGCATCCTTACCTGGCCCACCTGGAAGAGGGAGGCTTAGGTTCCGTGGCGGAGCTATTCGACGGGGATGCCCCCCACGCGCCGCGCGGCGGACTCTCACAGGCCTGGTCGGCGGGGGAGATCCTGCGGGCCATCGCGGAAGCCCGT
>CAYJTC010000090.1:4133-6492 GCA_964372955.1 uncultured Planctomycetia bacterium | reverse complement strand
GGGACGGCCTCATAGGTCTTCATCAGCGCCAACCGCATGTTCTCGGTCACCGGCCCGGTCACAATGAGCCCGTCGGCATGGCGAGGTGAAGCCACAAACTGGATTCCGAACCGGTTGAGGTCGAAGACGACGTTGTTCAGCGCCTGGAGCTCCGCTGCGCACCCGCTGCAGTCGCCGGCGGCCACTTGCCGCAGCTTAAGCGACCGGCCGAACAATCGTCTGGTCTTCTCCTCCAAGGCCTGAACCAGAGGGATCTCGTCTCGTTGGAGAACCAAACCCTCTCGTTGCGTCGAGGCCATGCGATAGTCCGGCGTGTACCGGATGGCTTCCTCCGGGCACGCCGCCACGCATTCCTGGCAGAAGAGGCACCGGCCGAGGTCCAGTTGGACCTGCCCGTCGACCTGAATCGCCTGCGCCGGACACGCTTGCACGCACGCTTGGCATCCATCGGGACAACGGCTGGAGTCTACCGTCGGGCGGCCGCGGAAACAGTCCGGCAGCTTGGCATCCCCGTCGGGGAAGCGCATGGTCCGGCACCCTTGTTGAATGCGTGCGTTGAGGATCTTCAGCATATTTAAGATTCCTTACAGGTCGTGCCCGGCATACGAGAGGTTGAAGCTCTTGTTGCACAGCGGGAAGTCGGAGATCGCTCCGTCCCGCATGGCCATACTCAAGGCCATCCAGTTGTGGAAGGAGGGATCGACCACTTTGTAGCGGGCCATCTGTCCCCGTGAGTCGGTGATCACGATGTGAGCGATCTCCCCTCTCCACCCTTCGGCCAGCGAGAGCGCCAGGTGGTTCGGCGCAAGCTTCCCGCATGTGGTCCGCAGCTCCCCTTCCGGGAGATTCCCGATCTGCTCCAGCAGAAACTTCAGTGACCGCTCGGCTTCCAGCCAGCGGATGAGAGCCCGCGCGTACACATCGCCCGTCTCTCCGAGGACGATGGGGATGTGGGCAAACTGATAGATCCCCGAAGGATGATCGCGCCGCACGTCCCGATGGCTGCCGCAGGCCCGGGCTGCCGGGCCCACAAGGCCCAACTCATCGCTCATCTGCCGGGAGACGGTTCCCGTCCCCTCCACCCGGCCCAGCACGGAGGCGTTGTCGAAGAACAGCGCTGCGAACGTCTTCAGATCACGCTGGGCCTGCTCAAGACGGCTAGTGAACTGCGTTTCCAGGGAGGGGGTTAAATCAAAAAGGACCCCACCTGGACGCAGAAAGCTTCTGCCGTATCGGCTTCCCGTCAACTCCATCAGCAGATTCAGAAACTCTCCGCGCAGCCGCCCGAAATACGCGGCGGCCGGGAGGAACCCGATGTCCGATCCCAGCGCGCCCAGATCTCCCACATGGTTGGCAACCCGCTCCAACTCCAAGGCGATCCCCCGTAGCGCCTGCGCCCGTGGGCTCACCTGGCACTCGCCAAGCGCCTCAATGGCTTCGCAAAACGCCAAGGCGTGCCCAATCACGGTATCCCCCGCAATGGACTCCGCCACCGCGGCAGATCGAGGAGAAATCGCCCCTTCCAGCAATCGTTCCACGCCCCGATGCTGGTAACCAAGCTGGATTTCCAGGTGTAGCACTCGTTCGCCAAAACACTGGAACCGGAAATGCCCCGGCTCGATGATCCCGGCATGAACGGGGCCAACGGCGACTTCGTGGACCTCCTCCCCCTCTACACGGAAGAAGGGATACGACCCGTTTCGGACGGGCTTCAGCCACGGATGCCCCTCGGGTGTCAGACCACACTGCTCAGCCAACTCCCGCTCGAACTCCTGCGCCTGCGGGCAGTCGGGGGTCAACGCGGGGTAGCGATCCTTCACCGCGGTCGCCACCACGGCGAACTCCCCAGCCTCGTCGTCAGCCAAGATCGCGCAGAGCTTGACGCCGGATTCCCCCATCGGATGGCCGAACAACGCGACCAGCCGCCCCCCAGCGGCCACGGCGGAAAGGATTCCGGTTCGGAACTCAGCGATGGAAACCACAGGGATCTCCTGCTCCGGGATCGCCTGCGGATTCCGCAACAGGGCTGAAGAGGAGGGGCTCACGGCGCACCTCCGAGGAGAGACGAGGCTCCGGTCAAGACCTTCTGCAACCCGCTGGGCACGTAAAGGCCAAGTATCAATACTCCAGCCATGAGCATCAGCGGCACTCCGTTCAATGTCCAGGAACTGGATAGCGCTAAAGGCAACGGAACCGCTTCCTCCGACCCGCCCTGCACCATCGGCAGAACCACCGATCCCATTCCCAGAAAAATAATCGCCAGCAGCGACAAATAGATTGCGGCAATGCCGATCTGCCCTTGGGCGACCGCCGCATTGAAGATCGCGAACTCGCTCATAAACGGCCCGAAAGGCGGCGA
>CAYJTC010000090.1:0-4033 GCA_964372955.1 uncultured Planctomycetia bacterium | reverse complement strand
GGGCTTTGGTCAGTGAATGGTTGACCGCATGAAGCATCGCCCCGTAGGTCGCGGCACCCCCCAAGCCCACTCCCAGGGCGAGGATGCCCATGTGTTCAACGCTGGAATAGGCCAGCATCCGTTTGTAGTCGGACTGCCTTAAGAGGAATGCCGCGGCCGTCAGCAAGGAGAGCAGGCCGAAGAGCACGAGGAATTCCTGGGCAAAAGACCTTAAGCCCGCCACAGCACAAATCTGGAACACCCGCAGGATCCCGAGGAACGCGCAGTTCAAGAGCGCCCCCGACAATAAAGCGGAAACCGGAGAAGGCGCCTCGCTGTGGGCATCCGGCAGCCACGTGTGCAGGGGGGCCAAACCCATCTTGGTTCCGTAACCGATCAAGAGGAAAATCAGCGCCCCCTTCAACCACGGCAGGTTGAACCCGGCCGCATTCGCAACGAGCGTTTCAAGCAGCAACGAAGGCTCCACCCCGGCAGAACCGGTTCCCGCGATGGCCACAAAAAAGGTCCCCAGCAACGCCAGGGCGATGCCGATCGAGCAGATCAACAGATACTTCCAGGTAGCCTCCAGCGAACGCTGGCTGTGGTGAAAGTAAATCAGCGGCGCGCTGGCTAAGGTCGTGGCCTCAATGGCCACCCACAGCAGCCCCAAGTGGTGGCTCAGCGTCACCAGGGTCATGGCCGACAAGAAGGCCAACAGGCACCCGATGAACACCCGATTCGACCCATATTCTTCCTGCCGCAGGTACCCGACCGAATACAGGGTTGCACATAAGAAGAGGACGCTGACTAAAGAGAGAAAGAGCAACCCCAGGGCATCCAGCGCCAGCCATCCCGAGGAGGTGGGCGAAGGAAGTTTCAGCCAACAGCCTGCAACCAGGAGGGCGTGCGCCAACGCGGTCACCAGCAGCACCCTCAGCCGCTGCCCGTTCGACCGCAGCGCGAAGGTCACGCCGCTGGCAAGTAACGGCAACAGATACAGAGCGACGAGCATCGTTACCCTTTCAACGTCGTCAGGTGGACCGTGTCGATGTGGTCAAACTCCCGATGGATGTGGAACACCACGATTCCCATCACAAACACCCCTACAAACAGGTCCAGCAGGATTCCCAACTCGATCAGCAAGGGCATCTCCCGGGCGAAGACCAGTCCGAAGATAAAGATCCCGTTTTCCAGCATAAGGTAGCCCAGCACCTGGGTCAGCGCTTTCGTCCGGCTGACCAGGACGATGAAGCTCACCAGAATGGTCGTCAAGGCCGTCGGGACCAGGAGAGAGGACACTGGCGCGGAAAGCAGAGGCAACCGGGAGGAAACTCGAAACGCCACCGCTGCCGCGATGATCCCGGCCACCAGTGACGCAGTAAATCCGATCAGTGGCTGCATCTCCCGCCGCATGGAGGCCTCCCGAATTGCGCGAAACAGCAGCCACGGGAAGAGCACCCCTTTAAGCCCCAGCATCCCCACCGCCAAGGCTATCAGGTGAACCGTGGGTGTTCCCCCATCGTGAAGCAGCAGTGGCAATAACGCCAACAGAACTCCCTGCAGCGCGACGGTCCGGATGCCGGCGCTCAACCGGCCGCTTCCCAGCACCAGGAAGTTCGACAACATCGCCAGCACCAACACAAGATCCACGGCTCGGATCATGGCATCAGCTCCAGACCAACAAGAGTCCCATCGCCGCAAGCGCGCACGCGGCCATCAGCAGCCGCGGAACGTGCACCAGCCGCAGCCGGGCCATCAAAGATTCCACCGCGCCGATGAGGATCGCTAATACCAGTAGCCCGACCAAAGGCATCCCCGGCAGAAAAAACTGCACCAGTAACATTCCCAGAACAAACAGTTTCACGGCGCTTCCGTACAGGATCAGGGCCAGGTCCGGCCCCCCGTGATCCAGGACCATCACCTCGTGAATCATGGTCAGCTCCAGGTGCGTGGCCGGATCGTCCACCGGGATGCGCGCGTTCTCCGCCAACAACACGATGAACAGACTGGCGGCCACCAATCCCAGCGCCGGAGCGGAAACCTCCCACGCGTGCGCGAGGGTTGGCCCCAGCATCTGACTCAAGGTCAGACTCTGGGTCTGTCTGGCCACCACCGCCAGCCCGAGAAAAAGGGCCGGCTCCGCCAGGCTGGAGAACGTGACCTCCCGACTGGCTCCCATTCCCTCAAAGCTCGACCCGGTATCCAGCGCTGCCAACACGGTCATGAACCGAGCCAGCCCAAACAGGTACGCCCAGAGGATCACGTCCCCAAAAAAGGAGAGGGGCGCCGGTTGAGATCCGAACGGAATCAACAGGGCCGCCATCAGGAACGCCGCCAGTCCCACGATGGGACCGGCCCGGAAAAGCCAGGAGGTGGTTTGGCTGTAAACCGCCCCCTTGTGCCAGAGCTTCCAGAGATCGTAGTAGGGCTGGAGGATCGGAGGGCCGACCCGGCCGGTCAAGAAGGCTTTGGTCTTTCCGATCACCCCGAGCACAAGCGGCGGCGCCAGCAACACGACGGCCGCGCGCACCAGGAGTCGACAGAGGAACCCCATCATGCCGTCACATCCCCAACTTCCAGATGAGCAGAACCACCAAGGTCACGACGATGTACAGGAGATACCATTGCACCCGGCCTCGCTGCAGCCACCGCAAGCTGTCCAGGGTTCGGACAACTCCCATGGCAACGGGACGGAAACCATACTCTTTGGCCACATCCGGCGTGTGGGAGGCAATCCTTGCCTTCGACGGAAAGTACCCCGCAGGCCGTTCTTCTTCCATCCGAGTTCGGACAACACCCTTAAACAACAAGAGCAGCGGCTGCGCGAATGAGGAGGCCGTATACTGCATTCGAGCCGAAGGAAAGGCATAGCCGCAGTCCCAGGTGACCGACTCGCGCACCTGACGGTGGGCCAATGTTCTTTGGCGCAGCAACGCCAGAAGCAAAGTTGCGCCGATTAGGACAGCCGCCATGCTGCCGATGCCGGTTAAGGCATGCTGAACCTCTTGCCACGGCTGATCCAACCCTTCCAGCCCCATCTCAAGAAGGAACGCCACGGCAGGCAACGTCAGTCGCAGCGCTCCCGCGGGCCAGAGACCGACCACAACACAAGCCACCGCCAACAGCCCCATCGGGACGGTCATGGCCAACCCAACCTCGTGGGCCTGCTTTGCGTGATCGGTCCGGGGCGACCCCAGGAAGACGATGCCGAACACCTTCGTAAAGCAAGCGACCGCCAGCCCTCCGATCAACGCCAACCCGAGAATCGCCGCCAACGAGACCGCACCCTCTCGCCCGGGAAACGTCAGGATTCCTCGGAATGATCCTCCGTAGATCAGCCACTCGCTGACGAATCCATTGAAGGGCGGCAGGCCGCAGATCGCCGCGCACCCGACCAGGAAGGCGATAGCGGTCCTGGGCATCCGCTTGAGCAACCCGCCCAGATGCTCCAGCTCCCGTGTCCCGGTAACCTGGGCGACGGCGCCGGCTCCGAAGAAGAGCAGACTTTTGAACAGGCCGTGGTTCAGCACGTGCAACAGGGCTCCTCCGAAACCCAAGAAGCTGACGAGGGGCTGTCCTAAGGTTCTGCCCAACAGCCCAACCCCTAACCCTAAGGCGATGATGCCGATGTTCTCGATGCTGTGGTAAGCCAGAAGCCGTTTGAGGTCATGCTGGGCTAGGGCGAAGAGAACGCCAAAAATTCCCGAGGTCAATCCGATGGCCACCAGCAGCCATCCCCACCAGGCAGGTGGCGGCCCCAGGAAGGTCAGGGCCCGGAGAATCCCGTAGATCCCCATCTTGATCATGACGCCGGACATGAGGGCAGACACATGGCTGGGGGCAGCCGGGTGCGCCTCCGGCAGCCACACGTGCAATGGCATGAATCCGGCCTTCGTCCCAAAACCGACAAGCCCCAGGAGAAACAGGGTTCCTGCCGCCAGCGGCGGCAGGGTAGTCAGTTGCCGGAACCGATCAAAATCCAGAGAGCCCGCGTACCTCCCACACAGCGCGAAGAAGGCCAGCAGGAACGCGGTCCCAAGATGGGTGGCGATCA
>CAYJTC010000089.1:0-6559 GCA_964372955.1 uncultured Planctomycetia bacterium | reverse complement strand
ACTCTTCCTGCGCTGTAATCTTCATGGTTCGACTCGTTTCACTCGCTCACCATGAATCCTGAGCAATGTCGAAGGGTTCATTCTGGCCTCCAATCCATAAGGTACCACAAAACATGACTCTTTTGTCAACTATCCCGTCAGAAAGTGTCAGGCACTTTCTGACGAAGGTCAGCTTGCGTGGAAAAGGGTAATTTTCGTCAGAAAGTGTCAGGCACTTTCTGACGAAGGTCAGCTTGCGTGGAAAAGGGTAATTTTGGTAGAGTAGCCGGCGTGACCCCACCACCTCCGTTCTTGCCAGCGGCAACGACGAGCGGCCGCGACGATTGGGCTTCCTGTTCCGCTCGTCGAGGCGACGACGCTTATCCTTAAACACGGAACCGTCGCCTAACGGAGGTGGTGGGGTGATACTCAAGGTAGCCAGGCTGGGGAATCCGGTTCTGCGGCTCAAGGCCAAGGCGGTCCGCCCCGCGCAGATCCGCTCTCCCGGGTTTCAACGGTTCCTGCAGGATTTGATCGAGACGATGCGGGAATATGACGGGGTGGGGATCGCCGCTCCTCAGGTTCATGTTTCCCTCCAGGTGGCGGTGATCCGGGCTGACCATAACCCTCGTTATCCGCGCGCTCCTAAGATTCCGCTGACCGTTCTGATCAACCCGAAGGTCCAACCGGTTGTCCGGCGGCAGGTCCCTGACTGGGAGGGTTGCCTTTCGGTGGAGGGCCTCCGGGGCCGTGTTCCGCGCTGGCATTCGGTGCGGGTGGAGGCGTATAATGCGCAGGGAGAAAAGGTCCGGTTCCGGGCCGCTGGATTCTTCGCCCGGGTGATCCAGCATGAGTGGGACCACCTGCAGGGTAGGGTTTTCCTGGACCGGATGGGGGAGTTTTCTACCTTAACGCATTTGACCGAATACGCGCGCTACTGGGACCGATGAATGGTTAAAGTCGAAAAACAGCTCTCCATTTTCCTGGAAAACCGGCCCGGCGGCCTAGCCAAGATCTGCGGCACCCTGGCCGAAGCCGGCATCAACATCATGGCTTTGACCATCCACGATACCGTGGATCACGCGATCGTCCGGCTCCTGGCCGACCGGCCGGTCAAGGCCCTGCTGATCCTCGAACAGCTGGGTCTCTACATCCTGGAATCGGACGTGGTCATCATGGATTTAGACAACCAGCCCGGCACCCTGGCGGAGGTGGCCCGGAAGCTGGCCCGCGCTGACATCAACATCGAGTACGCCTACTGTTCCGCCGCCGAGCATCAAGGGGCCGGCTGCTTGATCCTCAAGACCGACGAGCCGGACCGGACCCTCGAGCTCCTCAGCGAAGTCTAAGAGCCCCCTCCAGAGGCACTCTCCTACAAAAATTCTGTCGGATACTTGACGATCGGCCCATCGTATGCGATACTGGAGGGGGTCAGAATAATGACCATAACGGAGGTTCAACCTACGGATGACCACTAAAACTGTGACGGAAGCCAAAGCGCACTTCCTAGAGTTGATCCGGGCCACCGAGGAACGCTCGGGCCGTTTCGTCATCACGCGGGCGGGCCGACCTGCCGCCGTCTTGATGAACGCTGATGAGTATGAGGGCTGGTTGGAGACGTTGGCCCTGGTCTCTGATCCGAAAGTCCGGACGGAACTGCACGAGGCCATGCGCGAACTGAAGGCGGGCCGTGGCCACTCCTTTGAAGAAGTCGTTGGGCGCCCTCAGCAAAAACCTTAACACGACTGCCGCGTCATGCTGAAGGTCGTTTTTTCTAGCCATGCCAGCCGACAGTACGAGAAGATTCGTGAGCACCAGGTTCGGGAACGCATCGCCCGGGCCTTGGAAACCTTGGCGGTGACTCCCCTAGAGGGTAAGCCCCTTCAAGGGGACTTGGCGGGCAGCCGTTCCTATCGGGTTGGGGACTACCGAATTGTCTATCAGGTGCTTGGAAAGCAGCAGGTCTTAGGCGTTATCCGGATCGATCACCGCCGAGAAGTCTACCGCTGAAGTTCCTCAGCTTGGTACTGCCGGTAACGCCTCCTGAAGTTCCCCTTTCCACTTTCCAAATGAGTGAACGGTATATAATGGTCGTTCGATGAGCCTGGCCCTTGTTGCCGTTGGGGTGCTGACCCTGTTTGGGGCCGCCTACGCCGGCTACAGCCGCTTTCTGGCCCGCCGGATCGGGCTGGACAACGCCCGTCCCACCCCCGCCTGCGCGATCAATGACGGGGTGGATTTCGTCCCGGCCAAAGCCCCTTTCCTCTTGGGCCAGCATTTCTCGGCGATCGCGGCGGCCGGCCCGATCGTGGGCCCGATCCTGGCCGGCCTGGCCTTCGGGTGGCTGCCGACTCTGCTCTGGATCGCCTTGGGAGCGGTCTTCATCGGGGCGGTTCACGATTTCTCCAGTCTGGTCGGGTCGGTCCGGCACCGGGCCCAATCGGTGGCCCAGATCGTGCGGGAGCATGTCGGGCGGCGGGCCTATGTTCTATTTCTGGCTTTCATCTGGCTGTCTCTGGTCTACGTGATCACCGCCTTCGCCGACCTGACCGCCCACTCCTTCTCAGAGCCGGTCAACGGCGGGGCGGTGGCCGTCTCGTCGGTCCTTTACCTGGGGCTGGCGGTGGCGATGGGGATCGCCTTGGTGAAATTCAAGATGCCGCTCAAAGGGGCGACCCTCCTGTTTATTCCCCTGGTGGGGCTGGTGATCTGGGGGGGACAGTTGATTCCGCTTAACCTTCCGGCCCTCGATGGGATCCGGCCGGTCCTTCTGTGGGATGGGATCTTGCTCGTTTACTGTTTTGTGGCCTCTGTGCTGCCGGTCTGGCTTTTGCTTCAGCCGCGCGGCTACCTGGGCGGCGTTTTCCTCTATGCCTCCCTGGCGGCGGGGTTGGTGGGTTTGGCGCTGGGCGGGGTGCGGGTTCAGTACCCGGCCTTTGTCGGATTCACCAGCGCCTCTGGGATGCCTTTGTTCCCCATGCTGTTCGTCACGGTGGCCTGTGGGGCTTGCTCCGGGTTCCACGGATTGGTCTCCTCCGGGACCACCTCCAAGCAGGTGGAGAAGGAGACCGACTGCCGGCCGATCGGCTACGGGGGGATGCTGTTGGAGGGCTTAGTCGCTCTCATCGCCTTGGCGACGGTGATGATGCTGGCGCCGGGCGGCCCGGAGACGAAAATGTCCCCGGACCGGATCTACGCGCAGGGGCTGGCCTCTTTCGTCCAGCAGTTCGGAGTTCCGTACCGGTTCGCCCTCTCGTTCGTCCTGCTGGCCTTCGCCACCTTCATTTTCGACACGCTGGATGTGGCGACTCGGCTGGGGCGCTACATCCTTCAGGAGCTGTTCGGCTGGCAGGGGACTTGGGGAAGAGTAGGGGCGACACTGCTGACACTGGCCCTGCCGGCCTGGTGCGTGACCATGACGGTGACCGACCTGGCCGGGAACCCGGTGCCGGCCTGGCGGATCTTCTGGACCGTGTTCGGGACCTCGAACCAATTGCTGGCGGCGCTGACCCTTCTGGGGCTGACCCACTGGCTTAAAAGCACCGGCCGCCCTGTGGCCTTCACGGCAATTCCCTGCGTCTTCATGATGGGGATGACCCTTTGGGCGCTGGGGATTCTTCTGAAAGGTTGGGCGGCTCGGCTAACTTCCGGCGGGCCGGTCCTGGATCCGATCGGGGCTGCTTCTCTTCTCTTGATGGGGCTGGCACTGACCCTTCTGTTCGAGGGTATAAGAGCGCTTAAGGGGCGACCAGCGCCTGCTTGAGCTCGCTCACCTTTTCCGGCCCCACCAGAAGCTCCACCAGCTTCAGGGCAAACTCCACCGCGGTTCCCGGTCCCCGGCTGGTCACCACCTTCCCATCCACTGCCACCCGGTCCTCGGTGTACAGGGCGGCGGAAGCCACCTGAGACTTGACGGTCGGATGGCTGGTCATCTGCTTGCCGCAGGCCAAGCCGGCTGAGGTCAGCAGAGTGGGGGCGGCGCAGATGGCCCCGATCCATTTTCCCCGGGCGTTGAATTCCCCCAGCAGGGGGAGCATCCGGGGATGCTGTTTCAGGTTCTCAACCCCTTTGCCTCCTCCCGGAATCGCGATCAGATCGAAATCAGCCGGGCTCACCTGATCCAGCAGGCCATCGGCGATCATCCGAATTCCCCGGGAACCCTCGATGGGGCCGGCTACCGTGCCGGCAACCGTCACCTCCAACCCGGCCCGGCGCAGGATGTCGATCACGGCCACCGCCTCGAGCTCCTCAAAGCCGGGGGCCAGCGGAACCAGCACTCGTTTCATACCCCTATTTTAGCATGATAGAATGAGCCCTCGCGGAGATCCTGAATGAGATTTAAGAAAAGCGTCAAATACCGGCTGGCCGTTGAGATCGTCCGGACTCTGAAAGAGGCCCGGCACGAGGCGTACCTGGTGGGCGGCTGCGTCCGGGATCTTCTGATGAGCCGACCTCCGGTCGATTTCGACGTAGCCACCTCCGCCCGCCCGGAGCAGGTGGCCCGGCTGTTCCGCCGGACGATCCCGGTCGGAGCGCAGTTCGGTGTCCTTCTGGTTTTGAAAGGATCCCATCCTTTCGAGGTGGCCACCTTCCGGACCGACCTGGCCTACAAGGACAGCCGGCATCCGGAAGGGGTGGTTTTCTCCACTCCGAAAGAGGATGCCCGGCGCCGGGATTTCACCGTCAACGGCCTTTTCTACGATCCGGTCCGGGACCGGGTGATCGACTTCGTCGAGGGAAGGAAGGATCTTAAAAAGAGGCTGATCCGGGCCATCGGGGATCCGGAGCGCCGGTTCCAGGAGGATCGCTTAAGGATGCTCCGGGCGGTCCGGCTTGCGGCCAACCTGGATTTCCAGATCGAGCGGTCCACTTTCCGGGCGGTCCGGGAAGGGGCGGCCCAGATCACTCGGGTCAGCGCCGAGAGGATCCGGGACGAGCTGGTCAAGCTGTTCACTGGCCCCCATCCGAGCCGGGGCCTGGAACTGCTGGATGCCGCGGGACTGCTCAAGGTGATCCTGCCGGAGGTGGACCGGATGAAGGGGGTGGCCCAGCCGCCCGAATTCCACCCGGAAGGGGATGTGTTCGTTCACACGGAGCTTGTCTTGGAAAAATTGAAGAACCCCTCCCCGGTGCTGGCGATGGGAGCGCTCCTCCATGATGTGGGAAAGCCTTCCACCTTCCGGGTGGCCGATCGGATCCGGTTCGACGGACACGATCGGGTGGGGGCGGCCATCGCTCAAGCGATCTGCCGGCGCCTGCGCTTCTCCAACGCGGAGACGGACGCCATCTCGACGCTGGTCGTCAACCACATGCGGTTCAAGGATGTCAAACAGATGCGGCTGTCCACCTTGAAGCGGTTCCTGGCGGCCCCCACCTTCTCCGAGGAACTGAAACTTCACCGGGCCGACTGCCTGGCCTCGCACGGGGACCTGTCCAACTGGAATTTCCTGAAGAAGAAATTAAAGGAGCTGCCGCCCAAGGAGCTTAGGCCTGCCCGCCTGATCACGGGGCGCGATCTTTTAGAGCTGGGCTATCCGGAAGGCCCCGGCATGGGAGCGATCCTGAGGGCCGTGGAGGAGCGCCAGCTGGAGGGGTTGCTGCGCTCCAAGGA
The DNA here is from genome assembly GCA_964372955.1 of uncultured Planctomycetia bacterium. Lineage (GTDB taxonomy): Bacteria > Omnitrophota > Gorgyraeia > 1-14-0-20-64-10 > 1-14-0-20-64-10 > CAYJTC01. Next base: position 969 of record CAYJTC010000089.1, on the reverse strand, counting down.
AGAGGCGCTCCAGTGGGCTCAAGAATCATTCCCCCGAGCAAGACCATGAAGGGGATTCTCCTGGCCCTGGTCTCCATGCTGGCTTGGGTCGTGATCGCTCTGGTCACCGTTTATTGGTTCCTCCTGATCCTAGCGCTCTATCTGGTGCATCCTCTGGCCGATCCGGATCGCCGGATCATCCATCAGCTGACCACGCTGTGGGGCCGATCCCTGCTGGCTCTCTCCGGGGTCCGGGTTGAGATTTATGGCCGAGAGCGTCTGCCGAAAAGTCAGCCGGTGATCCTGATGGCCAACCACCAGAGCTATGTGGATGTCCCGGTTCTGTTTCTGATCCATTACCCCTTCAAATGGATGGCCGACGCGGGGCTGTTTCGGATCCCGGTCTTCGGCTGGTCGATGGGGATGGCCGGCTACATCCCGGTCTGGCGGGGTCAGGCCCGGTCCGGGATGAAGGCGCTGGAGCGGGCCCGTCGTTGGCTGGCCAAAGGCATCTCGGTCTTTATTTTCCCCACGGGAACCCGCAGCCATACCGGGGTCTTGGGCCGGTTCCAGACCGGCGGGTTCCGGTTGGCCGTTTCCACCGGGACGCCGATCGTGCCGGTGGTCGTCGCCGGCACCCGCCCATTCCTGCCGCGGGGCAGCTGGGTCTTTCGGCCGGTGCGGAGGATTCAGATTCACATCCTGGAACCGATTGTCCCCTCCTCCACCCGCCCGCAGGAGATTCGCCGGCTGGCCCGGAAGGTCCGGGAGGAGATGGTGGCGGTCTACCGGCGCCGGCTCATGGATTACCGGTAGCCCGCGGGCGCTTGGCCCCACCACCTGCCTTCGGCCCTTCGGGCCGAGCTAACCCATGAATTTATCGCCTCCAAGCCATCCGCCTTCGGCGGATGAGTCAGGTGGTGGGGTGGTATAATAAACCGATGGCCCCACCACCTCCCTTGATGAAATTCTGTTTCATGGCTTCCTTCG
>CAYJTC010000088.1:4864-6574 GCA_964372955.1 uncultured Planctomycetia bacterium | reverse complement strand
CCAGCTGGCGGGAAACCCGGATCAGCTTGTTGATCGTTTCGGTCATGTGGACCGGGATCCGGATCGTCCGGGCCTGATCGGCGATGGCCCGGGTGATGGCCTGGCGGATCCACCAGGTGGCGTAGGTGGAGAATTTATAACCCCGCTCATATTCGAATTTATCCACCGCCTTCATGAGGCCGATGTTTCCTTCCTGGATCAGGTCCAGAAAGGAAAGCCCTCGGTTGGTGTATTTCTTGGCGATGGAAACCACCAGCCGCAGGTTGGCCTCCACCAGGGCCCTCTTGGCTTTGATGTAGAGGGCTTCCTTTTTCTTCAACTGGGCGGTCAGCTCTTCCAGCTCCCGGTGGGGCTGGCCCAGCAGCCGCTGATGGGCCAGGAGATCCTTCTTCAGGGCGGTCATCTTCGTCTTCCATCCGGCCGGGCGGCGCGAGCGCACCCGTTCGATCTCCCGGCGCAGGCGGACCGATTCATTAAAGGCGCGTTTGAGCTTTTTGATGATCTCCTCGACCACCGGGCTGGTCAACCGCATCTGGAGCATGTGCTGGGCCCGCCGGGCTTCCGAACGGGTGGTCCGCACCTTGGCCGCCAGCCGGAGCAGTTTGGGCAGAAGTCGTTCCTTGCGCCGGAAATCCTCGGTGACGTACTCCTCCGGGTTGGCCCCTTTGTCCTTGATCCGCTGGACCAGCTCCAGAATCTCACGCCGAACCAGGGCGGTGGCGAAAGCGATCTCCCGATAGTGGACTTCCGCTGCCTTAATCTCCTTGGCCAGACGAAGCTCATCCTCCCGGGAGAGCAGTGAAATCTGCCCCATCTGCCTCAAATACATCCGGACCGGATCATCCACCGGGGCGGAACGATCGGCCGCCTCCTGCTCCTCTTCGGCCCGCTCTTCGGACGCGGCCTCCCCATGTTCGGCCAGCTCCGGCTCCTCCCGATCCTCCTTTTCTTCCTTCTCCTCTTTTTCCTCCTTGGCGAGCTCCGGCCGTTCCTCCGCATCGACGATCTGGATGTTCTCGTTGCCCAGAATCGTGAGGATCTCATCGATCTCCTCCGAGGAGGTCACGTCCTCGGGAAGGAGATTGTTCACCTCCTCATAGGTCAAGCGCCCTTTCTCTTTGCCCAGGGCAATCAATTTTTTCAGTTCTTCCAATCGTTTCATTCGCTCTAATCCCTTTCTGGCCGTCTTGGATGAATTCACGATCCGGTCACTTCCGCCAGGTCGGCCCGCACCAGACGGCTGTATTCTAAGATCAGCCGGGCCGCCGTCGATTCGTCCCGGGCTTCCTCCGCCTGAAGGATGGAAGCCCGCAAGCTCTCCAGTGAGACACGCCGCCTCTGTTTCTGAATTTGAACCAAGATCTCTTCCAGCGCCTTCTCCTTTTCCTCCACGATCTCCGCCCAAGCCAGCCAGCGGGCGACGCGGCTTTTGAACTCCCCGGCCTCCGGCGGCAGGCCGTTCAAGAAAGCCCGGTGGTCACCGGGAAGATCCCCTTCCTGGCCGCGCTTCAAGAGCCAATCCACTGCCTGCCGCGCCTGAGGATCGCTGATCCACTCCGAACTCAAGCGCCCTTCGATCTGAGCCACCCGCCGGGGATCTTCCAGGAGCAGCCCGGCCAGCGATTCCTCCGCCGTCATCAGGATTCCAGCCGCCGACTCGGAAACGAGCACTGGTTTCCACCCGGCCTGCCGGCTCGCCGCGGAGTGCGC
>CAYJTC010000088.1:0-4764 GCA_964372955.1 uncultured Planctomycetia bacterium | reverse complement strand
GTGCGCCCACTTGATCCGGTTCATCTCCGCCCAGAGCAGGGGCTCCCCGACCTTCAGGACCTCGCTCAAACGCTTGATATACTCTCCCCGCTGAATCGCGTTGGGAATCCGCTTGAGGGTAGGAAGCATCTCCTCGCAGATCCCCACCCTTCCTGCCGTTTCCGACGGATTGAACCGGCGCTTGAGCAGTCCCAACTTATACTCGAACAGATCCTGGGACTCCTGGATCGCCTGCACGAGGGCCTGGGCTCCCCGATCCTTGACCAGCGAATCCGGATCGAAACCGCTGGGTAGAGCCGCCACCTTGACCCTCATCTCCGCCTCCAGAAACAGGTCCAGCCCCCGCAGGGTGGCCATCTCCCCCGCGTAATCCCCGTCGTAGACCATCACGACGTGGCGCGTCTGCTTGCGGATCAGCTGAACCTGCGCCTCCGTCAAGCTGGTCCCCATGGAGGCGACCACGTTGCGGATGCCAGCCTGGTGGAGAGTGACCAAGTCCATGTACCCTTCCACCACCAGGCAGAAATTTTTCTCTCGGATCTCCGGGACCGCCAGGTGCAGGCCGTAAAGAACCTTCCCTTTCGTGTACAGCGGCGTCTCCGGCGAATTCAGGTACTTGGGGCCCGCCTCATCATGAAGCTGGCGGCCGCCGAAGGCGATCACCCGTCCCCGCGGATCCCAGATCGGAAAGATCACTCGATCTCGGAACCGATCGTAATATCCGGCTTCTTTCCCCTCCCGGGGAACCGCCAGGCCCGCCTTTTCCAGGACAGAAGGTTCCAGCCCTTCTTCCCGAACTTGGCTCAAGAGGGCATCCCATCGGTTCGGCGCGTAGCCCAAACCGAACGTCTCCCAGACCTGATGCGTCAGGCCCCGGCGGGTAAGATAATGCCGGGCCGCTTGCCCCTCTTCCGAGTTCAACAGCCGCTCGTTGAAGAAGCGGGCCGCCAGATCATGAGCCCGATACAACTCCGGGTTCACGGAGGGGCCGCTTCGGCCCCGCACGTCAGGGACCGGAACCCCGGCCTTCTGGGCCAACAGCTGGACCGCCTCTGTGAAATCGAGCCGCTCCTGCTGCATCACGAAGGCGAACAGATCTCCGCCGGCATGGCATCCGAAGCAGATGTAGATCTGCTTCTGCGCGTAGACCATGAAGGAGGGGGTCTTCTCCGGATGAAACGGGCAGAGGGCCTTGAAGTTGCGGCCCACCTTCTTCAAGGCGATGTAGCCGCCGATCACCTCCACGATGTCCAGCCGCTGCCGGATCTCCTCCAGCGTCCGCTCCGGAATCACCCCCCCCTCCTCAACGGGCTTGAGACCTGCAGCTCGTCAGGAACCGACCCGCCATCGGGAAGAGGGTGTCATAAACGGCCGGAGCCACCCGGGAGAGCGGACGCCCGCTCATCGACCGCTCGTCGATTGAGGCCTGCAGGTAGGCCGAAGGCAACTGCCGGCAGACCACCAGAGCCAGACTGCAGATCAGAAGGGCGCGCGCCAAACCGATCACCAACCCTCCGGCCTTGTTGAGCTTCGGCTGAAAGGTCACGGAAGCCAGCTTCCCCAGAAGCCGGATCGCCAGAACCAACCCCAGATAAACAGCCGCGGTCAGCCCCACCATGCTTAAAGCCGCGGCCCACTCCGCCAACAGAAAAGTCTTTTGAGCCAAAAGATCCCCTACCGGCTGGTAATACCGAAAGCTGACAAAGAACCCGCCGGTTACACCGATCAATTTCGCCAGCTCGGCGGAAAGCCCGAGCCGGAAACCGATGTAACCCATTCTAACTAAAAGGATTATGGCGAGAACGTCTACCCAGTTGAAACGGCCGATTAGAGTCCCTCGTCGTTAAGGTGAGAATTGTATCAAAAGCTAGTATACCCGGAGGTTCCCGGAAATGTCAAGGTAAGGTTAAATTTTCTTTCAGGGCTTCGGCTGGGAAGGCCGGGTCCAGATTTTGCAGGGTTTCCGTCAGATCCAGCAGCTGCTGGCGCAAGACCGGATCCCGGGATCCTTTCAGCCACAGGGAATAAGCGTCCAGGAACCGGTCCAGGCTGGCCTTCAACGGCAGCTCCTTTTCAAACTGGCCGATCCGCTGATAGAGGGTGATCAGCTCCTCCGGAGAAATCAACCGTTCGATGAAATGCAGGTAATCCCGGCGGGCTCCGGACAAAAGCATCAGATACCGTTCGGGCCGGTCGGCCAGCTTGGTCTGAACCTCTCCGACGGCAGTGGGCTTGCCGTACATCCGCTTCTGATATTCCGAGGCGGAGTAGTAATAGCGCCTCACCCTCACCAATTCCCCCCGGCCGGCCTCCTGGCAAAACCGCCGGAAGACCCCCAAAGAGACCAGCAGATCGTCGGCGTTCACCTTATAGATCCGGTAGACTTGGTACCGGTCGGAGGCCTGGGTGACCGCCTGAAAAATGTCAACGTCATATTGGGAGAGGACCTCCGAGGCCGCGCGAAGGTACTCCGGATCGATGTAGGAAACGAGCAGGCCGGCCAGATAGGTATTCACATCCTCGTCATAGAGATCCTGGGTTTCCATCTGGAGCCGGACCCGGGTTTTCAGCAGAATCTCCATCACCGTCCCGAAGGTGGCCACCGGCCGGGAGCCGGGAATCGAGTAGTACGGCGTATCGAGACGGAACGACATTTTCACCTCCCCCGGATTTATTATACCGCCGCCATCAAGCCAGTTGGCTCTTGAGCCGTTGGGGCGCCGCCGGCCCTTTTTTCGGAGCCGCCTGGGTCGGAGCCGGATGCGCGGAAGGACCCAAAGGCAGCAAAAAGGATCCCTCTTGTCCTATCCCCGGGGAAGCGGCCCCCCCTGGAACCGGCAGATCTTTCCGGCTCATCCAAAAAATCCCCAGCAGAAGTCCTAAGCCCAGCATCATCCAGGGCAAAAACGTCCCGAAGAAGGAGCGCGGCCGGACCTCATACTTCGGGAATCTCCACGGCATCGTGGGGTTCCAGGAACCGGTCAGAACCGGGAAATTGTCACCGTATTCGAGGGGGATTCTGCGCACGGCTCTCCTCCATGAGCTCCCCGGCCAGTTTCCGAACTTCCGGAAGGCCCCCCGCTAATTTCTTCACCAGCCGCTCCTCCAGATCCAGCTCGGAGCGCAGGCCTTCTCCGCTCAAAGAAACTTTGCGCAGCAAATCGATCAACGCCGAGATCACCCGGGTTCTGGGAAACTTGACACCGGTGGAAAAGAGGGCGTCCTTGCCCAGCTTGTCCAGGTAATCCACCTGCAGGCGGTTCAAGAACGTCACCACCCGGTGGACCTGCTTTCCCTGCTCGCCTTGCGATTCCGAATTCTTCATGGAAGAGTCCCTCCCTTTTTTAAGCTCTCACGTTACCGCATAAAAGAAACGCCTGAAGGAGCCCTCACCACGACACCCTCAGGCGTTCTTTCGCACCTTTTGGTAACCCAGCCGCCCCGCTTCAAACAGGGCCTGTAGCTTTGCCCCGCATGATTCGCTGCGCGAATCAGACCCGCGGGGTCCCGCGATCCTCTGAATGATCTAGAGGGGCGGGACGTCCCACCGTTACCGGTTCCGCCAAACTGCTCGGCGGATCCGCCGTGATTTCTGGCGGAGGTTTGCCTTTGTCAGTGGTGCATCCCTACTTGTTTCTTCCATAGAAAGAATGGCATATCGATGTGTCAATTGTCAAGGGTGGCATGGGAAAAATTTACCCTTCCCCCCAAGGTCTGTTTTTTCACGGAGCAGGAAGAAAATGATACTCAGGGCCGACAGCGCCGCCGTCTCGCAGCGAAGCACCGTGGGCCCCAGGGAGAAGGGCCGGGCCCCGGCCCGGAGGGCCTGATTCAGCTCTTCAGAGGTGAAATCCCCCTCCGGTCCGATCAACAGGAGAATGCGGTTAGGCCCGGAAGCCAGGAGGCCTTCCAGCCGCTCATGCGGTCCCTGGAGGGCGGCAATCAGGCACAGGTCGTATCCTTTCAGCGACGTCAGAAGACTCTTGAAGGGCTGGACCGGCCGGATCTCAGGCAGGCGGGTCGAGCCGGACTGCTTGCCCGCTTCGATGGCAATCTGAGCCCAGCGGGCCTGCCGCGAGGAGGAAACGTCTCCGCGGACAGATCGTTCAGTGGCCAGCGGCAGGATCTCGTAAACCCCCAGTTGAGTCGCTTCGTCGATGATCTGCTCCATCCGGGCCGGCTTCGGGATGGCAACCCCTAATGTCAGAGCCCATTGGAGAGGAGGAACGGTTCGCTCAGGTCCTATCTCCAGCAGAAGGTCCAGCCCGGAAACCCGCCGGACGGTTGCCTCCGCCTCCCTCCCCCGGCCATCAAAACAGCTCAGGGAGTCTCCGGAACGGACCCGGAGGACTCGGATCAGATGGTAGGCTTGCCTCCCGGAAATCCGGACCGGCTGTTCCCCCCATCGCTCCGGAGGAAGATAGCAGCGAGTCACTACTGGGGAGAGGAGGAGGGCTTGCCGGGGGCTGGTTCCGTTTTCCAGCGAACCAGGTGGTCCCCTTCGAAGAACAGATGCTTGGTCCGGGCGATGTACTCATGGTCGAAGGGCAGGCCGGGAAGCCAGCCTAAATAGATCCATTCCTCCCGGACGGTGCCCAGCTCATCCGCCCCGCGCGAAACAATATGGGCCGGCTCTCCCCAGACCTCTCGGATTTTGGGCTTGGTGCTGCCCAACGTGAAGGGGGCGCCGGTGCCGAAGGGATGGGTCATCGCTTCTCCCAGGGTCGGCGTCTGGATCTCGGAACAGCCGGAAAGCAGGGGAAG
>CAYJTC010000087.1:0-6722 GCA_964372955.1 uncultured Planctomycetia bacterium | reverse complement strand
TCGAGGGTTTACCCTCGAGCGACATCGAGGGTTTACCCTCGAGCGACATCGAGGGCGAGAATGACGGAGAAGGTTCCTTCAATGCATGCTCGAGCCCCGGATGCGCTTCCAGGAACCGGCCCGCGATCTCCTTCAGCCGCTGAGCGTAAGGGCGGAAGTTGATCAGCTCCCCCTGAGACCGGCGCAGCTTGGCGCCGGCCACCAGCTGCATCGCCTGCGTGATCTTCTGGGTGTTCTGGACCGACCGGATCCGCCGGCGCAGGGTCCGGATATTCTGCATGAATTAGCGCCCCGTCATTCCCGCGGAAGCGGGAATCTAGATCCTCGCTTTCGCGAGGATGACATTCTTGAACTTCTCGATCGCTTCCTTGAGCTTCTGCTCCACCGCCGGGTCGATCACCTTCTGGGTCCGGATCTCGTGGAGAATGTCCGGGTAATTCTTTTCCACGAAAGCCAGCAGTTCCCGCTCGAAGGGCCGCACCCGCTCCACCGGCAGATCATCCAGGTGCCCCTGAATCCCGGCGAAGAGACCGACCACCTGGCACTCCAGCGGCATCGGCTGGTACTGGTCCTGTTTGAGCAGCTCCACCATCCGCTCCCCGCGGGTGAGCTGCGCCTGGGTCGCCTTGTCCAGCTCGGAGCCGAACTGGGCGAAGGCGGCCAGCTCCCGGTACTGGGCCAGGTCCAGGCGCAGGCGTCCGGCCACCTGCTTCATCGCCTGGGTCTGCGCGTTACCTCCCACGCGGGAAACCGACAGCCCCACGTTGATCGCCGGCCGGACGCCGGAGTAGAACAGGTCCGGCTCCAGATAAATCTGCCCGTCGGTGATCGAGATCACGTTGGTCGGGATGTAGGCCGAAACGTCGCCGGCCTGCGTCTCGATGATCGGCAGGGCGGTCAGCGATCCGCCGCCTAAACTGTCGTTGAGCTTGGCGGCCCGTTCCAGCAGGCGGGAATGCAGGTAGAAGACGTCCCCGGGATAGGCCTCCCGCCCGGGCGGGCGGCGCAGCAGCAGCGAAAGCTGGCGGTAGGCCTGCGCGTGCTTGGACAGGTCGTCGTAGATCACCAGCGCATGCTGCTTGTTATAGAGGAAGTGCTCTCCCATCGCGCAGCCGCTGTAGGGGGCCAGGTACTGCAGGGGGGCCGGCTCCTCGGCGGTGGCGCTGACGATGATCGTGGTGCTCATCGCTCCCTGCTTCTCGAGGATTTCCTGGACCGCCACCACGTTGGAAAGCTTCTGCCCGATCGCCACATAGATGCAGACGACCCCGGTGTCTTTTTGATTCAAGATGGCGTCGAGCACGATGGCGGTCTTGCCGGTCTGCCGGTCGCCGATGATCAGCTCCCGCTGGCCCCGGCCGATTGGGATCATCGCGTCGATCCCTTTAAGCCCGGTCATGAGCGGTTCCTTCACCGGCTGGCGCTCCACCACCGAGGGGGCGCGCCCTTCGATGGAGCGCTGGGCCTCCGCCACGATCGGGCCTTTGCCGTCCACCGGCCGGCCCAGCGCGTCCACCACCCGGCCCAACAGGGCACGGCCCACCGGCACCTGAGCGATCCGGCCGGTCCGTTTGACGATGTCCCCGTCCTTGAGATTCCGGTCGGAACCCAGGATGACGGCCCCAACCGAGCTGGTCTCCAAGTTCAAGGCCAGCCCCATCACCCCGCCGGGGAATTCCAGGAGCTCCCCGGCCATGACTTCCTCCAGGCCGTAGATCCGGGCAATCCCATCCCCCACCTGCAGGATCGTCCCGATCCCTTCCAGCTTCAGCTTTGATTTGTAGGCCTCTAGTTCCTGCTGAAGGATGGAGGCTACCTCTTCCGGTCGAATCGACATGTGAGATCCCTCGCTACGCTCGGGATGACGTTCGGCCTTTGGGCCTCACGTCACCTTTGCTTCCAAGAGATGTTCCCTAATCCGTTCAAGATGATTCGCCACCGATCCGTCCAGGAGCAACGAGCCGGCCGCCATCCGGGCCCCGCCCAACAGCCGCGGGTCCACCTGGCGCTCCAGCACCACCTGCTTGCCCAGCCGCTTTCCGACCGCCTTGGCCAGGGCCTGCGCCTCCGCCGAGGAGATCGGATGCGCGGTGGTCACGGTCCCGCGCAGGATCCCCTGCCGGGCTTCGGCCGCCGCCGCAGCCTCCTGGGCGATCGCCGGCAGATGATCGATCCGGTCCCAGCGCAGGGCCAGGTCCACCAGGCGCTCCACCTCTGGACTGACCCGGTCGGTGAGCAAGCGGGAAAGAAGCCGCTCCTTCTCTTCCGGGGCGATCTCCGGAGAACCCAGGAACCGGCGCAGATCGGCGGAATCGGCGTAGGTCTCGGAGACGAACTTCAGCTCCTCCAAGGCCGGTTGGATCCGGCCGGCCTTCTCTAAGAGCCCCACGAAGGCCTCCGCGTACCGCCGGGCCGCCCCCCGGTCGATCATCAGCGTTTCCCCTGTCCTGAGCCTGTCGAAGGATCCAAGGTGTTGACTTCCTGGATGAAGGCCTCGATCATCCGCCGGTCGGTCTCCTCATCCAGATTCTGCTGAAGCACCTTGTGGGTCACCTGGATCGCCAGGTCCACCACCTGCTCCTTAAGCTCCACCCGGGCCTTAGTCACCTCGAGAGCCACCGCCTCTTTGGTCTTCTCCAGGGTGGCCCGGGCGTGGGAGCGGGCATCCTCCTCGATCTCCATCGCGATCCGGCGCCCCTCCTGGATCGCCTGCTGGATCTTCGCCCGCGCTTCCTCCTCGATCTTGTTGAGACTTTCCTGATAGCGCTGTTTCAAGCCGGCCAGCTCGGCCTTGGCCTCCTCGATCGAGCGCAACTCATCGGAGATCCGCCTGGAGCGGGCCTCCAGCCCGGAAAGGACCTTCCCCCAGGCAAACTTGCGCAGGATCGCCAGCAGGATCAGAAAACCCAGGGCCTGCGTTAGAATTTGGGCGAAATCAACATTCATGTCAAAAAGGGTCAGGCACTTTCTGACGTTTTTAGCGGATCCGTCCCTGAAGGATGAAGACCGTCACCAGCACGTAGATCGTCAGCGCCTCGATGAAGGCGCAGCCGATCACCATCGCAGTCTGGATCTTCGCGGCCGCCTCCGGCTGTCGACCCATCGCCTCCATCGCCGCCGAAACCGCCCGGCCCAACGCCATCGCCGATGCCATCGCCGCCAGCGCTAAGCCGAAAGGAAGAGCAAACCCTAATACCACATGCGCTTCAATCGTTGCTAACACGTTGATCCCTCCTTTGGTTAACGGTTTGCTCCTCGTGATGCGGGAGCATCATGCTGATAAAGACCGCGCTTAAGGTGCTGAAAACCAGCGCCTGCGCGGTTCCCAAGATAAGCCCCAATCCCATCGCCATCAGCTGAAGGATGAGCCCCAAGGGGCCAAACTGGACCGCCACCGCCAGGAAGGCGTCCTCCCCCGTGATGTTGAAGCCCAGCCGCATCGCCAGGGACATCGGCTTGATCAGCTCGCTGATCAGATGAACCGGAAGAATGAAGACCAGGCCAATCACGAACATCATGAGATCCTTCGGGGATTCCATCATGTGGCCCAGGTACCCCCGGATCCCGAAGGAGCGGATCCCGGTGTACTGGATATAGAGGAAGACGCACAGGGCCAGCCCCAGGGTCGTGTTGATGTTGGCGGTAGGAGACTTGAAGCCGGGGATCAGCCCCGCTAGGTTCATCGCCCAGATATAGAGGAAGAGGGTGCCGATGAACGGGGTGTAGGTTCTGGAGTATCGGGGGCCGATGATCCCTTCGATGAAGCGGCTTAAGGCCTCGACGATCAGCTCCAGAAAGTTCTGGAGGCCCTGCGGGACGGAGCGCAGGCGCCGGCTGCCGGCCCACGCCAGCGCTGAAAGGCCGGCCGCCACCAGGGCGGCGAAGATCAAGTCTTCATACCGGTGCAGCCAGGGGGTCAGCGGATGATGATCCCCCAATGCCTTGGCCGCCACAGCGACCCAGTTGGCGATGTGGGGAGTGCCGGTCCCTGCGTGGGCCGCTTCAGACATGGCGGGCCTCGACGCGGGAGGAAGCCCCGCCTGCCGGCGGGACATTCCTGGACAGAAACGTCGAGGAAGCGGCCGCCTTCACCGCCGCGGCGGCCAGAACCGTCGTGAAACCGATGGCGAACCCGGCCAGCGAGACGGCCCGAAACGCCAGAACACCGATCATCACTGGATAAATCCCGGCGAACTTCAGGGCCAGCAACCCAACGATCCTTTTCCTGCGCGGAGCGGGCTTGAGCAACTCGGCGGCCAGCCGGCTCAAAAGCCAGAGGTTGAGCGCGCTAAAGGCGGCCCCCGTTGCTATCCCTGCGGCGATCGGAATCATCTTTCGGCGATGGTTGAGCGAATTCGATCAAACGTACGGTTTCGACCATGCCGGCGATCAGGCCGGCCAGAATACCCAGAATGAGAAACCAGGGGTCCGTCGAGAATCGACGGTCGAGGAATCGCCCGGCTAAGAACCCCAGCGTGGGGCCCGCCGCCAGCACCATCGGGATCGCGGTGTAGATCCCCGCCTGGCGGGCGATCTTAAGCGGGTCGGGCCTCTTCCGAGAAATTCCCAATTATAACTTAACTCCCATTCCCCTGCAACGAAATCCAGGGCAGGTCGTCGGGACCGGCGGGAACCGGCAGGGAGGAGCCAGCGAGGGTGAGCCACGGCCCGGGCAGGAACCCGGCGATCAGCAGGCCGGCCGCGCACAGAACCAGGGCCAGACGCAAAGAACCTGATGCTGGAATGGGCGCCGCCCCGGCCGGAACCGGATCCAGGTACATCGTCTTGATCACCTTGACGTAATAGAACAGGGCCACGACGCTGTTTAAGGCGGCCGCCACCGCCAGCCACACCGCCCCGGCCTTCAGCGCCGCCGCGAAGATCCACATCTTGGCGAAGAACCCGGCCATCGGCGGGATCCCAGCCAGCGACAGGAAGGCGATCGTGATCATCAAGGCCAGGAACGGCTCCCGCTGGCTTAACCCGGAGAAAGCCCCCAGATCCTCCCGGCCTGCAGCGTTTCCCACCGCGACCACTCCAGCGAACGCGGCCAGGTTCATCAGCCCGTAGGCGGCCAAGTAATAGAGGAGGGCGGTCAGCCCCAAGGGGCTGGCCACCGCCAGCCCGATCGCCATCGTGCCGGCATGGGCGATCGAGGAATAGGCCAGAAGCCGCTTGACGTTGCTTTGCGCCAGCGCCACCAGATTCCCCACCGTCATGGTCAGCAAAGCCAGAATCCCCAAAGCCCAAGGCCAGAAGGTAACCTGTGGGCTCACGCTCACCAGGAAGATCCGGGCCAGTAAAGCGAACCCGGCCAGCTTCGGGCCCACCGAGATGAAGGCGGCGATCGGGGTGGGGGCCCCCTCGTAGGCGTCTGGCGCCCACATGTGGAAAGGGACCAGAGCCAGCTTGAAGCCCAGCCCCACCAGCAACAGGGTCAGGCAGATCGCTCCCAGCAGGGGCGCTCTCCCCATCGCCTCCGGGAATTGGGCCGCCACCGTGGGCAGATCCAGAGCGCCGGTCATTCCATAAAGCAGTGTGATTCCATAGATGAAGGCGCCGGTCGCCAGGGAGCCGAAGAGGAAATATTTAAGGCCCGCCTCGGCAGATAGGGACTCCTTTTTGAGGAAGCCGGTCAGCAGATAGGAAAACAGGGAGATCAACTCCAGCCCCACGTAGATCAAGGCCAGATGCTGGGCCCCGGCCAAAAGGAGCAGACCCACCGTCGCCAGAAGAAGCAGGGCGTACAGCTCCCGGTGGTGCTTCAAGCCGGCTCGAACGTAGCCCAAGAAACTTAAAACCACCAGCCCCATCGCCCCCAAAATCAGAAGCTGGATGAGTCGGGCGAACCGGTCCTGGGCCAGCATTCCCCCGAAAAGGGGCTTAGCCCCGCTAAACAGAGGCTCAGCCGCTGGCGGGCAGAAAAGAACCGCTCCCTTCACCAGGAAAGCGGCGGCCAGGACTAAGAAGGCGATCCAACCCAGCAGCTTGGGCGAGCGCAGGACCGGTAGTACCAGAAGAGCCAGCCCTGCGAAAGCGACCAGGGCTTCAGGGAAAACCCCCATGTATTGGTTCATAGGGATGATCCTCGCCTTCGCGAGGATGACATCTGCGAAACAAGTCCTACCAACTTAGGTTGCCGCCGACGCGCAGCAGCAGCCCGCTTAAGGCCGGGCTCTGAAGATCCAGCAGGGTCTTGGGCCACAGACCGATCCAAAGGATCAAGAGCATCAGCGGAACCAGGGTGAACAGCTCCAGGCGGTTGATGTCGGCCAGGGTGACCCATTTAGGATTCAGGGGCCCCAGCAGGATCTTCTGCAGCATCAGCAGGAAATAGGCAGCCCCCAGCACCAGCCCCAGGATCGAGCCGATCGTGACAACCGGATGAACCGGGAAGCAGCCCAGCAGGGCCAGGAACTCGCTGACGAACCCGGCCAGGCCCGGCAGCCCCAGGGAAGCCAGCGCGAAGAAGATGAGAACCCCTCCGTAGACCGGCACCTTGGCCCCTAAGCCCCCGAATGCGCTCAGCTCCCGGGTGTGGGCCCGGTCATAGAGGACCCCAACCAGGAGGAACATCCCGCCGGTGATGATCCCATGGTTGAACATCTCGAGCGCCGCCCCGTTGAAGCCGGAGCTGTTCAAGGCGGAAAATCCCAGCAGGACGAATCCCATGTGGCTGACCGACGAGTAGGCCACCAGCTTCTTGAAGTCGGTCTGCGCCA
>CAYJTC010000086.1:0-6740 GCA_964372955.1 uncultured Planctomycetia bacterium | reverse complement strand
CTAAAAGCGACGCTCCGTCGCCTCGACGAGCGGTACGGAAGGGAAAGCTGGCGTGGCCGCTCGTCGTTGCCGGTGGCAAAAACGGAGGTGGTGGGGTGGCCCCCCCTCTTTTTCAATTCGAAGGATTGACGGTCTGCCAGAAGCAGGCCGTCTACTGCCTTCGGTCAGGAAAGAGGATGGGGGGCAGTGGAGAAAAGAGGTGGTGGGGTGGCTAAGCTGAAGACGAGCACCTTTCTGCTGAGTTTCGGGCTGGTCCTAGCGGTCCTGGCGGCGGCGAACTTCGCGCTGGGGCGCAATTCCGAGCGGGCCAAGCGGGTCTGGCTCGAAGGAGAACTTCAGAAGGCAACCAGCGCCCGTGACGCCCTTGCGCAGGAGCGGGATGAGCTTCTGAAGACCAAGGAAACGCTGGAATCCCAGCTGGCCGACTCTTCCGCCCAGGCCAAGAAGCTGGCCGAGGAGATCGCCGCGGAGAAGCGGGCCCGTGAAGCGGTGACCACCGAGCTGGCCCAAGCGCGGCAGGAAGCGACCGATCAGGCCGACCGCCTGGAGGATGAGAAGCAGTCCCTGACCGAGGATCTGGCGAAAGCCAAGCAGAGCTACCAGGCCTTAAGCAACGAGCTGACCACCCTTCGGCAGGCCAAGGAGGCGCTGGAGAGAAGGGTCAAGGAGATGCTGGCCCTTCAAGCCCAGGAGGCCGAGAAGATCGTGGTCACCCCGCCTCCGGGGGTGGTCGCCGCTCCAAGGCCGGCCGCCCGGGAACTGGAGGGAAAGATCCTGGTGGTGAATCGGGAGTTCAATTTCATTGTGGTTAACTTAGGTTCGAAGGACGGCGCTGCCATCGGCAATTCGGTTGCCGTCCTGCGGTCCGGTAAAGTGATCGCCAAGGCGCAGGTGGAAAAGCTGTATGAAAGCATGGCCGCCGCGACCCTCTTGACCGAAGAAACCAAAGAGCGGGTCAAAGAGGGGGATCTCATTCGCGTCACCCCCTGAGAATTGTAGATTGTAGATTGTCGATTGTCCCGTCTGACGATTGAACCGGCCCGATCTCTCCGTGGGGAACTGCTTCTGCCGGGCGATAAATCGATTTCCCACCGGACCCTGCTGGTGGGAGCTCTCTGCGCCGGATCCACTCGAATCCATGGGTTGCTAAAGTCCGGCGACACGGAAACCTCCCGGAAGGCCATCGAGGCGCTGGGAGCCCGCGTCAGAGAGGAAGCCGGAATCCTGGTGGTGGAAGGAGTGGGCTTAGCCGGGTTTAAGCCGCCGGCGGGCCCGCTGGACATGGGGAATTCCGGAACCACCACCCGCCTTCTTTTGGGCATCCTGGCCGGGCATCCGTTTTCCGTCACCCTGACCGGAGACGACTCCCTTTCCAAACGGCCGATGGGTCGGGTGACCGAGCCGCTGATCCGGATGGGAGCGAAGTTCGAGGTTGCTTCGTCGGCCCCTGCGGGGCTTCCTCGCAATGACGTTTATTTGCCGTTGACTGTTCGCGGTGGAAAACTGCGGGGAATCCGGTATTCTTTGCCGGTTCCCAGCGCCCAGGTCAAGTCGGCCCTTCTTTTAGCCGGCCTTCACGCGCAAGGGCCTACGACCCTCGTGGAGCCGGTTCCGACCCGGGACCACACGGAGCGTCTGCTCAGATACCTGGGCGCGAAGATCGAGATCGCTTCAGCCCCTGCGGGGCTTCGCAATGACGTCATTGCGAGCGGGGCGGAGCAATCTTGCATGACGATTCAGCCCGGGAGTTCCCTTCAGGCCAGGGAGTTGACCGTGCCGGGGGATTTCTCCAGCGCCGCTTTCTTCCTGGCGGCGGCGGCGATCGTGCCCGGATCCTGGGTGACCCTCAGGGGAGTCGGGTTGAACCCGACCCGTACCGGTTTCCTGGATCTGCTCCGGCGGATGGGGGCGAAAATCGGGGAAATCGGTACCATTTCCGGGAGTGCCGGGTTAGAAAACAAAGCGGCACTTTTGGAAATGGTACCGTGGGTATGGGAGCCGGTCGGGGATCTGACGGTTGAATACAGTCCGCTCAGAGGGGTGGAGGTGGGGCCGGCGGCGATTCCGAATGTGATCGATGAGCTGCCGATCCTGATGGTGGTCGCTACCCAGGCGGAAGGGAAGACCCGGATCGAGGGAGCCGGGGAGCTCCGGGTCAAGGAGACGGACCGGATCCATTCGATGGTGACCGGCCTGGCGTTGATGGGGGCCCGGATCCGGGCCCAGGGGGATTCCATTGAGATCGAGGGGCCGACCGCGCTCCAAGGGGCCCCGGTCCAAAGCTTCGGCGATCACCGGACCGCGATGGCGCTGGCGGTCGCCGCGCTTTGCGCCCGAGGAGAGACCTTAATCGGGGGAACGGAATGGGTGGAGATTTCCTTCCCCGGTTTCTTCCGGGCGTTAGAGTCAATTCGGCGTTGACAGCTCCCTCGTCGAGTTGCTACAATTTAAGCCACTGACGGCATCCACTCAAAGGACGCCCGCCTGCTATGCCTGACAACAACCATCATTGGACCCACGAAGCGATGAACGGATTCCTGGGGATGTTTTCCAACGACATGGGAATCGACCTGGGAACCGCCACCACCTTGGTCTACGTCAAGGGGCAGGGCATCGTTCTGTGCGAGCCCTCCGTGGTGGCCATCCGCCGAGACAACAACGGCGTCTTAGCCGTCGGGGAGGAGGCCAAGCGGATGCTGGGCCGAACCCCCGGCTCGATCCTGGCGATCCGCCCGATGAAGGACGGAGTCATCGCCGATTTCGAGGTGACCGAGGCGATGCTGCGCTACTTCATCAAGAAGGTGCACAACCATCGCGTTCTGGTCCGGCCCCGGATGGTGATCGCCATCCCCTCGGGAATCACCGAGGTGGAGAAGCGGGCGGTGCGGGATTCAGCCCTTCACGCGGGGGCCCGGGAGGTCCATCTGGTTCCGGAACCGGTGGCGGCCGCCATCGGGGTGGGCCTGCCGATCCATGAGCCGGCCGGCAACATGATCGTCGATGTGGGCGGCGGCACCACGGAGATCGCGGTGATTTCGCTCTCCGACGTGGTCTTCTCCAAATCGATCCGGGTCGGCGGCGATGAGCTGGACGAGGCGATCATCCAGCACATGAAGAAGGCCTACAACCTGATGATCGGAGAGCGGACCGCCGAGGAGATCAAGCTGAAGATCGGGTCGGCTTATCCGCTGGACCAGGAAGCGACGATGGAAGTCCGCGGCCGGGATCTGGTGGCCGGCCTGCCCAAGATGGTCACCGTCTCCTCCGAGGAGGTCCGGGAATGCCTGGCCGAGCCGATCGCTCAGATCGTCGAGGCAGTCCGGTTAACACTGGAGCGCACCCCGCCGGAGCTTTCCGCCGATCTGATCGAGCGGGGTGTCGTGCTGGCCGGAGGAGGCTCTCTCTTAAGAGGTTTGGATAGGCTTCTTTCGGAGGAGACCGGACTGCCGTTTCATCTGGCCGACGATCCGATCACCGCGGTGGCCTTAGGGACCGGCAGGTACCTTTCGGATTTAAAGACCCTTCGCAAGATCACCACCCCGAGCTTCGCTTCATCCTGGAGCGAATCGTAAGATAAAGAAGAGTAGGTTCGAGCCGTACGCTGTTCTGATCGTCCTCATTGCCTCTCCGTTGTTGCTTTCCCGTGTTGCTCCCGGCTCCCCGCTGCGATCGGTCCTGGCCGATGGTTTAGAGCCGGTTTTCTATGGAATCCAAGCGGTTCGTACCGGTGTGGGAGAGATCGTCCTTGGATTCTTCCGGGGGCCTTTCTTGTTGGAGGAGAACCGGCGTCTTCGCGCTCTGGTGGAGACTGCCCGCGCGCATGAAGAAACCCATCGCGAGCTTGCCCAGGAGAATGATCGCCTGCGGGCCCTGCTCGATTTCAAACGGCCCTCGCCGTGGCCTCTGGTGCCCGCGGAGGTGATCGGCCACGAACTGCGCCTTTGGTCCCGGACTCTTCTTCTGAATAAAGGGACCCGCCAGGGAGTGGAAAGCGGGATGGCGGTGGTGACGCCGGCCGGCCTCGTAGGCCGGGTGGCCGAGGCCGCCGGCGACACCAGCCGGGTCATCCTGGTGACCGACCCTCATTTCCGGGCAGCTGCCCTTCTTTCCCAAGGCCGGGTTTCCGGGCTGGCAGCCGGCACCGCTTCCGGGGAATGCCTGCTGACTTATCTGCCGCTGGACGCTCCGATCCAGGCGGGGGAACCGGTCTTAACCGGCGGGGGGCGCAGTTTCTGTCCTGGGGGGATCCCGATCGGGACGGTGGTTTCGGTAGCCCCGGACCCTTCGAAGTTGTTCCTCTCCGCGCGGCTGCGGCCGGCGGTGAACGGGGCCGGAGCCGAGGAGGTCCTGGTGGTCCGGACTTCTGGCGAATGACCCCGCCCCGCCATGGGTCCGCTGACGCCCAGGATGCCCAGGAACGTGAGAAGTCTCCGAAGGAATTCGGTGGGTCGTATCGAAACCTAATGAAGCGAGTTCGCCGAAGCCGCCTGGGCGTCCTAACCCATGGAGGGGCGGGGTGATCAAGGCCCGTCCTCTGTTTCTGGTTCTTCTGGCTTTCTGGGCGGTGGATCTGTTTCTCCTTCCCCAGATTCCGTTCTTTCGTTGGGCGTTGGATCCGATCCTGCTTTTGCTGATCTTTCTGGGGTTCCGTCTTGCCTCGGGCAGGTTCTTGTGGCTGATCGGGTTGGGGATGGGCCTGCTCCGGGATCTGGCCACCGCCGGCCTTTGGGGCGGATTCGCCTGCGCCTTCGCCCTGATCGGCTGGATCTTGAACTCAGGCCGGCACCTGGTTGAGCGGGAGGATCCGTTGATGCAGGGAATCTGGGCCGGGATCTTGGCGGGTGCTGGCACCCTGATCTACGGGATCATCGTGGCCTGCGCCGACCCGTTCGTGGGCTGGAACCGTTGGGTTTGGGCGGCGTTGCCTGTCATCATGGGGATCAACGGGGCGTGCGCGGTATGGCTTTTTCCGAAGCTGCAGAAAATCGTCGGCTCCTGATCTTGAAGCGGGCGATCGCCTGCGGATTCTTTTCCATTGGGTTAGGCCTTTTCAGTCTCCAGATTTTACAAGGGAGCCAATTCCACCAGCAGGCGGAGCGCAACCGCACCCGCCTGATCCACCTGCCGGCGGCCCGCGGCTCCATCCTGGACCGGCACGGGGTTCCTCTGGTGGAGGACCGGATCCGGTTCGAGCTGGCGATTTTTCCCCAGGACCTTAAAGACCCCTCGGAAACCTGGGTCCGACTTTCCCCGCTGGTGGGGATCTCGCCGGAAGAGTTGGCCCGTCGGTACCGGAAAGGATACCAGGGATTCTTCGCCCCGGT
The DNA here is from genome assembly GCA_964372955.1 of uncultured Planctomycetia bacterium. Taxonomy (GTDB): domain Bacteria; phylum Omnitrophota; class Gorgyraeia; order 1-14-0-20-64-10; family 1-14-0-20-64-10; genus CAYJTC01. The sequence goes on along the minus strand of CAYJTC010000086.1, from coordinate 1,416 downwards.
GCCGCTGGTCCGGAACTTGGCTCCTCAGACTGCGTTCCTCCTGGAGGAAAAGAAGGCCGACCTGCCCGGGACCCTGATCCGTCCCATCCCGGTGCGTCGTTATCTGTCGGGGCCGGCGATGGGCCCGGTGGCCGGTTACGTCGGGCTGATCGCCCCGGAGGAGCTGACTCACTTGAAGCCGTACGGCTACACCTTCCGGGACCTGATCGGGAAGGAGGGCCTCGAGCAGCAGTACGACCGGTATCTGCGCGGCCAGGACGGAGGCCTGCAGGTGGAGGTGGACAACCGGGGACGGTTGGTTCGCCAGCTGGGATATCGGGTTCCGCAGCGGGGCCGGCAGATCACGGTTTCTTTGGACGGCCGCCTTCAGGAATTCTGCTATTCGCTGCTGAAAGGGGGGCCCGGCGCCATCCTCGTCATGGATCCCCGCAATGGGGATCTGCTGGCCTGCGTCTCATCCCCCTCTTTCGATCCGAACGCTTTCTTGGATCCCGCGCGGCAGGGAGAGGTCCGCGCCGCTCTTCGTGGGGCGGAACGCCCTTTGTTCAACCGGGCGATGCGATCCGCTGTTCCGCCCGGCTCGATCTTCAAGCTGGCAGTCGCCTACGCCGCCCTGAAGACAAAGAAAATCAGTTCGGGGACCTCTTTTGAGTGTCCTGGTTTCTTCCAGTTAGGCCGCGGGATCTTCCGTTGCTGGCGGGAAGAGGGGCATGGGGTCCAGGGCGTCTGCGAGGCGCTGGAGCATTCCTGCAATGTTTTCTTCTTTCACACGGGGCGCCGGCTGGGGGTGGAAGGGATCCGTCAGGCCGCCCTCACGTTCGGACTGGGCCGGCCGACCGGCATCGATTTGCCGCGGGAGACCAGAGGATTGGTGCCGGATCCGGCCTGGATGATGGCGAGAGCCCAACAGCCCTGGCAGGAAGGAGACACGATCTCTTTCGCCATCGGGCAGGGCCCCCTTCTGGTGACCCCTCTCCAAATGCTGGTGATGGTCTCGACGATCGCGCTGGACGGGAACGTTCCCCGCCCGCACCTTTTGCTGGGAATTGAAGGGGAGGAGGAGAAAAAAAACTCCAGGCGTTCGGACCGGATCCTTCTGGACAGCGAAGCGTTGACTGCCGTCAAGATAGGGATGGAGCGGGTCGTTTCTTCTTCCACCGGAACAGGGCGGCTGGCCCGCCTGCCCGGCTTGACGGCGGCGGGCAAGACCGGGACGGCCCAGGTGCCCAGGGGAAAGCCGCATGCCTGGTTCCTCGGATATGCCCCGGCTGACCATCCGAAGTTTACCTTCCTGATCTTTCTGGAGCATGGGGGCAAGGGGGGTGAGGGCGCGGCGATGGTCGCCCGGGACCTGCTGGCGTATTTGCATGAGTTACACGAGTCATGCAATCTGAGCCGTTCACCCTGAGCCCTTCG
>CAYJTC010000085.1:0-6852 GCA_964372955.1 uncultured Planctomycetia bacterium | reverse complement strand
GCCCAGTACCGGGAGGAGCTGGACCGGATCGCCGCGGTTTTCACGCCCCTGGTCGAGAAATGCAAACGGCTCAACCGGGCGATCCGGATCGGGACCAACCACGGCTCCCTCTCCGACCGGATCATGAACCGATACGGGGACACCCCGGAGGGGATGGTGGAGTCGGCGATGGAGTATGCCCGGGTCGCGGAAGGCCGCGATTTCAGGAACATCCTGTTTTCGATGAAGGCCTCTAATCCGGTGGTGATGCTGCAGGCCAATCGCCTTCTGGTCCAAGCGCTGGACCGGCATGGAGCGCCTTACCCCCTGCATCTGGGAGTGACCGAAGCCGGAGAAGGGGAGGATGCCCGCCTGAAATCGGCTTTGGGGATTGGCGTCCTGCTGGCCGAAGGGATCGGAGACACCCTCCGGGTTTCGCTCACGGAGGATCCGGTCAAGGAAGTGCCGGTGGCCCTAGCGCTGGCCCGATGGGCTCAAGCCCGCTGGGCGCAGGGAAAGCAACTGCCTCCGCCGATCCATCCGTTCGCCTGGGTCCGCCGTTCCACTACCCCTGCTCTGCACGAAACCGTGGCAATCGGCGGGGAAGAGTCGGTCAAGGTGGGGCTGATCTCCGGCGATTACCCGCATCCCCGCCTGGCTGGCGCTAAAGGAAGCGCCACCACGCGCCTCGGCGCAGAGGCCGGCGGGCCCGACACGCCTTGTGAATTCGTCCTCAAAGAGGATGAAGCTACCCTGGCAAAATTTAACTTTATTCAGGCCGAAGAGCTTCTGGCGGAAGGGCGGCGCCGGGTCCGGGAGCTGGATTCAAAAGGGGATCGCCGCCCGATCGTCCTGATTTGGGACGCCCGCCGGTTCCAGGAAGACGACCTGGAATTTCTCATCGAAGCGGCGGTCCAGGTGGGCGGCCTTCTCGTCGACGGAATCGGAGACGCGGTGGCGATCCGCTCCCGGCTCCCGGCGGCCCGGATCCTCAAGCTGGCCTATAACCTTCTGCAGGCGGCCCGGGTCCGGGCCTTCAAGACCGAGTACATCGCCTGTCCGGGCTGCGGTCGGACCCTGTTCGACCTGGAATCGACCACCCAGCGGATCAAGGCCAAGACCGGCCACCTCAAAGGGATCAAGATTGCCGTGATGGGCTGCATCGTCAACGGGCCTGGCGAGATGGCCGACGCCGATTTCGGCTATGTCGGCGGTTCCCCCGGCACCGTCAACCTGTACGTCGGCAAAAACATGGTCGAGCGTGGCGTCCCCACCGCCGACGCCGACGAGCGCCTGATTGGACTGATTAAGTCCCACGGAAAATGGTTCAACCCTTAAAGGGGTCAGACCCCAAGGTGCCAGAGGGGTCAGACCCCTCTGGCACCTTTTGAGCCATGCGCTGGTCGCAGACGTACATTCCCACCCTGCGGGAGACGCCGGCGGAGGCGGAGATCGTCAGCCACCGGCTGATGCTCCGGGCCGGCTTGATCCGAAAACTGTCTTCCGGAACCTATTCCTACCTGCCGCTGGGAATGCGGGCCCTTTCAAACGTGATCCGAATCATCCGGGAAGAGATGGACCGGGCCGGCGCCTTGGAGGTTCTTCTGCCGGCCCTTCAGCCGGCGGAGCTCTGGAAGCGATCCGGCCGGTACGAAGCGATGGGTCCGGAGATGGTCCGTTTCAAAGACCGGCATGGCAAAGAGATGGTGCTGGGGCCCACTCACGAGGAGGTGATCACTTCGCTCGTGGCCGGGGAGATCCGTTCCTACCGGGATTTGCCAAAAACCCTTTACCAGATCCAGGTGAAGTTCCGGGATGAGCCGCGCCCCCGGTTCGGGGTGATCCGCTCCTGCGAATTCCTGATGAAGGACGCCTACAGCTTCGACCGGGATGAGGCGGGGCTGGAGGCCAACTACCGGAAGATGTTCGAGGCCTATCGCCGGATCTTTACCCGATGCGGGCTGGAGGCCCTTCCCGTCGAGGCGGAAACCGGCGTCATGGGAGGCAAGGATTCCCACGAGTTCATGGTGCTGGCCTCCTCCGGCGAGGACACGGTGGTCCGCTGTTCTTCCTGCGCTTACGCCGCCTCGAAGGACCGGGCGGCCGCCGATTTGTCCCGCGGCCCGGCTCAGGGGGATCCTTGCCCGAAATGCGGCAAGCCGTTGCGCCTGCTGGCGGCGATCGAAGTCGGACACATCTTCAAGCTGGGGACTAAATATTCCACCGGCCTGGAGGCCACTTTTTTGGACGAAGATGGGAAAACCAAACCGTTCATCATGGGTTGTTACGGGATCGGCGTGACCCGGATTTTGGCCGCGGTGATCGAATCCCATCATGATGAAGCCGGCATCCGGTGGCCGGTCTCCTTGGCCCCCTATTCGGTGGTGATCGTGCCCATCCAGATGGCCCATCCCCCGACGAAAGAAGCCGCGCAGGCCCTTTACTCCGACCTGTCCCAAGCCGGCGTTGCGGCCCTATTGGACGACCGGGAGGTCTCGGCCGGAGTCAAGATGAAAGACGCCGACTTAATCGGGTTTCCAATCCGTATCCTATTGAGCGAAAAGAGGTTACGGCAATCCTCTCTGGAGCTTAAAACGCGAGGGCAGGACCAACCGGTCCTGATTCCCACCGCAGAAGCGGTCTTCGCCGTCAAAAAGCTCCTTGACAATCCCCCCTCTGCCGTCGGATAATAAGTCTCCACATCCAGAGAAATCTTAAGTGGGAGCAGTCTGTCCCACTTTTTTGTTCTCACAAGGTCGAGTGCGATGTTAGATCGAGAGGAAATTAAAAATAAGGTTCTGGAGCTGATGGGGCCGCTGCTGGCCGGCCGCCAGACGGATCTGGTGGATTTGACCTGCCGTTATGAAGGGGGTCGGATGGTCCTGCGGTTCCTCGTGGACACGGCGCGGGGGATCCGCCTCGATGAGCTGTCCGGCTTGAACCAGGCCATCGGCGCACTCTTGGAGGAGCGTAATCTGATTCCGGAGCCCTACGTCCTGGAGGTCAACTCTCCGGGGCTGGACCGGCCGCTGAAGACCGGGTGGGATTTCGAGCGGGTGATCGGCCGGCGGGTCAAGGTGAGCACCCTGTTGCCGGTCGATGGAAAAACGGAGCATTCCGGAGAACTGCGGATGGCCAACGAGGAGGCGATCGTTCTGGAAATGGATGCCGGCGGTAAAAGGCGGATCCTGCTGTCCCAGATCGCCCGCGCCACCCAAGAGGTGGACCTGTGACCCCGCTTTTGCGCGGTCGGGACTCTGGAGGGGCGGGGTGAACGCCGAATTCCTGGCCATCATCGATCATCTGACCCGGGAAAAAGGGATCGACCGGGAGGTGCTCATTGAGGCGGTGGAGTCCGCCTTGATCAGCGCCGCCCGCAAGGCGCTGGGGCCCAGCGTGGTCGAGGTGACGGTGAAGGTCGACCGCAAGACCGGGTCGATCGAAATCATCGCCGACGGCAAGGAGGTCTCCAACACGGGCTTTGGGCGGATCGCGGCCCAGACCGCCAAGCAGGTGATCTTCCACAAGATCCGGGAGGCGGAGCGCAACGTGGTCTTCAACGAATTCTCCCCGCGGTCGGGCACCCTCTTCACCGGCACCATGCATCGCTTCGAGAAGGGGGCGATTGTCGTGGAATTGGGCAAGACCGAGGGAATTGTTCCCAAGAGAGAACAGTCCCCCAAGGAGAGTTTCCGGCCCGGAGATCGGATCCGCGCCTACTGCCTGGAGGTGAACAAGACGGCCAAGGGGCCGCAGATCATCCTTTCCCGCTCTCACCCGAGCCTGGTGCAGGAGCTGTTCAAGCTGGAGGTGCCGGAGATCGCACAGGGGATCGTGGAGGTTAAGGCGGTCTCCCGCGAGGCCGGGGATCGGACGAAGCTGGCCGTCTACTCCAAGGACGAGAAGGTCGACTGCGTGGGGGCCTGCGTAGGGATGCGGGGCACCCGGGTTAAAGACATCGTCCGGGAACTCCACGGGGAGAAGATCGACATCATCCGCTGGAATCCCAACCTGGAAGAGTTCGTGACCGCCGCCTTGGCGCCGGCGAAAGTGGCGGAGATTCATCTGGGCCCCGACAAAAAGCGGGCCGAGGTGATCGTCGAGGACGACCAGCTCTCCCTGGCGATCGGAAAGAAAGGGCAGAATGTCCGGCTGGCGGCCAAGCTGACCGGCCTGGACATCGACATCCGGTCCCGCGCCCAGATCACGGCCCTGGCCAAGGCCAACGTGGCCGATCTGCCGGGGGTGGGGCCGAAACTGTTGGAGGCGCTGAAAGAGGCCGGGTACAACTCCGTCGACCGGATCGCGAAGGCGACGCTCGAGGAACTGATCCAGGTCAAGGGGGTCGGGGAGAAGACGGCGCAGAAAATTCTAAAGGCATCGCGAGAATTGTTGGAAAGCTTGGCTGCGCCAGAACCCACTTCGGAACCCGAGCCGGAGGCGTCTCCGGCCTCTGAGGAAAAAGGAACAACCGATGCCGGCAAACAAGGTTAAGACTTCAACGAAAAGCAAAAGGGGGACCCCTGCGGCGGCAAAGCCCGTTAAGAAGGTGTCGGCGAAGAAAACGGCTCCAGCAGCTAAGCTTTCTCCGGCTAAACCTGCGGTTGCTCCGCCGGTGAGCAGGCCCGTTCCGCCACCGCAGGTGAGCAAACCGATTCCGTCGCCTGTCAGGCCTGCTCCGCCACCGGCCAAACCAGTTCCTCTGCCGCAGAAACCTCCGCCACCCGTGACTCAACCGGCGGCGCCTAAGCCGTCTGCTCCTCCGGTTGTCTTAGCTCCCGTTATCCAGAAAGCGGAGCCTCCTCCACCGCCCCCCGTTCTGGCCCCCGCTCCGGCTCCACCCGCCCCGAAAGAGCCGGAGCCGTTGAAGCCGCTGGCGCTGAAGGTGCCGCTGACCGTCAAGGAGTTAGCCGACAAGCTGGCTGTTTCTCCCAGTGAGATCATCAAGCATCTGCTGGGCATGAAGATTCTGGCTACGATCAACCAGCATTTGACCGGTGAGCCGGTGGAAAAGGTGGTCAAGCTGTACGGCTACGAATACCAGCGGATGCCAACCACCGAGGAACAGCTGGTGGAGCTCCACGATCAGGAAGACCCTTCCAAGCTCAAGCCCCGGCCGCCGGTGGTCACGATGATGGGGCATGTCGACCATGGGAAGACCTCTCTGCTGGACGCCATCCGGAAGAGCCGAGTGGCGGAAGGGGAAGCCGGCGGGATCACCCAGCACATCGGCGCCTACCGGGTGAGTTTGCCCAAGGGAATGATCACCTTTCTGGATACGCCCGGCCATGAGGCCTTCACCGCGATGCGGGCCCGGGGCGCGCATGTGACCGACATCGTGGTGCTGGTGGTCGCCGCCGACGATGGGGTGATGCCTCAGACGGCGGAGGCGATCGACCACGCGAAGGCGGCCGAAGCGACGATCGTGGTGGCCTTGAACAAGATCGACAAACCCTCGGCCAACCCCGACCGGGTCAAGAAACAACTCATGGAGCTGGGGCTCATGCCGGAGGAATGGGGAGGCAAGACGATCGTGGCACCCGTCTCCGCCAAAACCGGGACCGGGATCGACCCGCTTCTGGAGATGATCCTGCTGGAGGCCGAGCTGCTGGAGCTCAAGGCCGACCCGACCAAGCCGGCCCGCGGCATCGTGCTGGAGGCCGAGCTGTCCAAGGGCGGAGGGCCGGTGGCCCACGTCCTGGTTCAGAACGGGACCTTGCGCGTCGGAGACGCGATGGTCTGCGGTCCTTACTGGGGCCGGGTCCGGGCGATGCTCGATGAGCGGGCGCACCGTCTGAAAGAGGCCGGTCCTTCCACCGCAGTGGAACTGCTGGGCTTAAACGGCGTTCCCAAGGCGGGAGAGTCGTTCCTGGCGGTTCCGGATGAGCGGCAGGCGCGGGAGATCGTCAGCCGTCGCGAAGAAGAACTGAGAGCCGGCGTCAAAGTGACGGTCCGCCGACCGGTCAGTCTGGAGGAGTTCCACCGCCAGGTCGAGGAGGGCCGCCTGAAGAGCCTGAACATGATCCTCAAGGCCGATGTGCAGGGATCGGCCGAAGCCCTGAAGGATTCCCTCCTGAAGCTGGCTACGGAGGAGGTCTCCTTAAAGATCATGCATGTGGGGGTCGGCGACGTGACCGAACCGGACGTCCTGCTGGCCGAGGCCTCCAACGCGGTGGTCATCGGTTTTCATGTCGGGATGACCGCCGAGGCCGAGGCGCTGGCCAAGCAGGAGCAGGTGGATGTCCGCTTGTACCGGATCATTTACGAGGCGGTCAACGACATCCGGGCCGCCATGGAGGGTCTGCTCGAGCCCAAGCGGGTGGAGACGGTCTTGGGGAGGGCGAAGGTGCTCCAGGTCTTCAAGGTCTCCAAGGCCGGGACGATCGCCGGATCCCAGGTCATCAAGGGCAAGGTGACCCGTGGATCTCTGGCCCGGGTTTTCCGCGGGAGCGAACAGCTTCACGAGGGGAAAATTACCTCCCTGAAACGGTTCAAAGAGGATGTCCGGGAGGTGACCGAAGGCGTCCAGTGCGGTATCAGCGTCTCCGGCTGGTCCGATTTTCAGCCGGAAGACGTGATCGAGTCAATCGAAGTCCAGGAAGTCGCCGCCAAATTATGAAAGGCGTGTCCGGTTTCCAGTGTCCGGTTTCCAGTGTCCAGTGTCAGTGAAGTTGCTGGACGCTTTGACACAGGACACGGGACACGCTTTTAAACCGTGAGTCAACGTCAGCGGGTGTTGAGCGGGATGCGGCCGACCGGCCCCCTGCATCTGGGGCATTGGGTCGGGGCCTTGAAGAAGTGGGTCGAGTTGCAGGAGCAGTACGACTGCTTCTTCATGGTGGCCGACTGGCACGCCCTGATGAGCGAGTACGA